>JANXLQ010000150.1 GCA_025355085.1 Rhodopila sp.
TTCCGACGTTTCGCTTTTCATCAATGGCACATGGGGTTCGGCGGCCGCCGGGCGCACCATCGACGTGGTCAACCCGGCCACCGGGGACAAGATCGGTACCGTGCCGCATGCGTCGATCTCCGACCTCGATCGCGCTCTTGAAGCCGCGGACAAGGGGTTCAGGACGTGGCGTAATATCTCCGCTTTCGACCGTTCCAAAATCATGCGCAAGGCCGCCGACCTGCTGCGCGAACGTGCAAGCCATGTCGCCGAGCTGATGACGCTGGAGCAGGGCAAGCCGCTGGCCGAAGCCAAAGGCGAAGTGCTGGCCGGTGCGGACGTGATCGACTGGTTCGCCGAGGAAGCCCGCCGAGCTTATGGCCGTGTCATTCCGGCCCGCGCCGAGGGTGTGTATCAGTTGGTGATCAAAGAGCCGGTTGGTCCGGTTGCCGCGTTCACCCCGTGGAATTTTCCAATTAACCAAGTCGTCCGCAAGCTGTCGGCGGCGTTGGCGGCGGGTTGCTCGATTATCGTGAAGGCTCCGGAAGAAACCCCGGCTTCTCCGGCTGAACTCATTCGCGCGTTCGCGGATGCTGGCGTGCCGGCCGGGACGATCAATCTGGTTTACGGCGTGCCGTCGGAGATTTCGGAATATCTGATCCCGCATCCGGTGATCCGCAAAATGTCGTTCACCGGCTCGACCGTGATCGGCAAGCAGTTGGCGGCCATCGCCGGGGCACACATGAAGCGCGTGACGATGGAACTGGGCGGTCATGCGCCGGCCATCGTATTCGACGATGCGGATGTCGATATGGCCAGCCGGATGCTCGCCGGGGCAAAGTTCCGCAATGCCGGGCAGGTCTGCGTATCTCCTACGCGCATGCTGGTGCAGGAAAAGGTCTATGAGCAATTCGTCGAGGGGTTTGTCGCGCACACGAAGAAACTGAAGGTCGGCGACGGCATGGACTCCAGCAGCAGCATGGGGCCGCTGGCCAATGCCCGCCGCATCACCGCGATGGAGAGCTTCATTGGGGATGCCGCGCAGAAGGGCGCTACCATCCGTACGGGCGGCAATCGGATTGGAAACAAGGGCAACTTTTTCGAACCGACGGTCCTGACCGATGTGCCGATGAACGCCCGCGTCATGAACGAGGAACCGTTCGGGCCGCTGGCGCTGATTTCGCCGTTCGGCAGCTTCGACGATGTGGTGGCTGAAGCCAACCGGTTGCCATTCGGCCTGGCATCCTATGCCTTCACACGGTCGGCGAAGACGGCAAATGCGATCGGCGCGTCGGTGGAAGTCGGCATGATGACGATCAACCACATGGGTCTGGCTTTGCCGGAAGTTCCGTTCGGCGGCGTGAAGGATTCGGGCTATGGTTCAGAAGGTGGATCGGAGGCGATCGAGGCCTATCTGAACACTAAGTTCATTACTCAGGCGGGCCTGTGATACCAATCTGAGGAATTTTTGGGACAATGCGGTTGCCTCCTGTCATGGCCCGGCGAAAGTCGGGATCATGACGGGAGTTCGTGGGCGGTCGGGCAGCAATGAAGGAAACCATGTCGTCTCCGTCATGGTTAAGTCGTGTCCCGGCCACCCTGCGCACGAACCGCCGGGGCGGCCGGCGCCTTCGTGCGCCATGACGATGCCCGGGGCTGACTGCATGTGTCGCTGTCTGCACGGGTTGGTATAACAAAGTGGAACACGCCGCCGGATGAAGATCAACCGGCCGTAACGACGGCCCAACGTGCCGCGTGCGGCACAAGCCCACCGGCGCTTGCCGCTATATCCAGTCCGCTATATCGTCCGGCCCATGATGCGGAACCGATGAAGCACTGTAGGCACACGGTTCGGCAGGCAAGATATTCGCCGCAATGGTGACCGCCCGGTTCACAGTCAGACGGCAAATCCTCCGAGGTTCCATGCGATTTTTTCTGTTCTTGCTATTGATCCTCGCGCCACTACAGGCCCGCGCACAGACGCTGACAGTGTTCGCCGCCGCCAGCCTGACTGACGCGATGAAAGATATTGCCGAACTGTGGGTTCAGGCCGGGCACGATGCGCCGCGCCTGTCGTTTGCGTCCAGCTCCACGCTCGCGCGTCAGATCGAGCAAGGCGCTCCGGCAAATATATTTGCCTCCGCCGATGAGCAGTGGATGGACGATCTGGCCAGGCACGAGCTGATCGCGCCGGACACGCGCCACGACGTGTTAGGCAACGATCTTGTGTTGGTGGTGCCGGCCAGCCACCCCCTCCGCCTCATCATTGGACCCGGCCTCAATCTACCTGAGCTGCTCGGTTCCAATGGTCGCCTTGCCGTCGGCGATCCGGCGCATGTGCCCGCCGGTATCTATGCCGCACAGGCGCTACGAAAGCTGGGGCTATGGGAAACGGTCGCGGGGCGTCTTGCCGCTACCTCCAACGTTCGGTCGGCTTTGCTGTTGGTGGAGCGAGGGGAAGCGCCAGCGGGTATCGTTTACGCCACCGATGCCGCCGCCTCAAAAAATGTGGCAATAGCGGGCGTATTCCCTGACAACAGTCACGACCCGATCACCTACCCGTTCGCCGTAACCAAGTCCGGCGATACCCCGGGCGCCCGGGCATTCCTGGCCTTTCTAAACACTACGGCCGCTCGGGAGGTCTGGACCAGGCGCGGCTTCAAGTTGAAGTAGAAACCCGCTCCGCCGACTGAACGCCGACCATTTGCAGCGCGATATGCGCTAACTTCGTGCCTACTTCCTCGATCGTCAGGCGGCCACCCGGCTGGTACCAGGTGTATGCCCAACTGACTATGCCGCCGATCCCCAGGGCCGTGATGCGTACGTCCTCAACGGCGAATTCACCTGCCTCCGCACCTTGCTTCAGCAACTCGCTCAGCACGCGGTCGAAACGCTTTCGCAGGGCGTTGATGTCGGCCAGTCCAGCCTCGGACAGGTTTTTTTCCTCGCGGAAATACACCGCGATATTCCCCTGCCGCTGCAACACGACCTTGCTGAAATCGACGACCCCGTTGAACAGGCGCTCTGCCGCTGTCCCGGGCCGTTGCGCGGCACTAGCGATGGCTTCCAGCGACATTTCGATCGTTGGACGGCAGATCGCCTCCAGCAACTCCACCTTACTGCGGAAATGCGTGTAGATGAACGGCTTCGTCACCCCCAGTTTGCCGGCGATGTCGTCCAAAGTAGTGCCGCTAAACCCGCGCTCGTAAAACAGCTTGACCGCTTCTTCCAGAATGCGCTCGCGCTTATAGGCGGATATTTCCTCACGCATGACGTTTTACCAATTAGCCTCGTTTACCGATTATCCCCGTCTGTATCTAAGCAGGGTTTTGTTGTTTGGGCCATACGCGGGGATTAGCCGATCGTTTCCCGGCCCATCGCCAGGAATTTTTCTCGCCGGCGCTGCCGCAAGGTTGCCCCGCCGGTGCCGTTGAGGTCGGCAAGCGCCTGCTCAATTGCCAAACCCACCGCATACATCGTTGCGGTCTTGTCACGCTGAGCGCCACCCAGCGGCTCCGGCACAATCTGATCGATCAACTTCAGACGCAGCAGGTCTTCGGCGGTCAGACGCAGCGCCTCGGCTGCCATAGCGGCCTGCGTGGCGTCGCGCCACAAAATCGACGCGCAGCCCTCAGGCGAGATCACCGAATACACCGCGTGTTCAAGCATCAGGATGTAATCGCCGGCCGCCAAGGCGATGGCGCCGCCCGATCCGCCTTCCCCGATGATGGTCGCGATAACCGGTACCGGTGCTTCCAGACACGCCTCAATGGAGCGGGCGATCGCTTCGGCCTGACCGCGCGCTTCGGCGTCGATCCCGGGAAACGCGCCGGCGGTGTCGATAAAGGTGAGGATCGGCATGTTGAAGCGGCCGGCCAGTTCGATCAGGCGGCGGGCCTTGCGATAACCCTCTGGCCGAGCCATGCCGAAGTTGTGTTTCACGCGGGAATCGGTGTCGGAACCCTTTTCAGTGCCCAACACCATGACGGGGCGATCACGAAACCGGCCCATGCCACCGAGCACGGCGGCGTCGTCGGCGAACGCACGGTCGCCGGCGAGCGGGGTGAAGTCGGTAATCAGCTTTTCAATATAATCTTTAGCCTTGGGACGGTCGGGATGACGGGCCACCTGGGTTTTCTGCCAGGGTGTCAGGCGCCCGTAGGTCGCACGCAACTGCCTGTCGGCGACCGACGTAAGACGCACGACCTCATCGGCAATGTTGATGCCGTCGGGTTCCGACATTCGCCGGAGCTCCTCTATCTTGCCTTCCAGCTCGGCGATGGGTTTTTCGAAGTCAAGGAAATGGCGCATGAACCCGGGGCTTTAGCACACTTCTCGGTTAGGGGAAGCCACTGCCTGAGACCGGCAGGCTGTCGCCGCCGTTATCGCCATCAAGGCTTGACTTTGCCGCGATAGCGCCAATCTGCTGGACTCGAAATGTAGCCTAGGCTACATTATGTTGTGAAGGGAGTAATGTATGGTCGAAGCTTCATTTTTGCCGGATGTGGACCGCCGATGAGTGAGGTGGCGATCCGTCCCAATTTGTCCTCCCGCACCGCGATAGCAGGTCAAAGCGCGTTGAGCGGACGGCGTCGCGGCCTGGGTGGCCTGCTGCCGTTCATTGGCCCGGCGGTGGTTGCATCGATCGCCTACATGGACCCCGGCAATTTCGCGACCAACATCCAGGCGGGCGCTCGGCACGGCTACATGCTGCTTTGGGTCGTGGTGCTGGCCAACATTATCGCCATGCTGTTTCAGGCGCTGTCCGCGCGCCTGGGTATTATCACCGGGCACTCCCTGGCCGCACTGTGCCGGATGCATTTTCCGCGTCCGCTGGTGCTCACCATGTGGGTCGCAAGCGAGGTGGCGGCGATGGCCACCGATCTGGCGGAGTCAATCGGTGCCGCAATCGGTATCAGCGTCCTGTTCGGGTTGCCTCTGCTGGTTGGATTGCTGATCACCTTTGTCATCACCTGGGCGCTGTTAAGCCTACAGTCGCGTGGATTTCGTCCCATCGAGCTGATCATCACCGCCTTTGTCGGGATCATCAGTGTTGCATATCTGGTGGAGCTGTTCATCGCCCCGCCCGACTGGGGTCAGTTTCTGTTCCACTCGGTCGTGCCGCAGCTTGCAGGCGCTGACAGTGTCACGCTGGCGGTTGGCATCGTGGGCGCAACGGTGATGCCGCATGCGATCTACCTGCACTCCGCCCTGATGACCGATCGCGTGAATGCGCGTTCGGATCAGGAGCGGCGGCGGCTGCTCAAGTATTCCAACGCAGAGGTATTGGTGGCGCTGGGGCTTGCCGGGCTCGTCAACATGGCGATGGTGGCGATGGCGGCGACAATGTTCCACGAAGGACATTCCGACGTAGGTGAGATCGAAACCGCCTATCATACCCTGCTGCCGCTGATGGGTGTCGTCGCGGCGGGGGCGTTCATGACCTCCTTGCTCGCATCCGGAATATCGAGTTCGGTTGTGGGAACGATGGCGGGTCAGGTTATCATGCAGGATTTCGTCGGGTTCCGCATCCCGATGTGGGTCCGCCGAGCGGTTACGATGGTGCCGGCGGTTATTGTTGTGGCGATTGGCGTGCAGCCGACGGATGCGCTGGTTATGAGTCAGGTGGTGCTCAGTTTGGTGCTGCCGGTGCCGATGATCGCGTTGTTCGTGCTGGTGCGCCGCCCCGGCGTGATGGCGGGATTCGCGATCGGGCGGGGCTTGCAGGCGCTTGCGGCGGTGGCGACCGTTATCGTGTTGGCGCTGAATGCGATCCTGCTGTTGCAAAGTTTCGGAAATTAGGTTGACGGTAGGGCGATCAACCGAGTGATGTCAGATTTTATGGTGGAGAACCCAACGCGGCCGGCCTCGGTACTACCAGCGGAGCCGACGCAGGCCAGCCGGTTCTGCAAGGCGCGTTCGGCACAGTCCGGCGCGTTGCTGGAGGATTATGTAGAACTGATCTCGGACCTCATGACCAACGGCGGTGAGGCTCGGCCGACCGACATCGCCCGGCGGCTGGGCGTGGCGCACGCGACGGCGATCAAGACGATCGGGCGGTTGAAGCGGGAAGGCCTGGCGGTGGCCAAGCCCTACCGCGGGGTGTTCCTGACCGAGGCTGGTGAGAGTTTGGCGGCCCGAGTGCGGGCGCGGCATCGGGTGGTCGTCGATCTGCTGCTGGCGGTGGGCGTGCCGTTTGAGGCGGCGGAA
>JANXLQ010000176.1 GCA_025355085.1 Rhodopila sp.
CCCGGAAATTCCCGGGATAGGATTTTCGGCATCATCGCTGGCGATACGAGGCAATCCCCCGCCACGACACGGGGGTTGCGTCGAGTCTTCCTGCGAATGGAGTTTTCGGCGGAATTTGTCGCAGCCAGGGTGGGGCGGCGATATAGGTGCGGAGGCGTGCGGCGTTACTAATGATCCGGGGCCGGAGCGCCCGCGATTTGGCGGTTCCACGGCCGGTGCGTCCTGACCGTACCTGACGGTCATTGGCGCCCGCATCGATCGTTGCTGAAGAGGCGTGTTCTTGGGTAGCGCACCCGCATCAGCTGAGAGGCTGCCCACCCGATCAGTGGGCGTGTCCATCATCGGCGACTGCCCGCCAGGCATGTCCCTGCCGGGTTAACAGGTCGTCGGCCGACGTCGGGCCATCGCTTCCCGACGCATAATTCAGGACATTATCCGGCTTTTCTTGTGACCAATTCTCCAGGACTTTGCCAACCACGCGCCAGGTTTCCTCGACCATGTCGGCACGATTGAACAGTGTCTGGTCACCTGTCATGACATCGTAGATCAGTGTTTCATACCCGATATTCGGTTCCTTCGGGAACCAGTCGGCATATTTGAACGCCATTCGGACCGCCGCGAGATCGACGGCGGGACCGGGGCGTTTGACCTCGAACTGCAGCGCGATCCCCTCGTCCGGCTGAATTTGCAGCAGCAGCCAGTTGGGTGCCAGTGCGGCGACGTCGGTGTCCTCGAACGGAGCATAGGGCGCGGGCTTGAAGCGAATGGCGATTTCACTGACCCGTCGCGACATATGCTTACCGGTGCGCACGTAAAACGGCACCCCGGCCCAGCGCCAGTTGTCGATCGCCAGCCGCATCGCGACATACGTTTCCGTGCCGGAGTCGGGCGCCACGTCCTTTTCCTGCCGGTAACCGGCAACACCGTTCGGCCCGGGTCCATACTGGCCGCGTACAGCGTCTTCGGGCGCCACCGTGCGCATCGCGGCGAACACGTCGGATTTGCGGCTGCGTACCGCCTTGGCGTCGAACCCGGCGGGCGGTTCCATTGCCACCATCGCCAGCAACTGGAACACATGGTTCGGCACCATGTCTCGCAGAGCGCCGGTTTTCTCGTAAAAGCGACCCCTGGATTCTACGCCGACCGTTTCGGCGACGGTAATCTGGACATGGTCGATGCGATCGCGGTTCCACAGCGGCTCAAACATGCCATTGGCGAATCGCAGTGCCATGATGTTCTGCACCGTCTCCTTCCCGAGGAAATGGTCGATGCGGTATATTTGGTGTTCCTGTGCGCACCGCAGGATGGCTGCGTTCAGGGCTTTGGCGGATTCTTCGTCGTGGCCGAACGGTTTTTCGATGACGACATGGCGCCAGTGTTCCGGTTTCTTGCCATCCTGGTCCCAGTTTTCCTCGAACAATCCGGCTTTGCCGAGATTCTGCACCACGGGACCGAAGAAACGGTCGGCGATGGCGAGGTAGAACAGGCAATTACCGCCGGTGCCGGTTTTCTGGTCGAGCTGCCGCTTCAGTTCATTGTAAAGCCCGTCGTCGCCGAAATCGCCCTTGATGTACGATAGACGGCCGGTCAGACGCTTCCAGGTTGCCTCATCGATCTTGTCGATGCGGCTTTCACTGGCGGCCTTGCCAACAAAGCTCTGCATCATCTCGAGCAGGCTGTCGCGCCATTTGCCGGCATCGAGGTCGGCCAGATCCACCCCGATCAATTCGAAATGTTCTGGCAACAAGCCGGTCGTCGCCAGATTATACAACGCCGGCACCAACAGGCGCTTCGTCAGGTCACCCCCTGCCCCGAAGATGACCATGGCGCACGGGCCGGGCGGTTTGGCCGCTCGCCTTGGGGGAGCACTGACTACACTGGATGTCGATGGCGGTTTATCAGTCATGGCCGTCAAGATGAGGTTCGCCCCATCCCAATTGGCTACACGTTCGGGTGAGCAGGCATGTACCATGACGGCGTGCGTTTTTCACGGAACGCTGTCGTGCCCTCCTGCCCCTCGGGCGAGTGACGCTGGGTCCAGCCCTCGTGTGCCAGCATGGAAACCTGACGTTCGTCCAGCAAAAGGTGGTTGGCTCCGAGAAAGCTGCTTTTGGTCATGGCGATGGCCGTCGGGCTGCCGAGGAAGACAGCGTCCAGCACCGCTGCGAGTTTGGCTTCCATTGCGTCTTCCGCGACAACTTCGTGGATCAGGCCGATGCGTTCGGCTTCGCGTGCGTCGAAACGCTCACCCGTCAGGGCATAGCGGCGGGTGTGCCGAAGGCCGATGGCGTTGACCATGTGGGTGGAGATCGGCGTGGGTGAGACGCCGACGCGAATTTCGGTAATGCCGAACAAGGAGTCCGGCGTTGCAAAGGCAACATCCACGCAGCACACAATGCCGACGCCGCCCCCGAAACAGGCACCATGCACCAACGCGATCGTCGGTTTCGGAAACTCATTCAGCAACTGCATCGCTCGGGTGGTCGCGATGGAGGCTGCGTAGTTCTCTGCCGGCGGGTAATGCGCGACTTCACCGAGCCAACGGATGTCGGCACCGGCCTGGAAGTGCTTGCCGGCGCCTCTGATGACCAAACAGCGGACGGCGGGGTCTTTGGCAAGGACGGTCAGGCCCTGGATCAGGGCTTCGAGCATGGCGGCGTTGTAGGCGTTGCCAACCTCCGGGCGGTTGAGGGTGACGGTGGCGACACCGCGAGGGTCGATGGACAGAAGGACGGGGGGTTGGGGCATGGCTTGGTCCGGTTTCAATGGTCGGGTCGTTGCGGCTGACAGTGCCCTAACGGCAGCGGAAGGCAAGGTTGCGTCATTGCCGATGATCGGCTGTTTGGGTCGTGGACTCTGGCTGCTTTGTGCCGAACGGCACTTGGCCGGGATTTTTGCTGCCCGCTGTGGAAAGGTCTTTCAACCCCGGGTGGTTCAAGCGATAGCGCGTGCGAACAGACGCGACAGCATTCTAATTCTGTTCGCACGCGCCATCGCTTGAACCACCCACTACACTCCGATTATGCCGACGCCTGGTCGCGCCCCGATGTCATGGCCCCTGCCGCTTCTTCCCCCCACCGCGTCGCTTCGCCGGATCGTATCCCCCGCCGCCCGGCCCCATCGGCTCCGGCGCCTGCCCGCGCTTCGGGGGACGCGACAACGCGCTCGCCATCGGCGGTGCCGGCAGGCCGAGGTCCAATGCCTCCAACCGTTTGATCTCGTCGCGGAACCGCGCGGCCTGCTCGAATTCCAAATCGGCTGCCGCGGCACGCATCCGCTTTTCCATATCGGCGATCGTTGCCCTAAGATTTTTGCCGACGAACTCGGTCGCATCCGAACCCTTAACCGGCGATACCGTAACGTAATCCTGTTCGAACACACTTTCCAGCACGTTACCGATCTGCCGGCGGATTGAAACCGGGGTGATCCCGTTGGCCTCATTCCACGCCCGCTGCTTGTTGCGGCGACGATCCGTCTCCTCAATCGCCGCGCGCAGGGACCGGGTCATCGTGTCCGCGTACAACAGCACCCGGCCATCCACGTTCCGCGCAGCCCGGCCGATCGTCTGGATCAACGACGTCTTCGATCGCAAGAACCCTTCCTTGTCAGCATCGAGAATGGCGACAAGCGAACATTCGGGAATATCCAAACCCTCTCGCAACAGGTTAATCCCGACCAGCACGTCGAACACGCCCAGCCGGAGATCGCGGATGATCTCGATCCGCTCCAACGTATCAATATCCGAATGCAGATACCGAACCTTGACCCCCTGCTCGGTCATGTAGTCGGTCAATTCCTCCGCCATCCGTTTCGTCAGCGTTGTCACCAACACACGCCCACCAGCCGCAGCCGTCGCTTTGCATTCGTGCAGCAGGTCATCGACCTGATGCTCGACCGGCCGAACCTCGGTTACGGGGTCGATCAAACCTGTGGGACGGATCACCTGTTCCGCGAACGCACCGCCTGTCCGCTCCATCTCCCAAGGCCCGGGAGTAGCTGAAACGAACACCGTCATCGGCCGGAATCGTTCCCATTCCTCGAACTTCAACGGCCGGTTGTCGATGCAGGACGGCAAACGAAACCCAAACTCCGATAGCACGGTTTTCCGGTTAAAGTCCCCCTTATACATCCCGCCGATCTGTGGCACCGTAACATGGCTTTCATCGACGATCAGAAACGCATTCTCCGGCAGATATTCAAACAACGTCGGCGGCGGGTCGCCCGGTTCCCGTCCAGTCAAATACCGGGAATAGTTCTCAATTCCCTTGCAAGACCCGGTCGTCTCCATCATTTCGATGTCGAACATCGTGCGCTGTTCCAGCCGCTGGATTTCCAGCAGCTTTCCCTGGGTATTCAGTTCAGCCAACCGCTCCTTCAGCTCGATCTTGATGTCGCGCACCGCTTGCGCCAGCGTCGGCCGGGGCGTCACATAGTGGCTGTTCGCATAAACAGTGATCTCTTTCAGTTCGATGGTCTTTTCGCCGGTTAGCGGGTCGAATTCATGCACCGACTCGATCTCATCCCCAAACAAACTGACCCGCCACGCCCGATCCTCATAATGGCTCGGGAAAATATCCACGATCTCGCCGCGCAACCGGAATGAACCCCGGGTGAAAGCGGTATCATTACGCCGGTATTGTAGATCGACCAGGGCCTTCGCCAGCTTGTCGCGGTCGATCTTGCCGCCGACAGCCAGCTTAGCGACCATTTTCGAGTAAGTCTCAACCGAGCCGATACCGTATATGCAGGAAACCGAGGCGACTACGATCACATCGTTGCGTTCCAGCAGCGCCTGGGTGGCGGCATGCCGCATCCGATCGATCTGCTCGTTAATCTGCGCGTCTTTTTCGATGTAGGTGTCGGTGCGCGGGACGTACGCCTCCGGCTGATAATAATCGTAATAGCTAACGAAATATTCCACCGCGTTGTCAGGGAAAAAGCTTTTCATCTCGCCATAAAGCTGCGCTGCAAGGGTCTTGTTGGGGGCAAGGACCAAGGTCGGCTTCTGAATCTCCTCGATCACTTTGGCCATGGTGAACGTCTTGCCCGACCCGGTGACACCCAACAGCACCTGATCGCGGTCCTGCGCCACGACGCCGCGCACCAATTCCTTGATCGCCGCCGGCTGATCCCCGGCGGGTTCATATTCGGACACTACCTTCAGCCGCCGCGTCATCGGTTTGGCGGGCTGCTTCTGAGGCATGAACAGCGCCGGGGGCATGATCAAGCCGGGCGGCGAGCTCAGAACGGTCTGCGACATAAGGCGAACTCCTCGACGCCCTACAAATGGCGTGCCGAAGGCCCGGCGTCGAGAGGGGGAGGTATCGCCATAGGCGCTAAAATAAGACTTGACCCGACGCGAATTGATACGATTCTAAATACAGGTGCAAACTACGGCACTTGTCCCGACGGACCTGTTGAAGCGGCTTCCGGCTGGCCTAGACCTTGATGCGCTTTCGTTGGAGACCACAGCGATCCAGCGAAAGCGTTTATGTCATAGAGGTAAAACCAGGGGTACGCCGGCGCCGCCTGTTCCGGATGCAAGCGATCAAATGGGTATCAGGAATAATATTATTGTTCCCGATGCCATCAGGCGGGGCGAAACCGTGCTCTGACGTAGCAGTCGAGTGGTGCGATGATGGCATGCTCGGCGTCGTCGCTCAGAATGACGGCATCGCACAGGAATTCGTGTGCCTGAACGCTGCCCCGGAGAGCGCCTTCGGTGGCGCCCTGGACCGGATCGACCGTGACCCGAGGCGTGACCTTACCCCGGCCGCGCCGCTTTGAATGCTGGCTAACCTACATTACTGTATATCCGCCGTCCCCACCGCGAAGGCCTTCATGCCAAACATCCTGACCCTGACCCGCCTGTCCCCCGAAGATCGTGCGAAGATCGAGGCCATCGATCCATCGGTCAAAATCACCGACGCCGGCGGCTGGTTCGACGGCGAGTATCGCGAAACCTGGCCGGCCTTCACGGCGGAACGCTACCTCTTGCCGAACGCCAATGGGCGGGGGCATCGCGAGGACCGGGACCGCCTGCTCGCCGGCGCCGACATTATCGTTGGCGGCTGGCCGTTCCCGCTGGACCTGCGCATGCGTTCACCGCGATTGAGATGGTTCCATCAACGCCCGGCCGGTGCGTCCAACCTGCTGCGCGGCGACTTGTGGGGCAGCGATGTCACCGTAACGACATCGCGTGGATCGGCCAATGGGCTGGCGATCGCGGAATATGCGGTGGCGGGCATCCTGCACCTCGCCAAAGGTCTGCACAGGGCAGCGGCCGATCGCGAAAAAGGCGCGTTCAGTTCTCGATCTTATCGGCCGATCATGCTGGACGGCAAGACCGTGTGCGTTGTCGGCGCCGGCGGCATTGGCATGCAGGTTGGGCGCCTGTGCGCTGCCCTGGGCATGCGCGTGGTCGGCACCCGCCGCCACAAGACGACCGACCTGCCCGCCGGGTTCGCTGAAATCGGGGGCGCCGCCGATCTCGATCGTTTCCTGCCCGACGCCGATATCGTCGCTATCTGCTGCCAGTGGACGCCGGAAACCAACCGGCTGTTCAATAAAGATCGTTTCGCCGCGATGAAGCCGAACAGCATCCTGGTCAACGTTGCCCGGGGTGAGATCATCGACGAGGACGCCCTCGCCGATGCACTGGCCAGCGATCACCTGCGCGGCGCGGCGCTGGATGTCTATACCGGCGAATTCGAGCACGCCCCGATGGGCCGCCTTTGGTCCGATCCACGCGTGCTGATCACACCGCATATCTCCGGCGCCAGCGACGAGGACCGGCATGGCGGTATGGAGCTGTTTCGGGATAACCTTCGGGCGTGGCTGGATGGCCGGCCGCTGAAGAATGCGATCGATTGGGAACGAGGCTACTAAGACGCTACAAAAACGAATTGCCCGTGACCGGGCAACGCTGGATTTACACCGTGTGGAGCCGAATACATGTTTAGTCTGACCGTCACGGACCACATCATGATTACGCACAGTATTCGCGGGGCGGTCTTCGGACCGGCGCAAAAATTACACGGCAACACGTTGGTGGTCGAAGTGGAGTTCCGGTCTGCTACGCTCGACCATCTGAATTTCTTGATCGACATAGACCTCGCGAAAACCGAACTACGCAGTATATTGGATGAATTCGACTACCAGAATTTGGACGAGCATCCGGCACTCGCCGGGCAAAACACGACGACCGAATTCATGTCGAGGCATCTGCACGGCCTGCTTGCCGATGCGTGCCGACAGGGTAGGTGCGGCGAGGCAGGCCGCACCCTGTCGAGCCTGAAAGTGCAATTGCGGGAGAGTCCCCGGGCGTGGGGCTCATTCGAGGGGCCGATCGCCTAAGCTGTTGACGTTCCATCGCGCCCTGGTTTCAGCGGCAAACCTCCGGCCCGCAGAGCAGGGACGGCCCTGGTTCGCGGATCAGTGACGGCCCTGGCCGTAGCCGGGAGCATTGTGTTGATCCGGCCACCGGACCGGCGTTCAGCCGGTCCGGTGGCCGCCGAAACCAGACAACGCGGCCTTTTACGGGCCTACAACCTTTGCCGGGTCTGTGTTCGCGCCGCAGATCACCACGCCGACTCTTGCCCCGGGCGGCGGTACGAATCGTCCGCTCAACAGTGCGGCGGCCGCCGTCGCTCCGCCTGGTTCGGCGATCAGACGGAATCGGTCCCACAGCATCCTTTGCGCGGCGAGGATCGCGTCATCCGGCACCAGCACGGCCTGGCTGACGTATTTCGCGGCAATCGGGAACATCAGCGCGCCGGCCTGCCGAGCGCCGAGGCTGTCGGAGGCCAGGCCGCCGACAGGGGCGTCGATGGGATGGCCGGCCCGCAGTGCGTCGTGCAAGCTGGGGCAGCCTTCCGGTTCGACGCTGATCACCTGTGCGCTGCCGGCATACCAAGCCGCGACTCCGCCGATCAGTCCGCCGCCTCCGGCAGCGACCAGGATGTGTGTCAGATCCGGAGCGTCATGCTCGAACTCCCGGGCCACGGTGCCCTGTCCGGCCAGCACATCTTCGTGGTCATAAGCATGCACCTCCAGCGCGCCGGTCACAGTCTGGCGGTCGCGAGACGCGAGCAGCGCCTCGGCATAGGTTTCGCCACCTTGTACGACTCGCGCGCCATAACTGGCGATGCGGGCGACCTTAGCCGCCGGGGTGCCCGCGGGCACGAAGATTTCAGCGGTCATTCCCAGGCAGCGCGCCGCATAGGCCACCGCCGCGCCGTGATTGCCGCCGGACGCCGCGATGACCCCGCCATCGGGAACCGAAGCCAACAGCAGGCGGTTGAATGCGCCGCGCGGCTTGAAACTGCCGGCATGCTGAAGCAGCTCCAGTTTCAGTGTCACCGGTGAGTCGCCGATGTCTCCGCACACAACGGGCGTATGGCGAACATACCGGGCGATGCGTTCGGCGGCTTCCGCCACCCTTTTTCGATCGATCATGATGCCGTGACGCTCGCATGGTCCGCGTTTTTCGACAACCCGCTTCCATTTCGCCGCCAATGCGATCATGCTGCGTTCCGATGCACAGCAAGCAGTGTCGCGTTCATGGAAGCTGCGTAGCGAAGGACGGGAACGCCATCTTGTTGGTGGGGCCTCCGGGCTCTGGGAAATCCGACCTTGCCTTACGACTTCTCTCACGCGGGTTCGAATTGGTTGCCGACGATCAGGTGGACATCATGGATGGCATCGCCTCATGCCCAACGGAATTGGCCGGTTTGCTGGAAGTGCGGGGCGTTGGCATCGTGCGTTTGCCGTACCGGCCGCAGGCGCGCCTTGCGTTGATCGTGGAACTGGACGGCCACGGTGCGGTGGAGCGTTTGCCGCATCCGCTGCAGCATCCCGACCTACGGCTTCCCGTCGTGCGTATCGACACAAAGGCGGCGTCCGCCCCCGACAAGATCTCCCTGGCCCTGGACTGTGCCCTGGGGCGGATCGGTCAGGTTGCGGGAGCCTTCCAGTTATGACAGCCTTCGCTGCATGACCGCGCCCCGTAATCTTAGCCGCATGGCGGTTGTTATCGTCACCGGCATGTCCGGCGGCGGCAAAGCGTCAATCCTGCGTGCGCTGGAAGACGTGGGATATGAGGCCGTCGATAATCCGCCATTGACGATGCTGGAGGACATGATCTCTCGCAGCGATCAAAAGCTGGCTGTCGGGATCGACGCCCGCACGCGCGGGTTCGATGCCGCCGGCGTATTGGGCGCCATTGCCCGGCTGCGCACCAACCCTGGCCTGCGCATCCATTTGGTCTATGCCTGGGCCGACGAAAACACCCTGCAACGGCGCTACACCGAAACCCGCCGCCGACATCCGCTGGCCCCTCAGGGGGTGGTCGCCGATGGCATCGCCGCCGAAATCGCCTTGACCGAATCGCTGCGCGTTCATGCCGACCTTTTCGTCGATACCTCCGGGTTGCCGATCGCCAATCTGCGCCGTCTGATCGAGCGCCATTTCGGCGCCGGGTCGGACGACGCGCAATTGACCGTCTCCCTGATGTCCTTTGCCTATCCGAAGGGCCTTCCTAAGGAAGCAGATCTGGTATTCGACGCACGCTTTCTACGAAACCCGCATTACGATCCCATATTACGCTCCAAGACCGGAATGGACCCTGACGTCGGGGCCTACGTCGAAACCGACCCCGATTTTCAAGAATTTTTTACCCGCATCGCGGAATTGACAAAACTGGTCTTGCCTCGGTTCGTGCAAGAAGGCAAAAAATACGCTACGATCACGATAGGGTGTACCGGTGGCCGGCACAGGTCGGTCCATCTAATTGAAAAGCTGGCAAATCATCTGGTCTCACGGGCTTCTGCGAGGCAGGTGAAAGACGGTAGCGATACCCAGTGGCGAATCTTCGTCACCCACCGGGAGCTGGCGCGGGACGGTGAGCCGGACGCGTTTCTGAGGGACCGGCCGGTTGCGCGCCGGGATGAAACGGACATAGACAAGCCTGCGCAGGCTTTGTCGGTTCAGGCGCAGGAGGCCTGATTTATAACGATGGGCAAATCGAACGGCTACGGATGGGCGCGCCCGATAACACTTTGGGACATTTCGGTAAATTCATGATCGGTATGGTTTTGGCATGATCGGCATGGTCCTGGTGACTCACGGGCGGCTTGCGGTCGAGCTGCGCTCCGCAATGGAGCATGTGGTCGGGTCGCAACGCAACGTTGACACGGTCTGTATCGGACCGGACGACGATTTGGAAAACCGCCGGGCGGAGATTCAAGCCTGTATCGGGCGGTGCGACACCGGCGACGGTGTCGTGCTGCTAACCGATATGTTCGGCGGAACCCCCTGCAATCTCGCAATCTCCATGATGGAGCGGAAGGGCGTGGAGGTGATTGCCGGCGTCAATCTTCCGATGCTGGTGAAATTGGCGAAAGTGCGGTCGAAGCAGCCATTGGCCGACGCGGTCACCTGCGCCGAGGACGCCGGCCGAAAATACATCGCCGCAGCGTCCCACATCCTGCACGGCTGCAAGGTGAACGGGTCCAAAGGGTCCTGCGGCGGGTGACCGGCGCACCATCAGATCCGGATCATCATCAGCTCGGTAGCGAGCAACAGGTTCTCTCGCGCGTCGTCACGATCTGCAACAAGCGCGGTCTGCACGCGCGGGCAGCCGCCCGCTTTGTTACCCTGGCGGAGACGTTCGGCGCGTCGGTGGATGTGCTGAAAGACGGCCAGGTCATCTCCGCCCGCTCCATAATGGGGTTGATGATGCTGGGCGCCGCCCGTGGTTGCGATATCGAGTTGCGTGCCGAAGGCTGGGATGCCAAGGAAGCGTTGGACGCACTGGCAGCCCTGGTCGAGGCCGGCTTCGATGAACAGGATTGAACCACCACCGCCTCAGCATCAGCGACTGGCCCGCATTGCTACCGCAGGCCTCGCAGACACTAATGTACGTTCTGAACGGCTGTTCCACGGCATACCGGTATCGGCCGGAGTAGCAATCGGCCCGGTGTTCGGCACGATCGAACCGGAAGCGATCATCACCCGGCAGAAAATCCAGGCATCCGACACCGGGGCAGAGGGCGCGCGACTTGAAGCCGCCATCGTCCAATCCCGGAAGCAACTGGCCAAGCTGCGCGCGCGGTTGGCGGTGCTGCCCGAGGAAAGCCAATCCGAGATCGCCCCGCTGATCGACGCCTACATCCGCATGCTCGGTCCGTCCCGCCTTGTGCGAGGGGTCAAACAACGGATCAAGGAAACCCTGCTGTCCGCCGAAGCCGCCGTGATGGCAGAATCCCGGGCGATCGGCGATGCCATCATGGCGCAGGCGGAACCGTGCCTGTCGGCCGAAGATCTGGCTGGGTTGCAGCGCCGGTCGGATGAGATCGGCGAAATCGCCCGCCGGTTGGTGCGCAATCTGACGCGCACGCCATTCCGCAGCTTTGCCGGCCTGCCGGAAGGTGCGATCCTGGTTGCTGAAGCGTTGCGTCCGGCCGATGCCGCCTTGCTCGATCCGTCTCGGCTCGCGGGTGTTGTCACGGAAGCGGGCGGCGCGGATGGCCATACCGCGGTGATGCTGCGCGCCCTTGGGGTGCCGGCGGTGCTGGGGGCGGCCGGGTTGACGCATGCGATGCAGCCGGGTGACATCGCGGTGGTGGATGGACTCGCCGGAACCGTCACGCTGAACCCGGGGCCAGTGACTTTGGCCGCCGCCGGTAAGGCGGTCACCGCATTCGCCCGCGAACGCCAGCAGTATTCCAGATTGCGGCGGCTACCGGCCGTGACCCGGGATGGCGAGGCGATCGAGCTTCAGGCGAATCTGGAACTGCCTGTCGAGTTGCCGCTGATCGTGCAGTCGGGCGCGGTGGGAATTGGTCTGCTGCGAACCGAGTTCATGTTCATGAACCGGGAGACCATTCCCGATGAGGCCACCCAAACCGAGAACTATCGGGTCATCGTCGAGGCGATGCATGGCGATCCCGTGACGATTCGCGTCCTGGACTGGGGTGGCGAGAAAGAGATCGAGGCCCTGACCCTGGCCGGTGTCGTGCCGGAGATTTCCGACGCGAACCCGGCGCTGGGCCTGCGCGGGATCAGGCTGCTGCTGCGTCGGCCGGAGCTGCTGGAAACGCAATTCGCCGCGATTCTGCGCGCCTCCATGGCCGGCAGCGTACGCGTGCTGCTGCCTATGGTGACAAACGTCGGTGAAGTGCGCGCCGCGCGTAAGATTTATGAACGCGTTGCCAAGCGCCTGCGGCGGCGGGGCGAGGGCATCCCCGAGAAATTGCCGCCGCTGGGAATTATGATCGAAACGCCCGGTGCGGCGCTGTCGGCCGACGCGCTGGCGCTGGAGGCAGATTTCTTCTCGATCGGCACAAATGACCTGACCGCTTACACGCTGGCGGTGGATCGTGGCGAAACCGACGTAGCGGACTTGTACGATCCGATGCACCCGGCGGTGCTGCGGTTGATCCAGTTCGCGACCGAGGCAGCGTTGCGTATGCGCATGCCGGTGTCGATCTGCGGTGAACTGGCGGCGGCGCCGCGGTTGACTCCACTGTTGCTGGGACTGGGCGTGCGGTCGCTGAGCATGAATGCTTCGGCCGTGCCGAAGGTGAAGCAGGTGATCCGCTCGGTGGAAATTTCCGCTTGCATCCGGTTCGCCCAGCGGGTGATGGAGCAGAGCGATCCCGAGCAGATACGTGCCTTGTTGGATGGGTTCGGGCTGGGGGATTAGTGGCCACCAAGACTGGACCCTGACCAACGCCGGATCGGATAGGACGAGGCGAAGTGTGTCGTCATCGCCGGACTGCGACTTGGCTATTCGTTTCAGTTCAAGTCTTCTACCCATTGCCACATACCTAAATGCAACAGTCGGCGACCAGGCTTGGGACCGGGGTTGCGTCTCACTCGAAACCGCCATGCCGCATTGAATACTGCTCATCAGTAGTTTCGTCGATCGGATATTGTGCCGAATACTATCCGCCGACGATTGCAGAAAAATAACGGCGGATTCAAGTTCCGGGACGAACACCACCAGATGGCGACTTCTGCGCGCCGGTCAATCCGGCGAGTAGGTTCGTGAATTGCTCCCCCGGCGTCGCATAGTCCAGTGTCTTGCGCGGCCTGGCATTCGCCTGCCATGACGAAAAGGGGCCGAACGGTCAAGATACTGGGCCGTTGATATTAGACTGTGATCGTTTGAGGTTTAACCGTCTCCCATGCCCGCTTATCGGCTCATACCAGCTTGGTCGTTGGCAAATGCGTCCGTCTCCGCCGCGGTCGGGATACTTCCCTGGCTGCCATGACTTGTGCAGCATACAGCCGCCGCGATCGTCGCGCGGCGAACGGCCGCTCGCAGCGTCTCACCGCGATCCAATCGATGCGCCAGGACACCCACGAAACAATCGCCCGCGGCGGTGGTATCGATGGCGTCCACCGCCTCGGCCGCTTCGTGCCAGACGTCTTCGCTCCCTGCCACCTCGGCCCCCTCGCCGCCCCGGGTCAGCACGACAGAGACCCCACCCAGACGGTCTCGCAATGCCTTGGCGGTGGCTTTGCAGTTTAGATGGCGACCGAGCCACGCGGCCTCGGTCTCGTTGACCACCAGGACATCGACGGCGCGCAGAGCCTCTTCCGGCAGCGCGGCGGCTGGCGCCAAATTCAACACGATGCGGGCGCCACGGACTTTGGCGCGTGCGATCAGGGCTGCGGTTTCAGCAACCGGCACTTCCATTTGCAGCACCACCGTGGTGTCCGAACCAAGCACTGCATCCTCGACCTGCGACGCTCGGGAGGACAGGTTCGCACCTGAGCCAACCGAGATCGCATTGTTGCCGGCGGGATCGACACTGATCGCCGCACAGCCGGTGCTGTCCGCGACCAATCCAACGCGATCCAGATTGACTCCAGCCGCCCGCAACAGTGTTAGCGCGGTATCACCGAGCGTATCGCGCCCGACGGAACCGGCCATGATGACCCGGGCGCCGTCCCGTGCCGCCGCCACGGCCTGATTGGCCCCCTTGCCGCCCGGTTCGATGCGGGTGGACGGGCCCAACACCGTCTCCCCCGGCGCGGGAATACGGGGCAGGTTGAAGATCAGGTCCAGATTGATGGATCCGAACACGATAATCATGGGATATTAGCCATTTGCGACCCTGGCCCCATCCTTTTGCACCACGCGATCAGCCGGCAACGTGACGGTGACCGTGGTGCCCTTGCCCTTGACGCTGGTCACCACCAACCGCCCACCATGCAGATCGGTCAGTTTGGACGCCAACGGCAGTCCCAACCCGGTGCCCTCGAACGCCCGCGACAGCGTGTTGTCAACCTGCCCGAACGGCTCCAGTGCTATCAGAATCTCTGTCTCGGTCATACCGATGCCGGTATCGGTCACCGAGAACATAAGCTCGCCTGAATCGCACACCGAAACCGCCAGGGTTATCCGGCCGTTGTTCGGGGTGAATTTAACCGCGTTCGACATCAGATTGATTAAAATCTGCAGCAAACGGGTCTGGTCCGCCCGCACCCGCAATGCCGTTTCAGGCAGTCGCAGCTCGATCGGGATATGCTTGGCTTCGGCTGCGGCGCGGACGGACACCAGGCTGTGGCGGACCAATTCACCAACACGGAAGACGGTTTCGGCCAATGTCGTTGTCCCGGATTCCACCTTGGAGATATCCAGAATGGCATTGATCAGTTCCAGCAGATGCCGCCCCGACGACCAGATATCGGCTGCATACCCGGCCAGAGGCGGCGATCCGGGCTTGGTCGGTGCCTGATCCTGGATAAGTTCGGAAAAGCCGATGATCGCGTGCAGGGGTGTCCGCAACTCGTGGCTCATATGCGCCAGGAATTGCGTCCGTGCCCGGTTTGCCACTTCCGCTATAGTTTGGCTTGCCACCAATTCCCGGTGGGTTTCCGCCAGGAGGGCACGATCGGCTTCGATTTGCACCTGTGCCGACTTTAGCCGGTCGCGATCGTATGCGATCTCAATTTCACGCTGGATCCGGCGCCACACCTCTCGCACCAGTAGTCCGGTCAGGACACCGATCACCAGGGATGCGCCGATTCCGACGAAGCAAATCAGCCAGACATGGACACGCGCGGCGCCGAGCACATCGTCCATGTCAAGCCCGACGATAACCCACAGCGGATAGCGTTCCAGTGCGCGTACGGACACAAGGCGTGCGACGTCATCAATCGGGGCCTTGCGGACCAAGCCGGCGATAGCGCCGGCATCGAGGTGATAGGGGTACGACCCGCTGGTCAGATCGGCGCCGATGCCGACGGTGCCGTTCGCGTGATCCCGGTCGTAACCGGCACGAACGATCCAATCCACCCCCAACACCAGGACCATGCCTCGCCGCCCGAGGTCGATCTGGCGATTGAGGGTGATGATGTTCTCCGACTTTAGGAACAGCATCGCTTCGCCGGCGAATTGGCCGTCAGCGGTTTCCAGCCGGCGGCTTACTTCAAGCGCCTGACCCGCGACTTCCGGACGCAGCGGATCGAGGCTCATGAGAAGCGAGGTGTTATCGCGGTGGCTGATGAAATGGGCTTGTTGGCTGAAGTCGGTCAATCCACTGTTCAAAGCGCCCGAGGAGAACATCAGGCGACCGTCCGGGCCGGCGATCCGCACCCCGGTTCCTGGTTTGGCGGCGGCGATAATTGCCCGCAGCAGGTTTTCCATGTCGGAGCCGCTGCCCAAAGGGTGCGCCTTGACATTGCTGTCGATCAACTGGAACGCGGCGGCGACCGAATCGAACGTTCTGGTCAGTTCGGAAGCAAAGGCGGCTGTGAGATTGAAACCTTGTTTTTGTCCGGCCGATCGGGCGACGGTGTATTCCGACCAGAGCGACAATGCGATGAACGACCACATGCAAACGGCCAGGACAACCGCGATGCCGACGATCTTGCGGATCACCCGCATCGTCTGGCGTCTCGCCCGCGCCTCGAAGCGATCGGCGGGTTCTGGGTTTATATCGGCTGGGTGGGGCTGCATGGCGTCGGTTGGAACCACCCGGACAGAGTAAGAAGGCTGTTCCCGATTCGCACGGGGATTGCCGGATAGCAACGATAAACCAGTCTGTATCTTTTAGTGAAGGAGGTTTGTCTCGATTTTATTGAACGCTGGATGAGCCAAAATTGAGACTGCCGGTAGTCGTCGTGCTGGATGCCGGTGCGCCATTGCCATTTCGGGATGCCTATCGCGGTGCGTATTTCTGTTCGGGCCTTACGGTTCGGCAAGGAAACCGCGTACCTGACTTAGGAAGAAGTCTAACTGGTCATGATGCACCCAATGACCGGCATTCGGCACCGCCAACACGCGGGCATTGTTGAAATAATCGAGTCGTCCGTCCTCGGCCGGGTTCTTCGCCCAGCTTTCGGTGCCGTACACCAGCAGGGTCTTGCAGGTGATCGCACTCCAGAGTTCGGCGATGGCTTCTCGCGTCATGTCGTAGGGCGGCCACTGGCGGACGTAGTGGTCGAATTTCCAACTGTAGGTGCCGTCCTCGTTCTGGTTCACGCCATACTGGGTCAGGTGCCGGGCCTGCTCGGGCGTGAGGTGCTTGTTTTCCTCCTGCATGCGCGCGTAGGCGGCTTCCATGGTGGGATAGCGCCTGGGCTGACGGCCGGCGTTGGAGCGTTGGGCGTCGATCCAGAAGCGCATCCGTTCGGCGATGGGATTGCGATCGGAAACTGCATCTTGCCGCGGACCGGGGCCGAGACCT
>JANXLQ010000208.1 GCA_025355085.1 Rhodopila sp.
ATCGTCTCGCACGTTCATCGTCCTCTGGAACGGCGCACTGGTGGTTTTGGCTGAGAAGAAATTTCACCACGAAGGCACGAAGCCACGAAGTTTCCAATAAAATCGGCAAATTCGGTGCTGGGTATTCGCTTTCTTCGTGGCTTCGTGACTTCGTGGTGAAACAGGCGCTTGCTCGTACAGCCATGCCGAGCCGGCCAAGGTACTAAAAAGCCATTCACCCGATTGCCCTGCGGGGGAAGGCGGTTGCTCATCCGCCTACATCCCTATGAACCGAGGCGGCAACAGCACAATGCCTGCGCTTCTGCACGCAGGCCAAAGGGCTGCAGGCCCCCGCGTTGTACTGCTTAGGCGACGCCCAAAAAATACCGCTCCAGGTAGGTGTCGTTCTCTCCCCGTCATGGCCGGGCCAAGCCCGGCCATGACGATTGGGCAAATCCTCCCCGCCAAACGCCTTAAGTTGATGCATATGCGGCTTGTCCGGGCCACCTGTCGCGGTACCTACGGGAATAGGTGGAGCATAGCGGCCGATTCGCTTATTGTTGGGCGTCGCCTTAGAACACCTGCTCCCCATGCAGCACGATATCCAGCCCTTCCCGCTCCTCTTCCGAGGTAACCCGCAGTCCCACGACGGCATCGGTCATCTTCAGCAGCACCCAGCTTGCGAACGCGCAATACGCAATGGTTGCGAGCACGGCGACCGCCTGAACCGCCAGCAGCGGCAAGCCGCCCATATAGACGCCGCCCGGCGCATCCTTCGTGGCGGACAACGGACCGAATGCGAACCAACCGGTCGCCAGCGTGCCGATGATCCCGCCGATGCCATGCACGCCGAACGCGTCCAGGCTGTCGTCGTACTTCAGCGCCGCCTTCATCGTGGTGGCCGTCCAGAAGCATGCGGCCCCGGCGACAAGACCGATCGCCAAAGCCGGCCCCGGCAACACGAACCCCGACGCCGGCGTGATCGCCACCAAACCGGCGACAGCGCCAGAGATCGCGCCCAGCACCGATGGCTTTCCGCGCAACAACCACTCGGCGAACGTCCACGACAATGTCGCCCCCGCCGCCGCGATCTGCGTCACCAGCACCGCCATGCCGGCCCGCCCGTTCGCCGCCAGCGCACCGCCGGAGTTAAAGCCCATCCAGCCCACCCACAGCAGCGACGCCCCGATCACCGCATAGCTCAGATTCCACGGCGCCATGTTCTCATGCCCATAGCCCAGGCGGCGGCCAAGCATCAGGGCACAGACCAACCCCGAGACGCCACAGTTGATCTCGACCACCGTGCCACCGGCAAAATCGGCGACGCCCATCACCGCGAGCCAGCCATTCGGACTCCAGACCCAATGTGCGAGCGGGGCGTAAACCACCAGCGACCACATCGTGAAGAACATCAGCAGCGCGGAAAACTTCATCCGGTCGGCGCAGCTTCCGGTGACCACCGCGGGGGTGATGATGGCGAACGCCATCTGGAACATCACGAACACGCTCTCGGGAATCGTCGTCGGCTGAGCATTCGCGGTGCCGGCCCCCAGGGTGAACGGCTTGTCCCAATTATCGGCGAGGCCATTCAGGAACAGCCGGGAAAAGTCCCCGATCCATGCATTGCCGTTGCCGAATGCCAGGGAATATCCCGCGACCATCCAGACGACAGTCATCGCGGCACACAGAAAGAACGACTGCATCATAATGGCGAGGACGTTCTTTTTGCGGACCATCCCGGCATAAAACAGCGCCAGTCCCGGCACCGTCATCAACAAAACGAGCACAGTACTGATCAGCACCCAGGCGACATCGCCCGGTTCGACATTTTGCATTGTTAGACTCCCGGCATCGTTCCAGGTATATTCAAGATACGTGCCAGGGATGCAGGCGTTAGCAGACCATGCAACAGGCCGGTTGCCTCATTATTAGGCGGCACCAATTGCCCGCATGTCAGGCAAATGACCGCCTTTCGGTAGTGCCGGATACAAAACGACGCGCCTAATCGTTAGGCAGCGTCATTATCCGCTACGAGATTCGTTACGCTGCCTCGGCCAACTGCCGCGGCCGGTAGATCGCTGTGTGCGTCGCCCTAATAATCGGTGTCGTTTCGTTGGCAACGACCATCGCGTCGAGTTCCACCCACTTATGCCCCTTGTGCTCGTAGTTCCTGGTGATCCTGGCTCTGACATTCAGCGTGTCGCCGACCCGTGCGAGACCCAGGTTGCGCACCGTGCTGCCCATGTGAATCCATGCCGGCAGAATCACGTTGTGGGTCAATGCCCAGTTGCAGCAACGAATAATCGTTCCAGTGTGAACGATACCCTCCCGCGCGTAAATCGGATCGGTTTCGCGGATGTCCGCCAGATCCTGCGCATGGAACGCTGCGGTGACCGGCAGCGGAGTCATACCGAACCAGTCGCCGATACGCAGGGATGTTTCGTCCGCGGCGACCCGATCGGTGCGGGGCGCCATGGCCTTGAAGTCGCTCAACGCAGGCGGCGGCGGTAGATTTTCCGGTAACGCCGCCCGTCCGGCCGCACACAGCACACCCTCGCTGCGAACGGTCAGTTGCATGCCCTCGGCATCTTCGGCGGCAATCACCTCGGCGATGTCGTTCTCATAGACCGGCTTGCCGAATTTGGCCTCGCCGGTGCCGCGCTCCAGCCAGGCACGACCCCAGCGTTGCACGGGCTGGTGCGACATATAGGCATAGACGTTGACGCCGCCGACAAAGCCGCCCTTGAAGCCGAAGCGCTTGGCAGTGGCATCGTCGTGAATTTTATTTTCCGACGCCTTGGCGGTGTTGAAGGCAGAGACGCGGTAGGGCGGAAGGGACATTGCGGAGGGCTCCGGTAGTCTGTTCTCCTGCCCAGCACGGCCGGCACTATCCCGGCCATCTGCGCACGAGCGGTTCAGAAACGATGGCTGTCTCCGGAACCGGTCCGAGGACAGCCATGGCAGCAGAAGACGCGGTTGGACGGCCGGTTAGTTCAGCGCCCACAGGCCCACTTCGTAACCTGGAACGAAGTTGCGGTTGTTCATATCCGGGTTGCGGTTGATGTACGTGCGGCCGAACATCGGGTGACGCATGCTGCGGGTTTCGTGCTCGATCCGGAACAGCGGTTTGTTGGTGTCCACATCGACGATGTCGAGGAAGCGATACTGATGCTGATCGCTTTCCTCGCTGATCAGCCCACGCTCCAGCAGCTTCTTATGCGGGCCGGAAAAATCCGCCAACGTGATCTGGATGTGGTGCCCGTCGAATTCCGGCAGCGGTGCTGTGGTTTCGCGGTAGATCACCTTGCTCTCAGCCGAGGTGTTTGCCCAGGCATAAGCACCGCGGTCATCGCTGGACACGCCCGAGATAGCGCCCAGTATTTCCTTGTAGAACTTAGCAATGGCAGCCAGATCGGTGCCGCCAGGAACGTCGAACTCCACATACGGCATGCCCACCCGCATGGCACCGAACCGCGCGGGGTCGGGCGCATGCACGCGAATCCGATTCCCCCACGGGCAAACCGTCTCGACCGTATCGCCGGCCTCGCGGAAGCTGAATTTCGTGCCTTCCAGATATTTTTTGGCACCTGCAAGGCGCGTCAGCAGTGCCTCCAGATCGGGCATCACCAGGGCGGTCGTCCCACGGACAACGTCGGTTCCGCGCGTCGGCAGGTGGAACTGGCCGCGGCCGACGTTCACCCACATGTTGTCGAGACCGGCCATCAGATACGGGTCGCGCGTCAGGCCAAGACCCATCAGATAATACGCGATCGCCTTGCTTTGATCGGGCACCCGGACGTTCACATGGCCGAGTTCGACGATATTGCCGAGGTCCTCGGCCGTCCGGTCGAAAGTCGGAGTCATAACGGCGGTATCCATCTGATTGTTCTCCCTACATAGCTGCGGTCAACGCTGACACGCATTCTAGTCCTGGCTTCTTCCCTGGTCCATCCCCGCACGGAGTGCTTGTATCGGTACCAAACACGGAGTGCTTGTATCGGTACCAGGCACGATAACAGGGAAACGTTATGCAATCGGCTATTCGGACCGCGCGGATCGTACCGGCGCGGTGACTGTTCTCACTTCTTCCAATGGATTGCGGGTCCTCCTTTCAACCGGCGCGTTTCTGCGTCTTTGGTCGATCGGCGGCTGCGTCAACACGATGCGGTGGTTTGAGGTTCTGGCCGCCGCGTTGTTCACCCTCGACATGACAGGCTCAGGCCTCGATGTGGCGATCGTTTCGGCAGCGCGCACAATGCCGATGTTCCTGCTGGGCGCATTCGCGGGCGTGGTGACGGAATCGGTAAACCGCAAACAGGTGTTGTTTTACGGCCAGGTCGTGACGTGTTTGGCCTCCGCCTCCGTCGCACTGCTGGCCTGGGGTGGTGTGGCGCGCCCGTGGCATGTAGCGGTTGCGGCGTTGGTCGCGGGCATTGTGTGGTCAACCGAAATGGCAACCCGCCGGCGCATGGTGGGGGAGTGCGTGGAAGGTCGATTGGTGTCCCGCGCACTGGCCCTGGATACGATGTCGAATTCGTTCACCCGGTTGTTGGGACCAATCTTCGCCGGCTATCTCTACCAGAAATTTGGCCTGGCCGGGGCGTTCGGGGTTTCCGCGTGCGTCTATGGCGTCGCGGCAATCCTCGCCTCCGGTATGGAATACCGTCAGTCAACCCGAAAATTGGTGCTGGGCAATGTGCCGAGAGAGCTGGCCGAAGGCCTGCGGTTCGTGCGCGGCGACCTCGTGATCGGTGGCGTCCTGGCCGTGACGATTCCAATGAATCTACTGGGATTTCCATACTCCGCCCTGCTCGCACCGATCGGCCGGTCGGTGTTCCAGGTATCGCCGGTGCTGATCGGCGTACTCGCGGCCTCCGAAGCGTTTGGGGCGTTCCTCGGCGGGGCGCTGCTGACCACGCGGGAGCCACGGATCAACGGACGCACCCTGATGGTGGGCGGGTCGGTCCTGTTCCTGGCCTGCGTCGCCGCGATGCCGCTGGCCCCGGGATTCTGGATTGCCTGCCTGCTGCTGGCGGTAGGTGGTTTCGGTTCGGCGGCGTTCGCCAACATGCAGACATCGCTGATTGTTCTGCATACACCAGTGCATATACGCTCGCGGCTGATGGGGCTGCTGACGGTGTGCATCGGCATGGGGCCACTGGGGATCCTGCTGGTGGGCTTGATCGCGGATATTGTGGGACCGATGCTGGCAATCGAGATAGTGGCCGCGACCGGGCTGGTCCTGGTCTGTGCCATCGGACTGGTGTGGCGCCGGCGGGAAATGCGCCCGGGCGTCAGTCCGCCATCCCCACCCGAGCGCACCTGACCCTACTTCGGCGGTGGTAGGCCGGTCCGGGCCGGAGAAGTCTCACCCCCCAGACCTAAATCCTAAGGCGCATGGCATGTCGCCCGGCAATGGCACAAGGCGGCAAAACACGCCTCCTACCCTGTTTTAACGCGTATGGGCGGAAGCCCGCCATCTACGTCTTTGGCCCGAATGACCAAAGACGTAGATGCCGCCAGCATCGCAGCGAACGCTCGGCCGCAAAACCGAACGCACCGCCGGCCGGTATGACTACCGGCGATCAAGCCCCGGCAGGACGTTTCATCTTGCAGGTCGTGGGCTGGGCAAGTTCCGATGCCGGGATGGTCAAGACTGTCTTCCAGCCAAAGCCAGTGCGTTCGGAGTCATACTTCACACCACTGGTGAACACAGCCGCGTAGAACTGGCCGATCAACTGATGATCCTCCCGCCGCATCGTGTTCTTTTGGCCCAACGCATCGGTGATCTCCATGCCCTCCAGCGCCAGTGCCAGCTTCATCGGATCGGTTGACCCAGCCTTGTTGATGCCGGCCTGAAGCATCTCGAACATCGTCCGGTAGTTGATCCAGGTATAGTCGAAATCGGGAAACTGATCGTGGAACCCCTTGATCCAGACGTCGGCCTCCATGTTGCCAATTTCACTCGGGATATTGTGGTGGAAATCCAGGGCAGCATAAACGTGATCGACCCCCGACTTCCCCATACTGGCCGGGCCGCCGTTCAGATGCGCCGACAGCGTGAAGTAGTTGACGTCCAGGGCCGTTTCCACTCCCGATTTCAGCAGGAGGTTGAAATCCACACCCCAGTTGGACGTTAGAACAGCCTTGGCGCCAGAAACCTTGATCTTGCCGATATACGGCGAGAAATCCTTCACTTTGCCAAGCGGCACCAGATCGTCACCGACAATCCGCACATCGGGCCGCAGCTTCGCCAGGTATGACTTCATGTCGGCCTGCACCGACTGACCATAGAGATAGTCCTGATTGATCAGATAAACCGTCGTCGTGTCTTTCGGTAGCGATCGGATTAGTGTTTCCACCCGCTGACCTACATTGGCGGCGAAACGAAAATGCCAAAAGTCGCATTTGTCGTTAGTTAATTCATTCGCCAGCGCCGCGCAGTTTACATACAGAACCCGGTTATCCGGGTTGCGGGCGTTGTACTTCGCCACTCCATCGATCATGGCCGCGGCGACGTTCGATCCGATGCATTGGATGACGATGGGGATGTTCTGATCGGTCGCCGCTTTCAACGCGATAATGGCTTCCGCCGGCTGTAGTTTATCATCGAATGTAACAATTTCGAATTGTTTTCCCAGCGCCCCGCCTTTCTTATTGACGACGTCCATGGAATAGCGAAGTTCTTTTAAGAACGCATCGCCCTGGGGGGCGAAAGCACCGGAGAACGGTGCTATAAAGGCGATTTTGATAGTATCGTCCGCAGCCGCCCGAGGCATGATGCCGGGAACGATAAGCAAACCCAGCACCAGCGCAAATCCAAAAAAAGATCGTAGGATTTTATTCATGAAACTCCTCCCTTCCCGCGTCAGGCGCGGGTATTTTTTGAAGCGCCGGATTAATAGGGGCAATTGCGCACCCCGGTCAAATCGTCTAATTGCCATCTCCGGATCGATGGCCGCGGGTTCAAATCCAGCGCGGGTTGGATATCGCCCCTGACACGGTCACGGGTGCCTCTGCTTCCAACCCCTCCCACCTTGGTCGCGGACGGTCAGCGCGTGGGCCTGCGGTCACGGATGCCTCTGCTTCCAACCCCCACCCACCCGGGTCACGCTGCGAAGGACATGCTGAACGCAGCGTTGACCGCAGGGCTGGCGTTGCCGGATGAACGGATCGTGGCGCTGACCCGTCCAGCAAAGTCCCCCGGTAATTCATCGAAGCCGCCATCCTATGCAAATATTTTCCCAAGCCGTTCGATGGTCGCCAACGTCTTTTCTTGCGGCAATCCCGGCCAGTTGCAGCGCATAATGAAGTGGTCCACGCCCAGAAGTTCGCCATAGCGCGCGATCTCCTCTTTAACCGAGACTACGTCGCCGATGATGAATTTGTCGCGAGCGAAGTCTTCGAAAGTGGTTTCCGTCTGCCGCCCCGGCAGGCCCCAGGATGCATAGGCATTGTACTTATACTCCAGCGGTCCGCGGCATTCCTCATGTGCCGTGGCGTGACGCTCACCAACATAGCATTCAATAGTAATAGGAAACTCCGCAGCAGTCCGGCCGTATTCCGCCAACGCCGCCCGGTATGTCTTCATGAGTGGTTCGACCTTGCCTAGGCCGCCGCTGTTGACGATCAGCCACGCATCGCCGATCCGAGCCGCGCGTCTCACCGACACATCGGCCTGTCCGGCGATATACAGCGGCGGCCCACCGGCCCGCACCGGTTTCACCCCGATACCGGCATCGTTGACAGTGTAGAATCGGCCGTTATGGGTGACCCTATCCTCGGTCCAAAGGCGCTTCATCAACCCTATACTCTCGGTAAAACGCGGCGCTCGTTCCGATAACGGAATACCGAATGCATCGAACTCCGGCTGGCGATAGCCTTGCCCGATGCCAAGGATGTAGTTGCCGCCCGTAAGCACGTCCAGCGTGGCGGATTCCTCCGCCACATGCATGGGATTTTGCGGCGGCAGGATCAGGATATTAGGCCCGATCGTCATCCCCTGCGCATGCGCTGCGATATAGCCCATCATCGGCGTGATCTGCAACATTTGCATTGGATACGTCAGCCAGTGATGCGGAAACCACAGCGAGCTGAAACCGGCATCCCGAGCCGAGCGGACCTGGGCAACGATTTCGGGGATGCGGTCAACGGCGTTGGATCGTTCCGGAAATTGAGTATTGATGAACAGTCCGACCTTCATGACTTATACCTCTACTTCGATTGCAGTCAGGGCAGAGCATCTTCCGTCTTCCCGAAAAGACCGCGCCGGAGAAAGCCGTCCCAACAGTGCGTGCCTAACGATTCAGCGGACATCGTTAGGCATGTCATAGCTATCAGGCGGCAAAATGCCGCATGGCATCGGGATCGAAGCTGAACCCCCAGCCGGGACGATCCGGAACGATCGCATGTCCGTTCGTATCCAGTTCGATCCGCTCCCGGTAGATACTCTCAAACCACGGCATGTGCTCCAGATAGTAACCGCCCGGCAGCGAGGCCAGCAGGCCCAGACTCATTTCGGGAAACAAATGCGAGGCGCACGGAATGTGGAAAGCCTCGCACAAATGCCCGGCCTTTAGGAATTCTGTCGGGCCGCCCATCCGTTGCAGATCGGGCATCATCACGTCGCATGCCCCGGCTTGCAGCGAACGGAGCACGCCGCGATGGGTGTAAACCGTCTCCCCCGAGGCAATCGGCGTATCCAGCGCGGCCCGAATGGTCGCCTCGCCTTCATGATCGTGGCAGATCACCGGCTCCTCAAACCATGTCAGGTTCAGCGGCTCCATCATCCGGCCGATGCGGATGGCCTGTTTGACGCTCATTTGCTGGTTGGCATCGACCATCAGGCCGATATCGGGACCGATCGCCTCCCGCACCGCGGCCACACGGGCAACCATCCCTTCCGGGTCTGTCGGCCCCACGCGGGTCTTCATCGCTCGGAATCCGCGATCGACGAAGCTCCGAGCCTGCGCCTGCAATTCATCGATGGACCCGCCCAGCCAGAGGCCGCCGCTGGCATAGGTTGGAACGGCGGTGCGGCAGGCACCGATCAGATGCGCAACGTTCAGGCCCGCCGCCTTGCCCCGAAGGTCCCACAGCGCGTTATCGACAGCCGCCAGACCGACGATCGAAACCCCCTCGTAGCCGAGGAAGTTCAGGTCCTTCCACGCCATCGCATTCAGTGCCCCGCCGACCCGGGGGTCCATGCCGATGACGATATCCTCCAATTGGCGAATCATCTCAAGAATGACGCTCAGCCGACGGTTGTTGATTGAGAATACCAAACCCTCGCCGGTGATGCCCTCATCGGTATCGAGGAACGTCAGCACGCAGCCGGCGGATCGGATTGTTCCCAGCAGCGCGGTCGGGATCGGGGGATCGATTGGCAGATGCACGACCTGAGTGCGCAGACGGGTGATTTTCATGACGGTTCCTTAGTTTGGCCGAAGCCTGCCACAATGGGACCGGCTGGGACAGGGGGGTATCCGCACAGAGAGCGCCAGTGCCGCAACGTTCGCATTTCCTGTCCGTTCGAAATCGCTATACAAGACAGAATGCGATACCGCGTACAGCACACCACCCAATATGCCTATGGCAGCCCGGTCGAACTGGCCGCCCACATGGTGCATCTGCGCCCTCGTCCGGTGCCGTGGCAGACCATCGTGTCGGAGAAAATCATCTCCGACCCCATGCCGGCCCGCCGCAGCGACGGGCACGATCACTTTGGAAATTATGTGACCTGGCTGTTCATGGACCGGCCGCATGCGGATTTTGAGGTCACGTCGGATTCCGTAGTCGAAGTCGATTGCCCGCCGCCCCCTGCCCCGTATCTGACCCCGGCCTGGGAGCATGTCGTGCAGGCGACCCACAGCCACGCCGGCTGGGAAGCCGTGGAATTCCAGTTTGGCACACCGATGGCACCGATCGACCCGGATTCGAAAGCCTACGTCGCCGAATCGTTCACCGAGGGCCGGCCGGTGCTGGAGGCTCTGCTGGAACTGAACGAGCGGTTCTATTCCGATTTCCGCTTCCGGTCGGGCGTCACCACGATCTCCACCCCCGTATCGCAGGTGATGAAACGGCGGGAGGGCGTTTGCCAGGATTTCTCCCATGCCATGATCAGCGGGTTGCGCGGGATCGGCCTGCCGGCGCGCTATACCTCCGGCTACATCCGCACCAAGCCGCCTCCGGGGCAGACGAAACGCCTGGGTTCGGATCAGTCGCATGCGTGGGTGGGATGTTGGTTGGGGCCTGAACACGGCTGGATCGATATCGACCCGACCAATGGTATCGTCATTAAGGATGAGCATGTGCTGCTGGGATGGGGGCGGGATTTCTCCGATGTAAGTCCTGTGCAGGGCGTGATCCTGGGCGGGGGCGGCCATACTGTCTCGGTGGCCGTCGATCTTGAACCGGCTGACGTAAAGGACGCCGCATGACCAGCATCCGCGTGATATCGACCCTGGCCGTGATGGGCGCGATGCGGGAACTCGGGGCGCAATACGAGGCTGAAACCGGCATCGCGATCGACGCGGATTTCGCCCCGACAGTGGCGCTGCTGGTTCGGTTGCGTGGCGGAGAAGTCGCCGATGCCGCCATCCTGACGGCTGCGGGGATCGACGGCATGATCGCGGAAGGCGTGATACGGCCGGGAACCCGAACCGATGTCGCGCTGTCGTTCGTCGGGATTGCGGTAAAGGCCGGGGCGCCCCAACCCGACATTGGGACGGTTGCCGCGTTCAAGGCCACGGTGCTGGCGGCGCGATCCGTCGCGTATTCGAAGATCGGCGCCAGCGGGATATTCTTCGCCTCGCTGATCGAACGATTGGGCATCGCGGCCGAGGTGAACGCCCGCGCAGTCGTTGTGCCGGCGGGATTCACCGCCGAGCGGCTTGTCAGTGGCGAATGCGACCTTGCGGTGCAACAGGTCAGCGAACTGATGGTGGTCCCGGGGATCGATGTCGCTGGACCGTTGCCGGCGGACATCCAGACGATCGCCACATTCTCGGGCGGTGTTCTCAGCAATTCCCGGCAGTCCGAACAGGCCGCCGGGTTTCTGCGGTTCCTGGCGTCGCCGGGCATCGCCCCGATCCTGCGGCGCACCGGGTTGGAGCCGGCTTGATCGGGCCTCGGTTGGCCAAATCTTAGTGCGCCAAATCTTGGTGCGCAGGCAGCCGAACAGGCGCAAAACCGTTAGCGGACGGCGCCCTGTTGCCGGAGAATCATCGGTGCCCGTTTTAACCGTCACCCACACCACCACCTATCGCTATGCCAATCCGGTCACGTTCGGGGAACATCGGATGATGATGCGGCCGCGCGATAGCCATGATTTGCGGCTGCTGGAGACCTCCCTGATCCTGCGCCCCGCCGGCACCATTCGCTGGATTCACGACGTGTTCGGTAACTCCGTCGCCATCGCCAAATTCAATGAGCCGGCCACCGAGCTGTATGTCGAATCGATGTTTAGGGCGGAACATTTTCCGCTGGCGGAAGATGGCGTCGTGATCGAGGAATACGCCCGTCATCACCCATTCAGTTACGACGCGGCGGAGGTGCCGGATATCGGCCGCACGGCGGAGCGGCATTACCCCGATCCCGAACACCAGCTCGATGCCTGGGTGCGGCGATTTGTCGAGGGTGCGGCGGATCGCGATACGATGGCGATCCTGTCGGCGATGACCAAGGCGATCCAGGCCGAATTCACCTATAATCCTCGGGATGAGATGGGGACTCAAGAGCCGGTGGTGACGCTGAACTCCGGTACCGGGACTTGCCGCGACTACGCGCTGCTGATGATGGAGGCCGCCCGCACCCTGGGTTTGGCCGCCCGCTTCGTGTCGGGGTATTTGTATGACGGCAGCAAAATCAGCGGCGGCAAAGAGACCGTGGTTGGCGGCGGGGTTACGCATGCGTGGGCACAAATCTACCTGCCGGGCGCCGGTTGGGTGCCGTTCGATCCGACCAACGGGTTGGTCAGCGACCGCAATTTGATCCGGGTGGCGGTTACGCGCGATCCGTCCCAGGCGGTGCCGCTGTCGGGGAGTTTCACGGGGAAACCGGACGATTTCCTTGGGATGGACGTGACGGTGGAGATCCGGGCTTAGGGACTTTGGTTGGCCCTGGCTGTGGGTTTGCGATGGTTTTTGAAGGCGGATGAACACGGATTAAGACGGGATGAACGGTGGATCGTTTGGCTGGGATCGCAGAACGGAACCCGGTCAATTGAAGTGTCCCGGCCACCCGCCCCCTACCCCGCCGCTGCCTGCATACAGGCCGCCATCCCACCATGTTCGGCCTGCTTCTTCCTCATGTTCTCCGCCATCCGCTTGGCCGTCTCCCGCTTCTGGAACGCCTGCGACCAGTTCCGCCCGCCGCTTTTCTTGGCCCTCTGCAACGCATCCCGCGCCGCCTCGATCAACTCTAGCGCACTGTCGCCCCGAGCGTTCGCCCCAACAGATTGGACTTGCGTGGCTGGCACGGCCACGGCCTGCACCGCCACAGGCTGAGCCGGTGCGACCTCGGTTGGCGGCGCGACGATGCCTGTGCGGCGGGCGTGCTGTAGCTGGTCGAGTTTGCGCCGGGCTTTGTGGGACTCGCGGCTGAGGCTGACGGCACCGCCGCGCAGGCGAAGGATTTTATTCAACGGCAAATCTGGTTCGGAGGCGTCGCCGAGCGCTTTTAGCACCTGCATCTGGAGGCTGACGGCCTGCGCCGCGAGGCCAAGTTCATCCGGCGTTTCGGCGTTGTAAGCGGCGAGCATCTGGCTGGCGGCGTAGTGGGCGGCGGCGATATCTCCGCAGGCGCCGGTCAGGAACAGTAGGGCGAGGGGCGCGATGAACGTATCCAGGGTCGCCTGGGCGATGTCGGTTGGGAAGGACATGGGTTGGAGCCTCGCGGGGTGGGTAGTCGGTGACATTTGTGGGGATTGTAGGTTAATTTTCTTTTTTATTCAAGAATTATTTCTGATTGCCGGATATCAAGTATGGCCCGGCGATGGCCGGAACGGCTTGATCGGTTGGGGGCCGGGCTTCGAAAGCCGACAGCGGCTAGCATGACCAGTGGGATGATACTTACGGTGAACACGAAAACGGTGCGGTCGCGAAGGCACCGGGGTAAGTGAACAATTCGATAGCGAATGACCGGCAGACTCAAGCATGATACTATCAAGTGTATTTGGAGGAGTTCCATGAACCTCGCGTCGCCCGACACGGACGGCGGAATGTGTCAACGACTTTGAGACACCCTGGTTCGGAATTTACACTCGTTTTTCTGGCCTCACCTTCGGCGGGTTGATCCACACCTCGGTGGGCTTATCAGGTGGCATCGGGGCCTTGTTCACGAAGCGCTGCGGATTGTCGCGGAATGCCTGGCAGAGGGTTTCCCTTCGTGC
>JANXLQ010000253.1 GCA_025355085.1 Rhodopila sp.
CGCCTTGCCGGTCACCATCGTATAACCATGCGCCATCGCAACGGCGGCATTTTCATGCGGCACCACCATCGGCCTCGGCACCCCCCGGTTGGTCCGCGCGGCTCGGGAGAAGGCCTCGACGATTGGGGCGAAATCGGTGCCGGTATTGACGAAAAGATGCTCGATACCGTGCGCGGCGAGAGCCTCTAGATAATCCTCGGCGGCGATACGGTTCATGGAGTGTTTCCTGCCTGCTGAATCGCCCGCCAGACGCGTTCCGGCGTGGCGGGCATGTCGATATGGGTAACGCCGAGCGGCGCCAGAGCGTTCAAGATAGCGCCGATGATGGTTTGCGGGGCAGCGATCGCTCCGGCCTGGCCCGCACCCTTGACGCCGAGGGGATTGGCCTTGGTAGGGACGCCGGTTAGCACGATGCGAAGGTCCGGCAGGTCCACGGCACGCGGCAATTGGTAGTCCATGAACGATCCACTAAGCATCTGGCCGGATTCCGGATCGTAAACGGTCCGTTCCGTGAGTGCCTGACCGATGCCCTGCGCCACGCCCCCCTGGACCTGACCGATGGTCAGCAGAGGGTTGATCAGCGTGCCGTAGTCATCGACGGCGGTGTAGCGATCCAGCGTGACCTGACCCGTTTCGGGATCGATTTCGACCTCGGCGACGTGGCAGCCGTTGGGGAAAGTAATGATGTCCAGAAGGTTCCAGACGTAGGTATCCAGGGGCGTATCGCGCGCCACGGTCAATAGATCGACGGATCGGCCATCGGCGATATACTGACCATTCGCGAAAACAACATGCTGTGCCTGAAGCAATCTGGCGGCCACGGGCTTGCCCTTTTCGATGACCTGTCGCGCCGCTTCGAACAGCGCGGCGCCGCCCATGTGCATGGAACGGGCGCCGCCGTGACCATTGCCCTCGGGGATTTCGGCTGTATCGGCCTGAATGTAACGAAACTGCTCCAACGGCAGACCCAACAGGTCGGCGGCGATTTGCGGATAGGCGGTTTCGTGGCCCTGGCCGTTGCTTTGCGTGCCAACGAGCAAGGTCACGATGCCGTCGGGACCAAAACGGATTTCGGCCCCCTCATTCGGGGCGCCGCGCGCGGTTTCCAGGAAGCAGGCGACGCCGGCGCCGCGCAACAGACCCCGGCTTTCAGCCAAAGTCCGGCGATGTGCAAAACCGCTGTAATCGGCCGATAGCAGAACGTCGTCGATGTTGGCTGCGAAACGGCCGCAATCGACCATCGTGCCCAGGGCTTTGCGGTAGGGAAAGGATGCAATCAGATTGCGGCGGCGCAGCTCGATCGGATCGAAACCGCATTGTGCCGCTGCTTTATCGATAAGGCGCTCTATCAGATAATTCGCTTCGGGCTTGCCGGCGCCGCGATAGGCGTCGATCGGTGCGGTGTTGGTAAAGGCCGCCCGCACATCCATGTAAATAGCGGGAATGACGTAGCCGCCGCCCATGGCCGCCGCAGGTGCGTTGGTGGAGCTGCCCGGTCCGCCCCCCGACATATACGCGCCGAGGCCGGCAGTCGTTTCAACATCCAACGCCAGAAAACCACCGCCGGCATCCAGAGCCAATCGCGCTCGGGAAATATTGTCCCGCCCCTGCGCGGTGGAAACAAAATCCTCCGCCCGGTCCTCGACCCATTTTACCGAACGACCCAGCCGCCGGGCGCACCACAGCAGCATGACCCATTCGGGGTAGAGGCAGTTTTTGATGCCGAATCCGCCGCCGACATCGGGGGCCGAAACCCGCACCGCATCGCGAGGACAGCGGAATACATCGGATGCAAGTTGATCCCGGATGGCATGCACGCTTGCGGCTGAAACAAACAGGTCGAAGATGCCGTCTGCCCAACGGCCGATCGCGGCGCGGGTTTCGATTGGCGCGACCACCAAACGATTATTGACGATTTCGATGTCCACCACATGCGCCGCCGTGGCGAACGCGGCCTGCACGGCGTTCGGGTCGCCCTTCTGGAAGCGATACGATTCGTTGCCGGTATCCCAGAGCGATGGGGCGCCGGGCAGCAATGCAGCGGCGGCATCGACGACGCATGGCAGCGGGGTATAGTCCACCACGACTTGTTCCGCGGCATCCCGAGCGGCGGATAGCGTGGCGGCGACGATGAAGGCGACGGGATCGCCGACATGGCGCACCCGGCCATTCGCCAAAGCCGGACGCGGCGGAACGATCATCGGTGCCAGGGTTGCCACCTGCGTTGCGCACGGCAGGCAGCCCAGATCGGCGATGTCCTGATACGTGTAGATACCCAGAACACCCGGCACCATGCGCGCCGCTGCCGTATCGATCCGGTCGATGACTGCGTGCGCGTGGGGGGACCGGACCACAAAGGCCCTGGCCTGCCCCGTATCGTTCACATCATCGACAAAGATGGCGCTTCCAGTCAGGAAGCGTGCATCCTCCAACCTTCGAACGGACTGCCCGACAAAGGATGCCATTCAGAGTCCGAGTTTTTCGGTAAGGCCGTAGCCCTGAGCCAATTCCTTAATCTTGTTCCAGGTGGCATCTTCCACCGGCACACCGTTCGCTCGGCGGTCCTGTTCTTTCCTGAACTCGATCTCACCGGGGTAATAGACTTCCTTGAAGCCTTCCGCCGGCGGGGTCGCCTTCAGGTAGTTCGCGAAATCGGTGACCTCTTGTTTGAACGTGTCCAGGGCACGGAATGCCGAGACCTTGAACACCGCAATGAAGCAGCCGTCGTTGTGACGCCCGGTCGGTTCGACACCGAATCCAAGACCGGTCAGCAGCCCGGATAGAATTTCGACGATGACGGCCAGACCGGTACCCTTGTAACCCTCGGTTCCGCCCAGCGGCAGCAATGCGCCGCCGGCTTTCAGCACGCGCGGGTCGTTCGATGGTTTTCCATCCGCATCGATCAGCCAGCCGTTCGGCACCTGGTCGCCACGCGCGGTCGCGACGTTAATCTTGCCGGCGGCAGCGGCCGATGTTGCCATGTCGAACACCAGCGGACCATCCAGGTTGGACGGAATGGCGAAGCAAATCGGGTTGGTGCCGAGCCGGGCCTTGGCGCCGCCATAGGGCGCGACGTGCTTGGGGCTGCGGCCGGAATCGGCGGTGATCATTGCGATCATGCCTTCTCCGGCGGCGAGCAGCGGGTAGCTGGCGAGGCGCCCGATATGGCTCTGGCGGAAGATCGTCGTTGCGGCGACGTTCTGGGTCCTGGCCTTTTCGATCGTGTAGCGCATTGCACGGTCGGTGACTGCGTAGCCAAAACCCCAGTTGCCATCGACCACGGTTGTCGTCGGGGTTTCCTGCGTGATGACCCACGGCGCCTGAGGAACGATGTGGCCGGCCTTGATGCGGTCGATATAGCTTGGGATCAGGATGATGCCGTGGCTGTCGTGCCCGACAAGGTTGGCGCCGATGTTATAACGCGCGACGACCGCCGCTTCTTCTTCGGATGCGCCGGCTGCGATGAGCAGGCTTTTGGCGATCTCTATTAGTTTTTCCGCGGACACGTTGGGCATGGATATCCTCCTGGTTTCCCTGCCCTACAGGCTAGCCCGGGCACCGCCAGTTGGCCAGAACGGCAAAACCGGCGTAGCGTGGTTGCCTGAGATAAACGACACGGGGAGCGAACCATGGCAAGCAAGTCAAACGTCTATGCCGGAGTAGCCGGTTATGCCGGCCAAGCAGACCAGAAGGGCATTGTGGGGGTATTCACGCGGCCGGCGGAAACCGGGCGATGGGAACATGTGCTGACCGGCAAAGAGACTTATACGGTCAATATTCACCCAACCAATCCGAACGTTGTGTTCGCAGGCACGGCCGATGGGGTGTATCGCAGCACCGATCGCGGCAAGAGTTTCCAGCGCGCGAATTTCCCCGATCAGGGCGTGCAAATCTGGTCGTTCCTGGTGGATGCGGTCGATCGCAATTTGGTTTACGCCGGCGGATCCCCCATCAGCATGTATCGCAGCGAGGATTGCGGCGAAACGTGGCGCGCTCTACCCGATCCCGGAATGCCGATCCGTGCGGTCATGCCGTTCTCGTGCCGTGTGATGCGGTTGGCGCAGCATCCGAACAAGCCCGGCACGCTTTTCGCCGCGTTGGAAGTCGGCGGCGTAATGCGCACGGCCGATGGCGGGGAAAGTTGGACCGATTGCAGCACCGATCTGATCCGGCTGGCGCAGAGTCCGCATCTAAAGAGCAAGATCGTTAGCGACACGTATAACGAGGGCATGCTGGACATCCACGCCATCGTTATCAGTCCAACCGATCCGGACAAGGTGGTCATCGCGGTGCGGATGGGTTTGTTTGAAACCTTGGACGGCGGCACCACATGGCGGGACATGGAACTCGGACGGTTCTCTCCCACGACTTACGGGCGGGATATCAAAGTGTCGCCGCAGGATGGGAACACGATGTATGCCGCCCTGAGCGTAGCCGCCGCCAGCAAGGACGGGGCGATCTACCGCAGCACGGATAAGGGCGAGAGCTGGAAACGTTTCGATAAAGTCCAGGTGCATGGGACGATCATGTCGGTGGCGTTGCACCACACCGATCCTGATCAGGTCTTCATCGGTGCGCGTTATGACGGAGAGATCCACGGCACCGAGGACGGCGGGACGACCTGGGATTCACTGCCGTTGCCGGCCGGGGTGAAGGATCTCTATTCCATCGCTGTCGGGTAGTTCGGACTTCGCGATGGTGGCAGCAATGGCGGCCACCATCGCGGCTCTGGTCCGCTGTTGTTGCGAGGGTTATACCAATCGGCGTTGGTGACACTTTTGTCTTGGCCGTCATTGGCCGGCGTGTTGTTTAGACTGAACACGTCTCCGGACCACCATTTTAAGCACTTGTGGGGCCATAGGTCCGGGCAATCGGGTGAATGGCTTTTGATGACCTTGGCCGGCTTCGCATGGGAGTGCGAGCAAGCGCCTGTTTCACCACGAAGGCACGAAGTTTCCAATGAAATCGCCAGGTTTGGCGCTGGTTGTTCGTATCCTTCGTGGCTTCGTGGCTTCGTGGCTTCGTGGTGAAATTCCTTCTCAGCCAAAACCGCCAGTGCGCCGTTCCAGAGGACGATGACCGCAGGAGCGACCGGTCGAGCGTTGCTCACCCGATTTCCGCGGGCCATAGGAGGCCCGGGCTTGTATTATCCCAGGGAACTCCAAGCCAGCAGCAACACATATGCAGTGATTGCGATTCCCGCGTGAATCGTCATTACCACAGTCTTTCGGCGCAACAGCAACAGAGCGGCCCCTGTCAGCAATGCTCCGCCGAACAGCACAGCCGCCACGGTTCCAAACGAGCCTACGCCAGCACCCACGCCTCTGGCCGGTCCGCGCAGAGCCAAAAGCAGCACTACAAACCCAACCGCACCGGCGACTCCATGCGCCACGCCCGCCACAAACGAAGGCCGATCCCCTTCATCGGCCGCCCGGAGGTGCCACAACGCCAGTACGGTCCCGGCGATGACAGCGACGGTCAGAACCCAGACGGCAACCGATATCAATAATCAGGCTACCACGCCGAGACCGCGCAGCCGTTCGACATCGTTGGCCGAATATCCTGCCTCCAACAACACAGCCTCATTATGCTGTCCAACAGAGGGTGCGCGGGCAGCCGGTATTTTCTCCACGCCATCGATATGGAACGGGGTCATCACCGTCAGGCCCTGTCCGTCGCCGAATGGCGCCAACGCGCCGGCATGGCGCATTTGCGGATCGTCCAATGCCTCATTCACCGTGGCAACGATACCGAAGGTGAGTCCCGCTCCATCAAGGATCGTGCGCCACTCCGCGAGGTCCCGCGTCGCGAAAACGGCATCCAGGATCAACACCAGCTCCCGCGCATGCTGTTTGCGGGCGTCTGTCGTGGCGAAGCGCGGATCGCCGGTCAGTTCCTCGCGACCGATCGCACCCAGAAACGATCGCAGTTGCCGTTGCTCATTGAACAGCGCCATGATGAACCAGCGGCCGTCGCGCGACCGGTAATGGTTCGCCAGAGCATTCGGCGCATCGTCGCGATGGGGACGCATCCGCACGTCCTCTCCGAACAAACGGGTCTGCACCGCGCAACCGTTCGCCCACAGACCGTTCTGCAACAGCGATGAACGCACGACGCTGCCCAGCCCGGTTTTCTCCCGCCGGTACAATGCGGTCACAATCGCGGAGTAAACGCCGGTCGCACTGGGAAAATCGCCCATTCCGGGCATCGAGCGGGACGGCACGGTATCGGCGTCGGACCGCACCATATCCATCAGGCCGGTGCGTGCCCAATAGGCTGTGGAATCGAAACCGGTTTTGGCGGCTTCCTCCCCTTTCTCCCCATACGCCGTGAACGAGGCATAAATCAGCCGCGGGTTCAGCGGTGTCAGATCGGCATCGGAAAGACGCAACCGATCGCGAACCGGAAGCGGAAAGTTGGTAATGAAAACATCCGCGCCGGCGGCAAGGCGGTGCAACACCGCCTGCCCGTCGGGATGTTTCAAGTCAAGCGCCAGACTACGCTTATTCCGTGACGTCAACTGCCAGTAGTAATCTACCGGCTTTCCCGGAATGGGAGTCGATGCCCGCCACGGATCGCCGGCGCCCGGTGGCTCTATCTTGATCACGTCGGCGCCGAAATCCGACAGCATCGTCGCTGCTGCCGGCCCGGCGATCCAACTCGCGCAATCGATGACTTTCAGACCCGTGAACAGGCTTTCGGTCATGATCGACCCTCCTTTTGGCTAAGGCGCCTGGTTGCTGAAAATCACTGTCCCGGAGGCGGCGAACATCCCGCCGACACCGTGGCAAACGGAAATCTTCGCACCGGGTATCTGCGCCGGAGCAATCCCGCGCATCTGCCGCACGCTCTCTTGCAAGGCGTACATTCCATACATGCCGGAGTGCATATACGACAGGCCACCGCCATTGGTATTTAACGGCAACGAACCGCCGGGTGCCGTGTTGCGTGCGGCGATGAACGCAGCGGCCTCCCCCTTCGGCAGGAACCCGAGGTCTTCCAGGCCGTAAATCGGCAGATGCGCGAAGGCGTCGTAGATCATCAGGTGATCGACATCCTTGTGGGTGATCCCGGCTTCGCGGAACGCCGTCGGCCCGGCCACGCGGAACGCGCGGGACGAGGTAAAATCCTCCATCTGGCTGACCATCGGGGTTTCGGCGCTTTCGCCCGTGCCCAGAATGTAAACCGGCTTGGTTGGGAAATCCTTCGCCCGCTCCGCGGATGTCAGGATCAGCGCCCCACCGCCATCGGTGACCAGACAGCACATCAGCAACCGGAACGGCCACGCAATCATCCGGCTGTTCAGCACGTCGTCGGTGGTGATCAGATTCCGGAAGGTGGCGCGGGGATTTTTCGATGCCCACTCGCGTTGGACGACAGCGACCTGAGCAACCTGTTCCTCCGTCACGCCGTAGGTTTTCATGTACCGCAGCATTGGGATGGTGAACATGCTGGGCGGTCCCATCGGCCCGAACGGCTGTTCGAACTGCCCGTTCAAAGACTGCGGATGCACCGGCCGAGGCGGGGCGCCGATGCGCGATTTACCGGATTCGCCATGCGTGATCAGAATGGTTTTTGCCAGTCCGGCTTCGATCGCCGCAGCCGCATGACGGACATGGACCATGAAGCTGCAGCCGCCGACCGCCGTGCCATCGATCCAGGTCGGCGTGATGCCCAGATAATGCGCCAACTGTACCGGCGTTTCCTGTGCGGCACAGGCGATTCCGTCGATATCGGACGGCTTCAGGCCGCAATCCGCCATCGCGTTCAGCGCGGCGTCGGCATGCAGCCCAAGTTGCGAAAGATCGGTGATAACCCCCAGCTTAGTCGTTTCGGCGGCGCCTACTACGGCAACTGTGTTGTGTGGCATCGGATCAGCCTTTCGCCAAAACGGGGCGGAACAAGGGAAGCGTAATGGTGTCGGTCTGCGGCTCAAACACCACCTCGACCGCCATATCCAGCACCAGGGCTTCGGGGGTTTGCTCGCATTCGACGATGTTGGTCATCATGCGCGGACCTTCGTCCAACTCCACCACCGCGATTGCATAGGGGGGCGTGAAACCCGGAGCCGGGCGGTGATGGATCACATAGCTATACAGCGTCGCCTTGCCGCTGGCCTTGGTCACCGAGACCTTCCGTGAGCCGCACGCCGGGCAGAACGGCCGTGGCGGGAAATAGGTCTTGCTGCACTCATCGCAACATTGCAGCAGCAGTTGGTTAGCTTTCGTGCCGTCCCAGAAATGCTGGGTTTCGGGTGTCGGCTGCGGCAATGCGCGTCCGGGTGTCGCCATGGTTCGTTGCCCTCCTATCTGGTGTCACGAACGTTAGGCTGGCTCGGCGCTGCGAGCAAATCGGGGTTCACCGCGCAGCACGGCTATCCGGCGCCGATATCCGTGATGAAGGTTAGAAGTGTGGGCGGGCCATCCCGGGCTGGGAGCGCCTGTCCGCCGCGCACCATGGACCAGCCCCCATTCGCCCGCCCCCAACCGGCTGCGTTGCAGCAGCGCGTGACAGGCAGACGTATAGGCACCGCGAAAGACGCTGGCCTGCGCCATGCTCAGTCCCGCCGGAATTCTATCGCACAGCGCGGCCCGGGCATTGCCCAACTCCGCCAACGCACCCAGCGTATGCCGAGACATCGCCGCATCGCCAATCGCAAAATCAGAGACATCCGATCCGGCAGCGACGACGTGGCCGGCCGTTTCGCCGCCGGGAATGAACCGCGGTTGAGGACCATCAAATTTTCCAAAAAATTATGATTTTTATCAAAAAAACCCTTCCCCTAACATTACAAATTGGTTTGTTTGACCCGCTTCGCTTACATTGTCGTGTCGCCGCACTTGATCGTGATCAAATTCTTCCGCTATAATGGTTGCTAGTAAATTAGTATAGTGTTGCCACGATGGCGGAGTTTGTATGTCAAGTTTAGCATTGTTGGCCGCTTCGGCGGCAGTTCCCCAGAACAGCGACGCGGCAGTCTGTCACGCCATGCGTTCCACACCGCTGCTGCAGGATCTGGCCGATCCCGTCCTGCAACGGCTGGCAGCGATCGGCAAGATCGTCACCGCGGCGGCGGATGTCGAACTTTACCAGCAGGGCGGCGTTGCGGACCATCTCCTCATTGTGCTGGAAGGCCAACTGGCCGCGTTCAGCACATCGGCCAACGGCACGACGGCTGTGGTGGAGGTCATTCACTCCGGCCAAACCCTGGGACTGGCGACCTTGCTTGCACGCCTTCCCCGGTTGATGGGCGTGCGCACCGTGACCGCCAGCCGCCTGCTGTCAATCGACGCAGAGGGGTTGCTGGCCCTGATCGAGCATGAACCGTCCCTGGTCACCGTGCTGCTGCGGGCCGAAGCGCGGGAGTTCCACGCGCTGGTGCGTCAGGTGTGCGACCTGAAACTACGGACAACCGCCCAACGTCTGGGATGCTACCTGCTGGCTCTGGCCCCGGAACCGCGGGCCAACACCACCGCCATGCGCCTGCCATTCGACAAGCGCCTGCTCGCGGCTCGGTTGGGGTGCCGGCAGGAAAACCTGTCCCGAGCCTTCGCAGCCCTGCGAGGGTTTGGCGTCGAAACCCACGGCGCTCGGGTTATCCTGCACGACATCGCCAAATTGACGGCGTATTCGGAACCGGATGAGGCGTTCGGCTAATCCATCGCACGGCACTGCATTGAACAACGACCGCTGGAGGTTGCATCCCTTGCGCCGCCGATCATCGTATAATCACATGATCGGCGTCTGAGGCTGAAGCATCCTCAGACGGTTGCACTCTAGGCGGCCGTGATTTCCGCCCACAGGGTGTCTGCATATTCTGACCCGTCACCGTCATGGCGGCGAAGTCCCGCCATCCACGAAATGCGATGCTGGTTGAGACAAAGGCGTGGATGGCAGGCCTTCCAGGCTGTGTGAAAACTCTCGCCCGCGCTTTTGGCGGAGAATGGTTTTCTCCGGGGGCTCCTCTCCGTCATGGCGGGC
>JANXLQ010000315.1 GCA_025355085.1 Rhodopila sp.
GGCGCACCATGACGAGGCGGGTGACGGCCGCCGCGAACGCCAAAATAAGAACTGCTGCATGACGGCATCGACATGTCTAAATGGAATGATGCGTCACCGCTGGGCATTGGTTTCTCGGTCGCGACAAGAGCGTCTGATACCAAACCGCCGTTGATGTTCAGACCTACCTAATTACCCGGGGCAATACATGCCGGCGCCCACAGACATCCCAGCATATACCCAATGATGGCCGGGCAAAATGAGTAATTATGGAACAGCCGCCATGCACATCGATCCAAATTACGCTTGAGTGCTGCCACTGTTTCCGCCGCCACCAGATATAAAAGGAATACTGACCAACGTGGTGGAGGCGATCGATAAAGCAACTCTACTCCGCCCCGCCCCGGAAATCCGGCGGTCAGGATTTACGGAGACATAAGCGAACGGCCTGATGGCAGTCGATAGACCACATCTTCATGCCGGGATCGGGGGCAGCGCAACATCCAACGCGATCATGTCAAGGAATGCGCGTTCCGCCACGCCGCACGGACGGACACTCATGGCCCCTGGTAAGTCTGCATCAGGCGGGTCCAAACGCCGCTCTCGATGGCGATATGCAACCACGGGTCAACGAATTGCTTCAGCACAACATCGCGCGGCAAAAAATAGCCAGGCTCCCCGAAGTCGAACGGCTGGTCAGGGTAAATCGCGCATAATTCCAACCCGCGTTGACGTTGACTTACCGCCATCCAACCCGTCATGCCGATGCGATGGCGCGATTGGGCGGTCATCTCCGAAATACCCCCCGAACGATAAGGAAAAACCGCGACCCGCGCCACCACACGGAACAGCCATCCGCACCGCCTCCGGAACCGAAACAAACCGTTGCTTTGACCTATCGATAATCATGGCATACGTCTTCCGGTCACAGGCCAATGACGGCCTGACAGGAGACCGCGCTTGAAACTGCGTTCGATTGGATGGGCCATAGCCTTTATCCTCACCATCGCGGGGCTTCCCTGCATTGCCGCCGAACCGGCGTCACCCTCGGACGCGGTGCTGCGCGCCACCCTTCCCAACGGTTTGCGCGTCGTCATCGTGCCAAACCGGCTGGCCCCGGTAGTAAGCACCGAGCTGAACTATCTCGTTGGATCGAACGATGCGCCGGCGGGGTTTCCCGGCACCGCCCACGCGCTCGAACACATGATGTTTCGTGGCAGTGAGGGCCTCGACAAGGATCAGCTTGCCGAACTCGGTGCCCTGCTGGGTGGCGTCTATAATGCCGCCACCACGGAAACCGTCACACAATATACCTATACCGTGCCGGCCGGCGACCTGGACGTTGCCTTGCAGATAGAGGCGCTGCGCATGCGCGGTCTCAGTATCAACCAGGCGGATTGGGAGAAAGAACGCGGCGCCATCGAACAAGAGGTTTCCCGCGATCTATCCAGTCCGTTCTACAACTTCATGTCACAGACCCAGGCCATCCTCTTCGAGAACACACCCTACGAACACGATGCACTCGGCACTCGCCCGTCGTTCGCCCTGACTGATGCGGCCTTGCTGCGGAGCTTTTATGAAAAATGGTATGCGCCGAACAACGCTATCCTGGTGATCGCCGGGGACGTAAAGCCAGAGGCGGCGCTGGCTCAGGTCCAGGCCGCGTTCGGGAACATAGAACGGCGCGACCTTCCCGAACATAAGGCAATCCTAACCGGCCCCGTGCAGAAAAAAACATTGGCGCTGGAGTCCAATTTCTCGGTCGGACTGATCGGACTGGCATACCGGATGCCCGGCCTGAGCCAGCGGGACTTCGCCGCCGCCGATATCCTGGGCGACGTCCTCGGCAGTGAGCGCGGCGCGTTATACGGGCTTGTCCCGGCGGGAAAGGCGCTGTTCTCGCAATTCACCTATCAGGCCAAGGCGGATGTCGGATTCGGTCTGGCCATGGGCGCCTTCCCGACTGGCACAGACCCGATTCCACTACTCGCCGACATGCGCCGCGTTATCGCCGAAACCGTGCGGGACGGGGTTTCACCCGACCTGGTGGAGGCTGCCAAGCGCCTGGAACTGGCTCAACTCGGGTTTCAGGCCAACAGCATCAGCGGCCTCGCCGCGAACTGGTCTCGCGCCCTCGCGTTCCAGCGGGCACAATCGCCCGACGACATTGCACACGCCTACGAGGCCGTCACGGTGGACGACGTCAATCGGCTGGCGCGCTTGCTGCTGGACCCCGATCATGCCGTTACCGCGATCCTGACCCCGCGCGAAGCCGGTCGTCCCGTCGCCGGCAGCAGCGGCTTCGGTGGTGCCGAATCGTTCGCCAGCACGCCGGATCATCCCGTGACGCTGCCAGCCTGGGCTGCCGCGGCCGTGGCGACCCCGCATGTGCCCGACCCGGGCGATCCCCCCGTCGTCAGCGTGCTGCCGAACGGTTTGCGCCTGATCGTCCAGCAGGAGCATGTCAGCCCTACCATCACCGTTTACGGCCGGGTGCGGCAAGTCCCGTCGATGGAGGAGCCAAAAGGGCAGGAAGGCGTCGCCGCCCTGATGCGCGGACTGTTCGACTACGGCACCGAATCGCATGGCCGGCTGGCCTACCGGGAGGCAGTCGATAAGATCGCCGCCCGAATCAGCGCCGGCCCGGCGTTTTCGTTGCAGGTGCTGACGCCGGCGTTCGCCGACGGCATGCGGTTGCTGGCGGAAAACGAACTGCACCCGGCATTTCCGCCCGATGCCTTCGAAGTCGTGCGCAGCCAGCTTGCCCAAAGCATCGCCGGACAGGTGCAAACCCCGGATTACCAGTATCATCGCGCGATCATCAAGGCGATCGTTCCTGAAAATGATCCGGCTTTGCGGCAACCCACAGTGGACACCGTGACAGCTCTGCGGCCCGAAGATTTGCGCGCATACTATAAAGCCAGCATGCGCCCCGACCTTACCACCATCGTCGTGGTTGGCGATGTCACCCCCGAACAGGCGCGTAAAGTGGTCGAGGAAACCTTCGGCAACTGGCGAGCCGAGGGACCGGCTCCCGTGATCGACCTACCTCCGATCGGCCCCAACAAACCGTCGCGCACCCGCATCCCGGATGGCAGCGCCCTACAGGACAGCGTGACCCTGGTCCAGACAATCGCCCTCCCCGTTACCAGCCCAGATCGTTACACCCTGATGCTCGGTAACACGATTCTGGGCGGCGGATTTTCCTCACGCCTCTACCAGGATCTGCGGGTCAGGACGGGATACGTCTATTCGGTCAGCGCCGCGCTGGACTGGCAACGCACGCGGGGCGACTACAGCCTGTCGTTCGGGGCCGATACAGAGAATGTGGAGAAGGCGCGCAGCCTGGTGATACGCGATCTGAAGGAGATGCAGGTCATGCCGGTCAGCGACGCGGAACTGGCGCGGGCAAAGACAGAACTGCTGCGCCAACTGCCGATGGCACGCGCCAGCGTCGGGGGAATCGCCGGTCAGTATCTGCGGCTTTCCGACCTCGGGTTGCCGCTGGACCAGGCGCAGATCGCCGCGGCGCGGTACCTGGCGATCACCGCAGCGGATATCCGCGACGCATTCGCGACCTGGATCAGACCGGACGACCTGGCGCAAGTCGTGAAAGGCCCTGCCCAGCAGTAGCGATCGGTATAACGGCCGGCCCTTCGTCGATGTAACCGGCGAAGGGCGGCGGAGAGCCGGTTTCAACGCTGGTCAGTATTTCAGTAACACAGGCGTCGTGGTGGAACCTGACCCGCCACGACGCCTGTTCCGGACAATGTCGCGCCTACGGACTAGACCCTTCGATCACGCCCCCAAAGCGTTCCCATGACTTTCCGTCCCATTTCTGCAATTGCATCGCGCGGATCGGGTGGAAATTAGTCGGGCTGGTATTCACCTTAATCCCCGGCAGTAGGACGGGGACCGTCACATCGTGCAGGTTCGCCGCCTGCTTCATGATGTTGGTGCGCGAGAAGTCGCCGTTGCACTGCTTAAGCACCTGCAGCATCAGAGTGCTGGCCCCGTAGCCGAAGACATAGTTGTTATCGCTGAGGTCGGAGCCAGGCATGTACTTCGCCATAAAGGCTCGCCATTCCATCATCCCTGGATCGTTCGCGAAGGCCGGATCGGTCGGGTCCTTACGATAATCGGTCGTAATGATACCGATGCCGTTCTCGGCGCCCGCAGGGGTCATCACCGCGCCGGCCGACGTCGATACGTTGGTCAGGAAGAACAGCGGTTTCCAGCCAAGGTCATGGACTTTCTTGATTGCCTGGGCAGCGAATTTCGGTGTCGCCGCGACCAGCAGGACATCCGCACCCGAAGCTTGCAACGTCGCCATTTGGCTATCGATCGTCGCATCGGTTGTTTCGTAGCTGACTTCCTTGACAACGACGCCGGCGTATTTGTCGCCAAGAACGTCCTTCACGCCGGCCGGATAATCTTTTCCGAAATCGTCGTTCTGATACAGAATCGCCAACTTGGCGCCGGGCTTCTGCTCCAGCATATACTTGGTATAGATCTGCGCCTCTGTCCGATAGCTCGGCTGGAAACCCATCGTCCAGGGGAAGTGTTGATAATCGCCCCACTTGTCCGCCCCGGTGGAGATGAACAGATGCGGCACCTTCTTCTGGTTCACATATTTATGGATCGCCGTGTTGGTTGGCGTGCCCAGGGTGTTGAACAACAGCGCGACCTGATCTTCTTCGATCAGGCGGCGCACCTGCTCCACCGTCTTGGGCGGGCTGTAGCCGTCGTCGTAGGAGATAAAGTTGATCATGTGGCCGGCGACGCCACCCTGGTCGTTAACCATCTTGAAGAAGGCCGCCTCGGTCTTGGCAATCGTGCCGTACGCCGACGCGGGGCCGCTATAGGCATTGGTGTTGCCGATCTTGATCTCGGTGGCCGTTACGCCGGGCAGGTCTTGCGCGATCGCCGGCCTCGTGCCGCCCACCAGTGCCGTCAGCAACCCGGCACCGAGCAGCGCTCCGAACCAAAAGCCCCCCTTGCGTGGGTCTGCACCTGCGTTATCCAGCGTCGCCATACTTTGCTCTCCCTGTCGTTCGGCATTGGTGCCTGACCCGCCGGTAATGCGGAAGCGGGCACACGTAAAGCGGAAATACGGTATGGGGATTGCCGGCATCCGATTCCACCATCCATCGTCCTGGAGTAATTTTCCCGCCAGTCATGGCAGCGACCTCTTTTTCGCCCGGATCGCTGTGCTACGTCACTGCGATGCACTCCTGCGGCAACCCTTATTCGCGCGACTGGAAGAGACCCCTCCCGGTTAAGGCCGTGCCATGGATCGTCATCGCATGACCAAAGGCGCCGCCATAACGCTTCCCGGGCCGGCAATCACGACCGCCGCGCGGTTATACGAGTGCCCCGACTGCGGCCAGATGCAAATTTTGCCGCCACTCCCCCAAGGCGTTCGCGCGGTTTGCCTGCGGTGCGAGGCGGTGTTGCGGCACACCCGGCGCGATCCGTTGCTACTGCCATTGGCTCTCAATTTCAGTGCGCTGATCCTGTTCAGCCTTGGTGCGACGCTCACCATCATGTCGGTCAGCACCGCCGGGCAGCAACGGCTTGCCGGACTCGTCACCGGGCCGGCCGAACTGGAGCAATACGGGCTGTGGGAAATCTCCCTGGTCGTTCTGATCACCACGGTTGCCGCCCCGCTGGCGCGCATCCTGTGTATGCTGACAGTGCTCGTGGGGCTGCGCCTGCCGCACCCGCCGGCCGAGTTGCGGTCGATCTACGCCTGGGTCGCCCATATCCGCCCCTGGTCGATGGTCGAAATCTATCTGCTTGGTTTGTTCGTCGCCTATGTCCGGCTCAGCGGGATGGCGATCGTCGATCTTGGTCCGGCAATCTTCGCACTCGGTGGGTTGATGGTGGTCATGGTCCTGGCCGACTACACGCTGGACGAACAGGCGGTGTGGGAGGCGATGGAGCCGCCCAACCGCCGCTGGCGACGCACTCTCGACGCCAATCCGGACACGCCTGACCGTCCGGCGCCGAACCAACACAGGTGGCGCATCGGCTGCGACACCTGTGGGTTGGTGAGCCGGGCGGCGCCCGGCATGCGGTGTTCGCGCTGCGGCTTTCGCCTGCATGACCGCAAACCCGGGTCGCTTCAGCGTACCTGGGCCTTCGCGATCGCCGCGCTGGTGCTTTACATTCCCGCGAATATTTACCCCGTGCTGACCGTCGTGCGCCTTGGTGCCGGCAGCCCCAGCACAATCCCGGGCGGCGTGCGGGAACTGGCGGAGGTCGGAATGTGGCCTCTGGCGGCCCTGGTGTTCTTTGCCAGCGTCGCCGTGCCGGTGCTGAAACTGACCGGGCTGGGAATTCTATTGATTTCCACCCATATCGGCACCGGTTGGGCCCTGCATGACCGCACAAAATTGTATCGGATCGTCGATGCCATTGGACGGTGGTCGATGATCGACATTTTCATGGAGTCGATCCTGGTGGCACTGGTGCAATTCGGACAACTGGCCAGCGTGTATCCCGGCCCGGGCGCGGTTTGCTTCGCAGCCGTTGTCATCCTGACCATGCTGGCCGCCCACAGTTTCGACCCCAGGCTGATGTGGGACTCCGCCCGGCTTTCGGCATCCAAGGCCGACACTCGCCTGCCCGAGCCGGATGCCGTTGTAGATAGACCGCGCGTGGAGCCAGCATGAGCGATCGGCACCCAACCGCCGTAGTGCGGTCAAAGATCGACCGGAAGCGGCGCCTGTCGCTGATCTGGGCTATCCCGATCGTGACGGCGTTGATCGGTGCCTGGCTGGCATGGTCCACGCTGTCTCAACGCGGCCCGTTGATTACCATCACGTTCCAAACTGCCGAAGGCCTGCAGGCGAACCAGTCCCACGTCCGCCATAAGGACGTTGACATGGGTATCGTGCAAAATGTCGGCCTGACCGCCGACCGCAAGCGTGTGCAGGTGACGATCCAAATGAATCGCGAAGCCGAACCGCTGCTGACCGACAGGGCGCAATTTTGGGTGGTCCGTCCGCGCGTCTTCGCCGGTTCGATCAGCGGTCTGCAAACGCTGTTCTCCGGCTCCTACATCGATTTGTTGCCGGCTGCCGAGGGCGGCGAGGCGAAACGCGCATTCGCCGGCCTGGAAAATCCGCCGGTATTGCAATCGGACGTGCCCGGCCGCACCTTTTTGTTGGAGGCCAGCCGCATCGGATCCATCAGCCTTGGTTCGCCTATCATGTTTCGCGATCTGGAAGTCGGCGAGGTCCTGGGTTGGGACGTCGGAGAGATGGCCCGCAGCATCGTGGTGCATGCCTTCGTGCGCGAACCATTCGACAAATACGTGCATGACAACTCCCGCTTCTGGAATGCCTCGGGTGCCAAGGTGCATCTCGGCACCAACGGGTTGGAGCTTCAGCTCGAATCGCTGCGTGCCGTCGTGTTGGGCGGGATCGCCTTCGAGACTCCCGATGATCCTAAGGTGGCCGAGGAAAGCCAGGCCGACCACGCGTTCACGCTGTATCAGTCGCGGGACGCTGCGGACTCCTCCAATTTCAAGCGTAGCGTGCTGTTTGTTGCCAATTTCACCGGGTCGGTTTCCGGATTGGCGGTTGGATCGGCGGTTACCGTCCGTGGCCTTAAGATCGGCGAGGTCTCAAGTGTTTCGCTGGTATATGATCGTGCGACGGATAACGTCGTGGTTCCGGTCCATTTTACACTGGAGCCCGAACGCATCGCCTTGCTGAATCTGCCGACAAATGGCGACCTGGACACCAGGATGGCTGAACTGGTTCGACGCGGCCTGCGGGTGAAACTGGAGTCCGCCAACATCCTGACCGGTCAGAAACAACTGGCGATCGACTTGTATCGCGATGCCGGAGCGGGCCAACTTTCCAAGGACGGCGACGCCTATGTTGTTCCGGTTCTGGGCGGCAGCGCCGACGACCCTGCGACCGCGGCGACCAATCTGGTCAACCGTCTGAACGACATCCCGTTCGAATCGATCGGCCGCAATCTCGACCAAACGCTGGCCGGCGTGAATGCCTTGGTAAACGACAGGCAGCTTAGCCAGTCGTTAGCCGAACTGCATGCGACACTGGCGGGCGCGCAGGCACTGGTGACCAATCTCAATCGCGGCCTGGCGCCAATAACGCAGCGCATGCCGGCGATAGCGGCGGGGTTGGAAAATTCGATCAAGCGGACAGACAAGCTGATCGGTTCGCTGGAAAGCGGCTATGGCGGCGACTCCCGTTTCAGCCGCGATGTCGGACATTTGATGTCGCAACTATCCGACGCGGCGCGATCGATCCGCGTCCTGACCGATCTGCTGACACGCCACCCGGAGGCATTGATCCGAGGCCGTACCGATCAGGGAACACCATGACTGTGACGATAACGACAGGATCGGTCAGGAACATTACGCTGTCGAGGCGCCTCGCGCTGCTGGGATTAGCCGCATTCCCGATGGCATGCTCGTCACCCAACCCGTCGCTTTATGTGCTGGCACCGGTCCCTGGCACGACGTATAGCGGAGCGCCGCGCGTCATCGCACTGCGTGCCATCTCCATCGCGCATTACCTGGAACGCTCCCAAATAGTGCGGTCGTCCGAAGGGTACCGCATGGACGTGCTGGCCAACGAGTGGTGGGGGGAGCCGCTGGATACAATGATCGGCCGCACCCTGGTGCAGGAATTGAACCAGCGTCTGCCGGGAAGCACCGTTTATGGCGACAGCGGCGCGATCTCCACCAAGCCCGGGGCGACGGTGGAGATCAATCTGCAACGCTTTGACCTGGACCGCGACGGCGCCTTACTGATGGTCGCGCAGATTGCGGTCGATGGCAGTGTCACCGCAGCGCGTGGCGTGTCTTTCCAGGTTCGCCCGGCGGATGGGACGACCGGGGCATTGGTGGGCGCCATGAGTGGCGCGACAGCGCAACTGGCCGATACCGTGGCCGGGATGTTAGCGCGCCGGTAATGCAGTATTTGGAAAAGGGCCGCTTCTCCGCTTCGTCACAGCGCGCAAAACCAGCAGTTCTCATCTTGGCGTTCGCGGCGGGCTCAAACCCGATCCTTGTCACTCAACCACCTCTTGATCCGCATCCGCGTCGCTGTCCGCCTCTTCTCCATCCCCCGAAAAACCGAGCAGCGTGGCAGCGGCGGGGCCTTGCAAAACCGCGATGTCTCTGAGACGGCGTGTTATGACGCTCGCGCGCGTCCGGCCCTTCTTGATATTGTTCCCAAGTGCCTGAACGTTCTTCTCCAGCAATCGGAATTGATTTCCGAAGTCCACCATCTCATGCTTCACCGCACCCAGAATTTGCCCAATCAGGTCAGCTTTCTGGCTGATCGCCAACGTGAAGTGGCCGAGTTGAATCGTTCGCAGCATAACAGCCAGCATCGATGGCCCCATGACGATCACTCGATGATCGCGATGGATCGCCTCCATCAGTTCGTTATTACGAGTAACCTCAGCATAAAGTCCCTCGCTCGGTAAATATAGAATCGCCCATTCGACGGTGTGCGGCGGCGCGATGTATTTGGTCTGGATTTTCCGCGCCTCCATCCGGATTTGGCCTTCCAGCGCAGTCTTGGCGGCTTTTTCCGCCACCGGATCGGCAGCATCGACCGCCTCCAGCAGCCGCGTGTAATCCTCCACCGGGAATTTCGCGTCGATGGCGAGATAAACCGGCGATCCGCCTTGCATCGGCAGCCGCAGCGCGAATTCCACGGTATCGGCCGTCGCCGGATTGATCCGCATATTCATTTCGTACGATCCAGGCGGCAGAATATCGTCCAGTGTCGCCTTGACCTGAGCCTCTCCCCAACCGCCGCGCGATTTTACATTGGAGAACAGGCGCTTCAGGTCGCCGACCTGACCTGCCACGGTTTTGACCTCGCCGACCGCCTGCTGGACTTCCGCGAACTGGGTAGTGATTTTCGCGAAGCTTTCGGTCATCCGCTTCTCGATGCCCTCTTGCAGCTTCTGGTCAACGATACCCTGGATTTCCAGCAGTTTGGCTTCGTTGCCCTGCCGCATCTCGGTGATCTTGGTATCGACGTGGACAATAAGTTTCGAGAAATCCTCCGTCAGCGCCTTGGCCGCCTTACCCTGGTTGTCGGCCAGGGTCGTCGTCATCTCGCCACCGATACGCGCCACTTCGGTCCGCACGTCGCCGAGACGTTCGGTCAGCACTGTCTGAAAGTCGGCCAGCGCCTTCACGACCGCGGCACCCGACATTTCAACCTTGGTCCCGAAGACCTCGATTTTCAGGTCTTGCTGATGCTGGCCCGCAGTCAGTCCGGTCAGCAGGATCTTGCTGGCGTCAATCGCATCCAGTTTCGCTTGTGTCCCGGCGGCCGCCAGCGCCGCTGGCACCTCTGTTCCCAATCTGGTCATGGCCTCTGAAACCGTCGCGATCACACCCCGGAACGTATCGATCTGCGCGTTCTGTATTTTCGCACCTTCGGCAATCATGGCCATCGACCGGTCGAACCCCGAACGCAGACCGTCGTCGATTTTGGCGCCAAGAGCGCGTTCGATGTCAGTCATGGCTTTGCGGAGACTTTCGGCGTCGTCGCGTGTCGCTTTTCCCGACTGCTCGATCAGTGTCGCGAGCATTTGGAACCGGTGTTGCATCTCCGGATCGGCGGATCTCTGCCGGCTGCTGAGCCAGTTACCGATCAGCGCGGCGATAGCCACGATGATCGCCAGCCCTGCTAAAATCTCTGAAGTCACGCTGTACGCTCCTGGTCCGGTATCGATCGGAGTGTGTCACCCCTCAATGGCCAAGCGTATCCGATACGCCGGTGTTCGGCATTAGAGATTATCGCGATGCCAGCAAGGCGATCGTTTCCCGGGCGATAACGCGTTCCTCATCGGTGGGAATGACAAAAGCGGCGATGCGGCTGGCAGCACCGGTGATCCGTCCATGGCCTTTGACGTTTGCCGCCTCGTCCAGGTCGAACCCGAGCCAGCGAAGCCGCTTTAGCACTCGCGCACGCACTGGCGCGCTGTGCTCGCCGATGCCGGCGGTGAAGACAAAGCCGTCGATCCCACCCATGCTGACCGCCAGCGCGCCGGCGGTGCGGGCTGTATGATAGACGAAGTATTCGACTGCCATTTTGGCCAGGGGTGCATCGCTCCCCAACAACACGCGAATATCGCTCGATAGGCCGGACATGCCTTGCAGGCCGCAGTCGTGGTAAAGAAAATGTTCCACCCGATCGACGCTCCAGCCCTTCTGCTGTTGCAGCCAAAGGATCACCCCGGCATCCAATGACCCGGACCGCGTACCCATCGGCAGCCCGTCCAATGCCGTGAAGCCCATCGATGAATCGACGCTGTGCCCATTCACCAGCGCACACATCGACGCGCCGGAGCCGAGATGCGCGACCACGACCTTGCCCCCCGCGATCTCGGGAGTCTGTGTCCGCATGGCGCCGGCAATGTATTGATAAGACAGCCCGTGGAAGCCGTAGCGTCGTACACCCTCTTGATACAGTGCATCGGGGATGGCGAACCGATCCGCCACCGCCGGATGACCACGATGGAATGCGGTATCGAAGCAGGCGGCGTGCGGCACGCCGGGGAACCGCTTTTGCAATCCCTTCAACACATCGAGTGCCGTCGGGTTGTGCAGCGGTGCCAACGGCGAGACAGCCTCGATCCGGGTCAGGGTGGCATCATCGGCCAGAACCGAATGATTCAAATCCGGCCCGCCGTGGACGATACGGTGACCGAACGCCGCGATGTTGCCGGATAGCGGCCCATTGGGGAGTGCTGCCAAAACCTCCATTGCCGCATGCGGGCTGGTGGCCTGCACCGGGTGCGTGTCAGCGGAGCCGGACCATTTCAACTGTGCCTGACCGCCTATGCCGTCCACCTCCCCCGACAGCAGCGGCGGGGCTTCCGGCGTCAGCGGATAGGCGGCGAATTTCAGGCTGGAAGAACCTGTGTTCAGCACGACGATACGGCGATCGGTTACAGACATCGGGTACTCCTTGAATCACGCTCTGCCATCATACCCCCTTGGCGTTTTCCGCCGACACCGTACATGCTGCCATCAGACCGCGAATGCAGCACCGGGAGATACACGATTATGACCACCACAAAGTTCGGCCTCGCCCAGCCCGTTCGCCGTGTAGAGGATCCCCGGCTGCTAAAAGGCACCGGCCGCTACACCGACGACATCGTGCTGCCCGGCATGCTGTTCGGTATCGTGCTGCGCAGCCCGCACGCGGCGGCGACTATCACTCGATTAGATACTGCGGCAGCCATTGGCATGCCCGGTGTCGCCGGAGTTTACACCGCAGCGGACCTTGCGGCGGATGGGGTGGCCCCCCTGCCCTGCGCCGCGCTGGTGCAAAACCGCGATGGCTCGCCCCAGGCGGCACCGCCGCATCCTGTTCTGGCCGAGGGTGCCGTGCGCCATGTCGGCGATCCGGTCGCCTTCATCGTCGCGGAGAGTATGACGCAGGCACGCGACGCAGCCGAAGCGATCGAGGTCGATTACGACATTCTGCCATCCATCACCGACCTGCCAACGGCCATGGACAAAGGCATGACGCTGGTCTGGCCCGACGTGAAGCATAATTTGGCGTTCGACTGGGAAATCGGGAACAAAGTCGCGACCGAGGTCGAATTCGCCAAGGCCGCGCACGTAACGAAACTGACCATCGTCAACAACCGCATCGTGGTGAACTCGATCGAAGCCCGGGCGGCCCTGGCAGATTTTGACAGTGAGACCGGGCGGTGGACGCTATACGCAAACACCCAGGGCGGCTGGCTGGTGAAGAACCTGATCGGCCCGCAGTTCGGCACCGATCCGGAGAAGTTCCGCATCATCACTCCCGACGTAGGTGGCGGCTTCGGCATGAAACTGTTCCTGTATGCCGAACACGTTCTGACCTGTTTCGCCGCGCGTAAACTCGGCCGGCCAGTGAAATGGGCCGCGGATCGGGGAGAGGCCTTCCTTTGCGACACCCAGGGCCGGGACAATCTCACTCTGGGCGAACTCGCAATCGATGCGGACGGTAAATTCCTGGCGCTGCGGACCCGGAATGTCTCCAATATGGGTGCGTATCTTTCGACATTCGCGCCATACATCCCGACCTATGCCGGCACCAGTGTACTCGCCAGCGTCTATGGATTCAAAGCGATCTACGCCAACGTGCTGGGGGTCTTCACCAATACTGTCCCGGTCGATGCCTACCGTGGCGCCGGCCGGCCCGAAGCTAACTATCTGGTGGAGCGTCTGGTGGACGCCGCCGCACGCGAACTCGGAATCGACAAAGTCGAGCTTCGCCGCCGGAACATGGTGCTTCCAGCAGAGATGCCGCATTCGACTCCGGTGGGGAAGATCTACGATAGTGGCGATTTCCGCATTGTCCTCGATACCGCCACCAAGCGCATGGACTACGCCGGCTTCCCCGCCCGGCGGGCAGCCGCGGCTTTACAAGGCAAACGCCGAGGTCTCGGACTGGCTTACTACCTGGAAGCAACCGGCGGCGATCCGACCGAACGGGCAGAGATCAGGTTCGCGGACGATGGTTACGTAGATGTCTATGTTGGCACGCAATCGACGGGCCAGGGACACGAAACGGCTTACGTGCAGTTGACGGCTCATAATCTGGGGATCGACGGCGACCGAATCAGAATCCGTCAGGGCGACACCGATACGATCCCGGTAGGCGGGGGAACCGGCGGCGCACGCAGTCTGTATTCCGAGGGCCAGGCGATCCTGCTGACATCGGAATCCGTCATCAAAAAGGGCACGCAAGCGGCGGCGGAAGAACTGGAAGCGGCGGTGGCGGATATCGCATTCGCCGCCGGACGTTTCTCCATCGTCGGCACCGATCGAGGCATCGACATCATGGCACTGGCGGCAACACAGCGGAAAAAGGCGGCGGCGGGAGAGCCGTCAACATTGCTGGACGCCGCCGAGATCGCACCGATCGACGCACACACGTTCCCCAACGGTTGTCACATGGCAGAGGTCGAGATCGATCCTGAAACCGGCGTCATCGAACTGGTGCGCTACAGCGTGTGCGACGATTTCGGCAAGACGGTGAACCCGCTGATCGTGCGCGGACAAGTGGCGGGCGGGGTCGCTCAGGGTTACGGACAAGCTGTGCTGGAGCACACGGTGTACGACCCGTCCTCCGGCCAGTTGTTGTCCGGCAGCCTGATGGATTACGCGCTGCCTAGGGCGAATGAGTTCCCCGACATCGAAGTCGAACTACTCGAAATCCCCTGCACCTCCAACCCGCTCGGTGTGAAAGGCGCGGGTGAAGCGGGCGCCGTCGGCAGCCCGCCGGCCGTGATCAACGCCATCATCGATGCGTTGAGCGGGGATGGCGTGACGCATATCGATATGCCCGCGACACCAGAGCGGGTGTGGAGGGCGATAGCACTGGCCAAAGCCGCTTAGGACTCGCGGGGAAATCACTTCGTCGGGCAGGCCGCACCGCGCCAGGGAGTCCTGGCAGGCCAAGCCATATATGTAGCAAAATAAGTAACGGTCTGAGTTAAAAACTTTTTCTGAGCGTCATGACCGAGTCTCTCCCGGTCATGACGCTCACCCGTCATTCGTACAAAGATGGCCGGGAGGCGAAGAACAAAGGGCAATACCACATTCATTTACAGCCAGGGCGGCCGGCGGTACGTCAAAGTCAACGCCAGTTGGTGTCAGACCAGCAAAAAATTGGGCGGCGCGCCTTCGCGCACCATAACCAACAGGGGCCGGTGCTTCGACACGACGTTACGGTTTTTCCAAAAAATAGCCCCTTCTGTCGCCTTCCGTTCACCCGATTGCCCTGACGGCTCAACCGTAGTCCTCCAAGCGCGGGATCGCAGCAGACATCGATACGCGATTGATCTGGGATCACATCTCAACGCAGGAGCATCGGAGCCACAAACGACTTCGACGAAGTTCCTTGACTACAAAAGTCACAATTTACGTTTCTGAAAAGCACCAAGACCCCCGGCCGCCAGTGGCGAGAACGGGGGTCTGCGTGCGAAGGATCGCTTCGCGTTCGGCGATTAAAGCCGAACATTACGTGGACTGTTTGAATCAGTTGCCGACGCCACGGCAATCGGCAAGTCCGTATATGCTTGGTGGAGTCATGCTGGGCCTGCATCCTCCTATGTAGTTACACATGAATGCTGCTCTCTGTGACAATACGATGTCAAGAAAATCATGCGGTTTTTATGAAAGACCGTATAATTAAATTGAACCCTCGGCGCACCCCATCCGTCAGCGCCAAAGGCAGGCATAACCGGATCGCGCGATCGAACATAGAATTAGACCATGATCGGCACGGAAGAGGGTTCAACCTCAAACGATCATGGTCCAATGCGATGCGATATGTGGCCCTGACAAACCCAACCTTACCCCTCCGCCAAGCCGGCGCGTGCGGTGCAAGCCAAAAGGCGGGAATGAACGCAATGGAAAAACTCGCCGCATTCAACAGCCAGAAATACCTGAGCCTCGAAACTTACCGCAAAAACGGACAGGCCGTCCGCACGCCGGTCTGGTTCGCCGCCGCCCCGGGACCAACACTGTATGTCTATACGGCCGCCGACTCGGGTAAGGTGAAACGCCTGCGGCGAAACGGCGAGATTCGGATTGCCCCCTGCAACGCGCGCGGCACAGTGGCGGGCGCGTGGTCCAATGCCCGCGCGACCATTGTCGATGATGATGCCTTTGTCGTGGGCATGCGGTTCCTCGATCGTAAATATCGTCCGTGGAAGCAAATCATGGATTTGGCCCACAGGCTGTTTCCCCGCCACCGCCGCGTCATGATCGCGATCCAACCGCCCCCTTAGGCGAACCACGCGAGCAACACCGAAAGCGTCGCGAACGACACCACCGTCGAAACCAACACGGCGCCCGATGTCGCGGCTACCTCCCGCCCATACAATTTCGCCAGGATGAAGGCGCTTGCGCCGGTGGGTAGCGCACTCATGAGCACGACTGTCCCGGCCCAGGCAGGGGGCAGATCGACCAGACGGTAGGCCACGACCCAGGTGACGGCTGGCTGCAACAGCAATTTCAGCACGACCAAGCGGCCCACCAGCAATGGCCGGAACCGTTCAGTCGATTCGGCCACCATCATGCCGGTGGCAACCAGCGCGCAAGGAGTCGCTGCGCCGCCGAGAATGGTCAGGAAACGCTCCAACACCAAAGGCGGGGTAAGCCCCACAGCCGACACGATCAATCCGGCCACGGGGGAGATCAAAAGCGGATTGCGGATCAACGCAGACCCAACCTTGGCGGCGATACGCAGCGGAGCCTGCCCGGGGCGATCCATCTCGATCAGCGCAATGGCGACCGCGAATTGTGGGCAGGCGGTGATCACCATGCAGATGACGCCGGGCACCAGGCTGTCGTCGCCAAACGCCATGCGGCACAATGGAATACCCATGTAACCGGTGTTGCAGAACGTGGCACTCAGCGCCTGCATGGCAGCGTTGCCCGGCGGGGTGCCTTGCCGCCGAGCCCATACCAACGCGATCACGCCAGGGACCGCGATACCGAGGCAAAACGCGGCGATCAGGCCGGGATTGTTCAGTTGTGCCGGCGGGATATGCGCCATGGCCTGGAACATCACCGCCGGCAGCGACAGGTAAACCACGAACATGTTCAGCGCACCGGTCGCGTCCCGGCCCAGAAAGCCAGACTTT
>JANXLQ010000330.1 GCA_025355085.1 Rhodopila sp.
ACCCGCACGCCATTGGGCATCCTGCGCGAAGACCCCGACATTTTCCCGTTGTTTGCCCGCGCCTCCGCCGAGGTCGCCGCCGTCGGCCGTGCCAAGGGAATCAGGCTACCGGACGACGCAATGGAGAAAGCCGCCGGCTTCCTCAGCAACTCTCCCCCGACCATGATGGCGTCGATGGCGCACGACCTGATTCGGGGCAGCCGGATCGAACTGCCGTGGCTGTCCGGCAAGGTTGTCGCCCTCGGCCGCGAACTCGGTGTGCCAACCCCGGTGCATGATATCCTCTACGCGGTCCTCAAGCCGTTTGTGAATGGAAATGCCGCCCGCACCTGAAACAACCCAAAACTGGAGCGAGGCCGCTCCAGTTTTCCTTCTGATACGCAACAAAAACATCTCCGTGACAATATTGTATTAGCCCGATCTATTTATACATTTGCCTTGTGCCTGACTGCTCGAACCGTATGGTGGAGTTTACCACGCAAGGAGCTTGCATGGTCGAATACAGGAGTGTCTCGGCACCCCAGAGAGGTGAAATCGCGGTAATAGAGAACGCCCGGGCCGTTGACGGGCGGGCAAGGTCAACCAAGGCGTCCAAAAACATCACGGCACTCTCCTACCGGGACCTCGATACCGTACGACCGAGGCGTGACCGCGCCATCCTGGACGTAAACGACCCCACTGAGCCGAACTTCCTCAATGCACGGCAAATGCTGGAATCCCATCGAAAAACCTTCGCGCAGGTCATTCAGCCTGCGCCGCCGCGACTAACCAGCCGGCTCATCCTGCAACTCGGCAAAGTCGCCGGCATGCATGCTGCCCGCTATCGGTTCGATCCCTGTGTCGGTACGTATTCCAACTGATCCACTTGCTCCCGGGGAGCTATGAATATGGATGCCAGCCTGACCGTATTGCCATCGACGGCTGAGATTGATGCGATCGGCCGCCCGCAATTTTCGCTCCTGGTTATATCAGGATGAATATCGTGCAACCCGTTCGCGATAATCTGCTGAGCATCCAGTGCCTGCGTGCGGTGGCCGCCTTTCTGGTGGTCGGCTATCACGCGGTGGAACAGTGGACGAGCAAAATGCCGGAGCACTACGCGCCAGGGGAGTACTGGCCGAATGGTTCGGCGGGGGTCGATATTTTCTTCGTCATCAGCGGCCTCGTGATGACAATTTCGGTGCAACGCAGCGCAGGACGGCCGCATGCGGCGTGGTCGTTTGCGAAGGATAGAATTATCCGGATAATGCCGTTATACTGGATTATCACCACGTTTAAGATCGTTGCGGTCATAGCGGTACCGGCTTTGGTGACGCGAACGACGCTCGATCCATTCTATGTGGCTGGCTCCTATGCCCTGCTGCCGGTTCGCGATGCAGCCGGCATCGTCAGGCCGGTGCTTCCGGTGGGCTGGACCTTGAGCTATGAGATGTTTTTCTACATCCTGATTTGCGCCACTCTGTTGATCAGGGTCCCATTGCTGCGCGTTTGTGCCCCTGCGTTGCTGACGTTCGCCGCACTGGCATTTGTTCTTCCGGCGGGCGGGTTCGCCAACACCATCGTGGTTGAGTTTATCTTTGGCATTCTCATCGGCAATGCTATTCCTCGCTTGCGGAATATGCCCCCTTCCGTTGCCGCTGCCATCGGATTGATTGCTTTCGCAATTCTGATGGTGATACCGGTCGGGAACGGGTTAGCCCGTCCGCTGGCGTGGGGCATCCCCGCCGCCTGTATCGTGGCAGCCGCCGTAGCAACCGAACTGTCACTACGTCCCTGGCTGCCCCGATGGCTGCTCGCCGCAGGCAACGCCTCCTATGCCACCTACCTGACGCATGGTTTCGTTATCCCGGCCGTGTACCTCCTGATCCGTCCTTTACCAACGAATCTTGTCGCGATGGTCATCGTCGGGCTGATCGTCAGCGCGGCTGCAGGCCACGTCACCCATCGTCTAATCGAGCAGCCCTTACTGTTTAGCTTACGGACCCGGCGCCCGGTTTCAACTTTGCCGGCGGCGGGATAAATCCTACTGCACCGAGGCCCTGCGGGAATCGCCCCCGCAAACGGCGCGTGGCTGTAGTTTACGATACACTTCGTATTGCGCCCAACGCGGTGACCCATCCACCGCAAGCGTGCCATTGAGCGACTGCCCTGGAAGATGACCCCAGGCCCACCAGTTCGTAGAAATACCCTGCTGCGACCCTGTAAAACGCGGTCCACCCAGGTCCCCAAGCCTGCCGTTCAGGTATTCGACCATAGTGGACGCCCACGCTCGGCTGCCGGCAACGTTTTCGTGTCCCCAACTACCGTCGAAGTTGGCCCCCATTTCACCGATCCAGACCGGTGCGATATTCTCCGAAACCAGGTAGCCCCAGGCTCGATTCATCTTCGCCACCTTGCGCGGGCCGCTATCCTCCTGGACGCCGGACACGTAAACTGGGTAGTCATGCACTGAATAAACGATCTTGTTCGGGACAGCCATATCCACTGGCGCGGAACGTACTTTCGACAAATCGCCCCAAGGCTTGTCACCGGGATAATTCTGCGGCCCCTCCGCGATGATCAACGGCCCCGAATTGACCGCCAGGATGGCGTTGCCGACGGTCCGGTACATCATCCGGATGTCGGTGACGCCGCTGCCGCCCCAGGTCGCTCCGCCGCGGATCGTCAGCGGCTCGTTATGGAGATCGTAGCCAATGACGGTACTGTTGCCGGCGTAACGTTTGGCGATCTCCACCCAATGCGCCTGAAAGATCGCCTGCGTAACGGTGCCCTTTACGCCCGCGCCGTTCGTTTCATCCGAGCCTGGCCCGCTGTCATACCAAAGCCCGTTCCGTTGCTGAGCACCCCAGCCGTCGGCGGCGTTTCCAGCCTCGTTCGTGTGATGGTCCAGGATGACCTTCACACCGCTCCGGCTCGCGGCGGCGACGATGGCGTCGATTGTTTTCAGGTCGCTCTGCATCGTCGCATCGACCCAGGACACCCGCACGGCATTAAATCCGGTCTGCGCGATCTTCGGCAAGGCCGCAGCGGGGTTCTCGAAACCCTGATTCCAACCAATGGATGCAATACGGACGGGAACACCGGCCTCATCGACGATTTGGGAGCCATCTGTGTGCAGATAACCGGATGGCAGAAGCCCGGTCTTAGGCCTAACCGTTCCGGTTGGCGGACAGGCAGAGCTTCCGCCGGCCCCCGCAGGCTCGGCAGCGGGCGCCCCTTGCGACGCAAGTGCCAGGATCACCGACATAGCGAAAAGGCTGGTTGTCCGCATAAGATCGTTCATAGGGGAGGTAACTTCCGATCGTAAGGCCGATGTTTTGCCCTGACCACCGCATCGGAGTGAACCAGAATCGTTGCCGCTAGCGAAGATGTCAAGCCGCCCCCGTCATCCGATGGCCCCCGTCATCCGATGGCCCCCGTCATCCGATTGTCCCATCACCCGATTGCCCGGTCACCGAGTCCGGCCGAGGACGGCCGGCTGATGGCGTACCAGCGCATCATCCGCAGCCGCCCGTCCCGGATCAGCCGCCGCCGCAGCAGCCATAACTCCGCCTCGCGCACTATCTGCGCGGCTTGCAGCGGATTAGGCCTGGTATTCGGCAGCCCGCGCAACATCATCCGCCAACACAGCAGGGCGTCCGCCATGTGACGGTCGGATATGTCTTCGGCGACGCGGACATCCAGGCCGATACGGCCCAGCATCCGCGTTACCGCAATCGGTGCCAACACGTCTGATGGATCGCGATGCTCCAGTTCGGCCCAGCGGCGCACGATCGGATCGGCCGGGTTTAACGGCGCGGCGGCGGCCAGTTCGGTCACAACCATCTGCCCGCCCGGTTTCAGCGCCCGCGCCAAGGCATCCACGATTGGTTCGGGATGGTCGCCATGAAACGGTTCCAGCGCCAGGCAGTGGTGATGGCTGCTGGTACCGAACGCCGGATTGTCCGGGGTCCAGGGCTTGAGCGTGATCTTCTTCCCAAGCTGGGATTTACCGATGACCCCCTTGGCCGCCGCGAGCACGAACGGATCATGGTCCATCCCGGTAACCCACGCACCCAGATTTCGCGTTACCGCGATGGCTGGCCCGCCACTGCCCACACCGACGATCAACAGGCTCGCGGTTGCGGAAACACCCAGCGGGCGGGTCAGACGCAGTATTTCCGCCTCGCCGCCGGGGGAGATGAAGCCCGCGCCCCAAAGATCCCGTGACAGCGCCAACCGCGCCGCGGGCCAGACAGTTCGCCCCCGGGGATCAGGATTGGTGGTATCCGCGACCGGTGCAGCCGGAGCCACCAGCACCGGAGCCACCAGCACCGGGACATGCAACACCCGAACCGCCTCAGTTTGGCGCGACCCCATTCGTTGGAAGAGTGAACGCACGGCAGAGGTCAGCATGACTCGGTCTCCAGCGACCGATCTTACACAGCAATCCTTACCAAAACGTTTACAGGCCGAACTCCGTCAGGACATAGCGGACGACATCCGGCCCGGCCACGCTTGGTTTGTGGCGGTGTTCCGGTCCGGCAGGGATGTGAAGCATATCCCCGGCACCCGCCTCCACCGTGTGGCTGTCGAAACGATAGCGGATGCGGCCGGACAGGATGAAGATGGAATGCCCGGTCTCGCACCAATTGCCCTCCGGCGAATCGGGCAGATCAGGCGCACGCTCCTGATACCGCAACGCGATACCGAAGCCGGAAGCGGCCTCGCGCACCTTCAGCCGGTCGGTGACTGTGTGCAAGGGATGATCGGCAGCACGAAAAAAATAAGGGCTTTGGGACATATTTTCAGTCTGCCGATTTCAGCTTTCGCTTGCCACCCCCGTCCCAGTCAGTATTTTGGGATCCGAACGAAACGCCCAAGGATTTCCATATGTCGCTTTTATACCGCCGCGCCGTGCTCGCCGGGGCCGCGTTGCCATTGTTCGCCATTAACACCCGCCCCGCCCGGGCTGCGGAGTTCAGCCTGAAGATGGCGAACAACGCCCCGCTGACCCACCCGCAGACCATCCGCCAGCAGGAAGCGGTTGACCGTATCAGGGCAGCGACCAACGGCGCGGTCGATATCCAGTTGTTTCCCAATAACCAGCTTGGCTCCGACACCGACATGCTGTCGCAGCTTCGCTCGGGCGCGATCGACTTCTTCACGCTGTCCGGCCTGATCGTGGCGACACTGGTTCCCGCAGCGTCCATCAACGGCATTGGCTTCGCCTTCAAGGACTATGACACCGTCTGGAAGGCGATGGACGGCAAGCTCGGCGCCCATGTCCGGGCCGAGATCGACAAACGCGGCCTGATCGCCATGGACAACATGTGGGACAACGGGTTCCGCCAGATCACCAGTTCCACCCATCCGATCAGAACGCCGGAGGACCTGAAGGGGTTCAAGATCCGGGTGCCGGTGTCGCCGCTTTGGACCAGCATGTTCTCCGCCCTGGGCGCCTCGCCGATCAGCATCAACTTCGCCGAGGTGTATTCCGCGTTGCAGACCAAGATCGCCGAGGGGCAGGAAAACCCGCTGACGCTGATCCAGATCGCCAAGCTGTATGAGGTCCAAAAATACGTGTCCATGACCAGTCACATGTGGGACGGGTTCTGGATGCTGGGCAACAAGCGCAGTTTCTCGGCGCTGCCCGGTGACGCCCGGGCCATCGTTGCGCGAGAGATCAACGCGTCCGCGCTGCAAGAACGTGCCGACATCGCCAAGATGAACGGGTCCGTCGCCGACGACCTGAAATCTAAGGGGCTGGAGTTCGTCGAAGTGGACAAACCGGCGTTCCGTGATGCCCTGAAGACCGCCGGCTTCTATGGCGAGTGGAAAAAGAAATACGGCGACGAGGCATGGGCGATCCTGGAATCCGAAGTCGGCTCTCTGACCTGACATGGCACACGGCATTTCCGTCGGCATCGCTCCGGCCCCGGGCCTACTCGCCGCCCGTATCGACGGGTTACTGCGCTTTATCGCCGAAGGACCGGCCGCACTTCTGGTGTTTGCGGAAATTGTCGTGTTGTTTACCGGCGTGACGGCCCGCTACGCCTTCCACTCGCCGCTGGTCTGGACGGATGAACTGGCCTCCATTCTGTTCCTGTGGCTGGCGATGCTGGGCAGCGTGATCGCGTTGCAACGATCCGAACACATGCGCCTGACAGCCATCGTCGGCGGCATGTCGGCGGCCGGACGTGCCCGGACCGAGGCTTTGTCATCGGCCGCCGTAGCCGTGTTCCTGCTGATGGTGCTGCCGTCCGCCTGGGAATACGCGTCCGATGAGTGGTTCATCGAGACCCCTGCGTTGGGCATGCACAACACATTCCGCGCGATGGCGATCCCGGTGGGCGCGACGCTGATGGTGGTGACCGCGCTGTCCCGGCTGCTACGTCTGTCCTGGAAGGATGCGTTGTTCGGTGTCGCGGTCGTCGCGACCCTCGCGGTAACCCTGCATTACGCCGGTCCCTGGATGAAGGGCTTTGGTAACTGGAACCTGGTTCTATTTTTCATTGTGCTCCTGGGTGCCGCCGTATTGCTCTCGGTGCCCATCGGCTTCGCCTTCGGACTGGCCACCCTGGCCTACCTGGCAACCCTGACCCGTACGCCGCTGACCGTCGTCGTCTCCCGCATGGACGAAGGCATGAGTTCCCTGATCCTGCTCGCGGTGCCGCTGTTCGTGTTCCTCGGCCTGTTGATCGAGATGACCGGCATGGCCCGCGCCATGGTCAACTTCCTGTCCTCCCTGCTCGGGCACGTCCGAGGCGGCCTGTCCTACGTACTGCTTGGTGCCATGTACCTGGTGTCCGGCATTTCCGGGTCCAAGGCAGCGGATATGGCGGCGGTTGCCCCGGTCCTGTTCCCGGATATGAAACGGCGCGGCGCCAACGAGGGTGAGTTGGTCTCCCTGCTTGCCGCATCCGGCGCCATGAGCGAGACGATCCCGCCATCCCTGGTGCTGATCACCATCGGGTCGGTGACCGGCGTATCCATCGCCGCCCTGTTCACCGGCGGACTGATGCCGGCCGTGGTGCTGGCAATCGCGCTGGCCCTGGTAGCCCGCTACCGTGGCCGCAACGAAAACATGGCCGGCGTTAAACGGCCGCCCTGGGCCTTCATCGGCAAGGCGTTCATCATCTCCTTGCCCGCGTTGATCCTGCCGTTCGTGATCCGCACAGCGGTGATCGAGGGTGTTGCCACCGCAACCGAGGTTTCGACCATCGGCATCGTCTATGCGGTGGCAATGGGCATCCTGGTCTATCGGCAATTTCCGTTGCGGCGGCTGTTCCCGATGCTGGTGGAAACGGCGGCTCTGTCAGGCGCCATCCTACTCATCATCGGCACGGCGACCGGCATGGCGTGGGCGCTGACGCAGTCTGGATTCTCTCGCCAGTTGGCCTCGGCAATGACCCAAATGCCCGGAGGCGCCGCCGGCTTCATGGCGGTCTCCATCGTCGCGTTCATTGTGCTTGGCAGCGTGTTGGAGGGCATTCCGGCCATTGTGCTGTTCGGGCCGCTGCTGTTCCCGTCCGCCAAATTGGTAGGGATTCACGAGGTCCATTATGCAATGGTGGTTATCCTTGCGATGGGCATCGGGTTGTTCGCGCCACCATTCGGAGTGGGTTACTACAGCGCCTGTGCCATCGGGCGAGTATCCCCGGATGCGGCGATGCGGCGCATCTGGCCCTATCTGCTGGCGGTGCTGGCGGGCCTGATCGTGGTTGCCGCTGTGCCGTGGTTCAGTATTGGGTTCTTGTAACGCCCGGTTCAGTGGCCGGGGCCGGCATCGATGCGTGTGCCGCCCTGATCGCCTGACCTGGCAGCACACCCGCCACCTGACGGACGGAATCCCGGTTCGGCCATGGCTTGGGTAAGCTGTCGTCAGCGTGACCTTGCGCGGTTCGGCATCGGGCAAGGTCACGCTGACGAGCGCAGGCGTTTGGCGACTTCTTCCCGCGCTGCGAACCAGGAGACGCGGCAGCAAAGGCCGACCATGACACATATCTGACACCCGGCGATCATCCTCGCTTTTTCCACACCGGCACGTTAGACAGCGCCCTTCCCCGCGCGGACTGACCCACACCCATGCTTCAAATCGATGACCTCGTGTTCAACGCATGGGGACGGCGCTTTTTCGACCATGCCAGCGTGCTGATCCCGTCCACCGCCAAAGTCGGCCTGGTGGGCCGCAACGGCGTTGGCAAATCGACGCTGTTCAAGCTGATCCTGGGCGAGTTATCGCCCGACGGCGGCGACATCGGCATGCCGAAGCTCGCCCGCATCGCCAGCGTGGACCAGGAGCATCCGGCCACGCCGGTCAGCCTGCTGGAAACCATTCTGGAAGCTGACACCCAGCGCGATGCCCTCTACGCCGAGCTGGAAACTGCCGAACCAGAGCGTATCGCCGACATTTATGCTCGGTTGGAGGAAATCGGCGCCGATCGCGCACCCGCCAGAGCCGGCGAAATCCTGGCCGGTCTTGGGTTTTCGGTCGCCGACCTGTCCCGTCCGATGTCGGAATTCTCCGGCGGCTGGCGCATGCGGGTCGCCCTGGCGGCCGCCTTGTTCGCCGAACCCGACATGCTGCTGTTGGACGAACCGACCAACTATCTCGACCTGGAAGGGGCGATGTGGCTGGAAGCCCGGCTGCGGAAATATCCGAACGCGGCAATCATCATCAGCCATGACCGGGAGCTGCTGAACAACTCGGTCGATGCCATCCTGCACCTTCAGGCGGGCAAGCTGGATCTATACACCGGTGGCTACGACGAGTTCGAGAAACGCCGCGGCGAGAAGGCACGGTTGCTGTCGGCGTTCGCTGCCAAGCAGGATGCCGAACGCGCGCATCTGCAAAGCTTCGTCGATCGTTTCAAAGCCACCGCCAGCAAGGCCGCGCAGGCACAATCGCGGATGAAACGACTGGCGAAGATGGAGCCGGTTGCGACAACCATCGAGGAACGCGTCGCGCCGTTCACCCTGCCCTCACCCGGACGCCCTTTGTCTCCACCGTTGATGGGGCTGGAGGCCGCATCGGTTGGATACGGCGGCGAACCGGTGCTACGGAACCTGAACCTACGGCTCGACGTCGATGACCGGATTGGCCTGCTGGGCGTGAACGGCGCCGGAAAGTCCACTTTCGCTAAGATGGCGGCGGGCGCACTGGGTCTGCAATCGGGCCACATGCAGCGCGAACGCCGTATTAAGGTCGGTTGGTTCCATCAGCATCAGATTGAGGCTTTGGACCCTGCCGACACCCCCCTCGACATCATCCGGCGAGAACGCCAGGACGACACCGAGACGCAGCACCGCTCCCGTTTAGCCGGATTCGGGATCGGGTTCGACAAGCAATCCACCACTGTAGAAAATCTGTCGGGCGGTGAGCGTGCCCGCTTGCTGCTCAACATGGTCGCCATGCCGGCGCCGCATCTGCTGATTTTGGATGAGCCGACGAACCATCTGGATATCGACAGCCGGCGCGCTCTGCTGGATGCCTTGAACGACTACAAGGGCGCCGTTATCCTGATCACGCATGACCGGTCGTTGATGGAACTGGTCGCCGATCGGCTGTGGTTGGCGGCAGACGGTACCGTGAAGCCGTTCAATGGCGACATGGACGACTATGCCCGGTTTGTGCTGGATCGTGCCAAGGGCGGCAGCGCGCCGGGCCAGTTGCGCACGAACAAGGTGAAGAAGATGAAAAAGGCCGCCTGAGGTCTTTCTTCTTCCGTCGGGGCGCTGCGGTCGGATGCCGGAGGTCGTAGATCCCCGGCATTGCCTCAGCGGAACCGCTCTCCACGACCGTCAGCCCCCTCCGTGCTGCCCCCCCTGTTCCGTTGCCATCCAGAACATAGTCTGCATTTTCGGATGCGGGTGTTTACCGGATATTAACTTCCATGCGGTCCTATCGCACGTTCCTTGGCAGCGGGCGGACACAGTGGCGAACCAGACAGACCAGATACAGCAGGCAGTCAGCGCGACCATCAGGGCGGAGATGGGCGATTTGCGCAGCTTCGTCGATCGGCGGATCGCGGAACTCAGCATGGAAATCCATGCCACCGTCGATCTGGTGGATTTTTCCGAAACCAACCTCTCCGGGCAGTTGAAAGACATTCGCGATCAAATAACCAGCGTCATCGCCTTACCGGCCGCCGCCACCCGGAACAGCGGATTGGAGCTGGAGGCAGTGGTGCAGGCGACCGAGGCTGCGGCGAACCGGATCATGGAGGCAGCAGAAGCCATCGGCGATTGGGTGCGCGACGGCAAGAACGACCCCGCCGCCATATTGGCGGTCAATGAGAAGGTCAATGCGATCTTCGAGGCCTGTTCCTTCCAGGACGTGACCGGTCAGCGCATCCGGCGCGCGATCCAGCACTTGCAGCACGTTGAGACAATGCTGACCGCCATGGTCCCGGGTGACAACGCTACGCCAGCGGTTGGCGGTGTCGTCGTCGATGCACCGTTTGTGGCCACGGCGGGTCTGACCGGGGCTGCAGCCGGCACCAACCCCGATCTGCTGCAGGATGCGGTCGATTCCCTGTTCGATTAGCCTTCATGAATTTGGTGGCGCCGGTCTGTAACCGCAGGCAACCGCCGGTTACGGACCGGCGCCATCCATCTGCCCGAACAACCCCAGTCGATCCGCACGCACCCGCCGCACATCGCCGGAGCGCACGGTGACCCCCGATTTGTCGAAAAACTCAAGGACCTGGATTGCAACTTTCCGCCCGTTATCCAAACGGTCGCGGAAGCCGGCGGCTGTCAGGGTTCCATCCGCTTCCAGGGCATCGGCCGCGATGCCAGCCATTTCGGCTACCGTCTCCCGCAAGAAAAAGTGGTCCGGTGCGATCTCAATCACCTGCCCCATCCGCATCAACCGCTTCAAGGTGACACGCACCGCCGGCTCCGCCACCTTCAGCGCCACTGCCATATCCCGCACTCTCGGCGGCCGGAACCGCTCGGTTGCCAGCAAAGGCTGTATCGTCTTCCAAAGTTGCTCGTCCTGAGCTGACAGGGCGATCCGATGACCCGGCAGGCGGAACCACGGACCGTCCACAGCGATCGCGCCTTCGCGCAGCATCGCTTCCAGTATCCCGGCAAACCCGGCCAGAGGGGGCCGCTCCGCCACCGCCGTCCGCAATCGTACGGACTGCAACCCCGGCAATTCGGGTGACCGCCGGTGATGAGCCGCCAGTGCGGTCAGGATTGCATCACGCACACCATCGAAAGCTGCTGGCGACAGGATCAGCCCGCCGGCCACAATCGCCGGTACGGTTGCCGCCAACTCCGCCCGATCTTCCTGTCGCACGTTGCGCGCCCGCATGAACGACGCATGGTCGGTCCATCCCGGAGCCACTGCCAGCAAGCCACGCAACGCCACGGCTGCGTCAGAAAAATCGAGCGCACCGAGTTGCATCAGCCGCACGGGGCTGCGCCTGCCACGCCGGGGGGGAAACGGGTCCAACACGATCCCTCCGCCCATTGTGTAGGTGGCGCCGGTATCGCGCAGGACGATTCGGTCCCCCGCCAAAGCCCCGATCGGCTGCTGCAAATTCAGGCGGACCAGCGCGGCCTCCCCCGGTTCCAGCCGGTCCCGGTTCAGCAGCGACACCCTGGCCATAACGTGAGCAGCGCCGAGATGCAGATGCACCGGCGTGTCCTGGCGCATTGCCCGTGGTGCGTCGGACAACAGGGTGATCCGGGCATCCAGACCGGTAACCGGGGCATGCAGGCCGGGATGCAGCACCCAGTCGCCGCGCGTGACGCTATCCTTCGACAGCCGGGGGCCGGCGATGTTGAGCGCCACTCGCTGGCCCGCCACCGCTTCGGCCGCCGGGCGATTCTGTGCGTGCAGGCCGCGCACCCGAAATTCCAGACCGGAAGGCGACAGTACCAGCCGGTCCTCAACCGCGATGCGGCCCGACACCAGCGTGCCGGTGACGATCAGGCCCGCGCCTGGCAAGGTAAACGCCCGGTCTACCGCCAGCCGAGGATACCCTGCCCGGTCGCGTTCCCGTGGTGCGGATGCCAGCAGAGCCGCTCTCAGATCGTCGATACCATAGCCCGTCAGCGCCGAGACCGGGATGACCGGCACCTCGGCCAGCGGCGTTTCCGCAAGCAGCGTGCGTAATGCGGCCGTGACCTCCGGAATGCGATCGGCGGCGAGGTCGCACTTGGTCAGTGCCACCACGGCGCGATCTATTCCCAGCAGCGACAGGATGTGCAGGTGTTCCCGGGTTTGCGGGCGGATGCCCTCGGGCAGCGCCACCACCACCAACGCGGTGTCGATCCCGCCGGCCCCCGCCAGCATGGTATGCACGAACCGCTCATGCCCCGGCACATCGACAAAACCCAGATCGCCCGCATAGGCGTAGCCCAGGTCGATGGTGATGCCGCGTCGCTTTTCCTCGGCGAGACGATCCGTATCGACACCGGTCAGGGCCTTGACGAGTGCCGTTTTGCCATGGTCCACGTGACCGGCAGTACCGATGATCATATCAATGTCCGGTTCGAAACTACGGAATCAGGGTGACGTTGGCACTGACGCTGTCAAGCCGGTGACGACATCTTTATGCGTCACGAACAGCCGGTGACGACATCGCTTGCGAAGCCGCGCATCCCCGCGTTAGGCAGAGCATGAACAGCCGGACCTGACCCCAATGCAAACGATCCTTCTCCGCCTGTTGCCGCGGTCGATCGCAACCCCGATGCGAATGATCCTGCTCGCGCAGTTCTTGCGCTTCGGCGCGGTGGGACTGGTGGGTCTGCTTGTCGATACCGCGACCGTCTATGGGCTGCGGCACGCCCTTGGCCTCTACGGCGCCGGGATGGCCGCCTATGTCGTGGCCGCGACCTCCAACTGGGCGCTCAACCGCATATGGACGTTCCGGGGACAGGGTGCGGGACCGGCGCACCGCCAGTGGGCGATGTTCATGTTCGCCAACCTCGGCGGATTCGTGCTGAACCGGGGCACCTATGCCGTGCTGGTCACCTTCGTCGCCGTCGCCGCCGACCAACCGGTGATCGCCACCTCAGCCGGCTCGATCGCCGGGATGTTTGTCAATTTCATCCTGTCCCGCCGGTTGGTGTTCCGCTGAAACGCCCCCCGAGTTCGTTGTGTGTTCCTTGATTCGTCGCCGGTTTAAGAAAAATATTCAAAGCCAACTACAGCCGTGTGCCGCGTTAACCACTCCCTAATACTTTACCCTCCAGGCTGCCCCGCATCGCAACCAAACGATGCAGCAGATCATGTCAGCGCTCCGCCCCCCCCGATTCGAAAACCTTGCCTACAGCAGCGGCTGGCTATCGCCCGCCCCGATCTCTTTCCGTGAACCTGCCGGCGCGAACAGGCAGCGCGATGCTGTTATTAAGCGAACGGCGGACATCGTCATGGCGCTGGCGTTACTCAGTCTTGTGGCGCTTCCGATGCTGCTGGTTGCCGCCGTGATCCGTCTCACCAGCCCGGGACCGGCGTTGTTTCGCCAACAGCGCATTGGGCTGAACGGGCAACGGTTCACGATGCTTAAGTTCCGCACCATGCGCCACATCGCGGAGCCCGCCGGAACATGCCGCCAGGCCACCCGAAACGACGACCGCATCACCGGATTCGGCGTGTGGCTGCGTCGCAGTTCGTTCGACGAATTACCGCAGTTCCTGAACGTGCTGGCGGGATCGATGTCGCTGGTCGGCCCACGCCCGCATGCACCCGGCACCTGCGCCGCCGGCCGGCCGTTCGAGGCGATCACAAGGGACTATGCCGCCCGTCATTGCGTCAAACCGGGCATGACCGGGCTGGCGCAGGTGCGCGGCTGGCGTGGCGAAACCGACACGGAGGAAAAACTGCTGCGCCGGGTCGATAGCGATCTGGAATACATCGCGACCTGGAGTCTGACCCGCGACCTTCTGATTATCTGCCGCACGATCGTGACCGTGCTGCGCATGATGAATGCTTATTAGATGGAAACCCTGGTCATGTCCGCGACACTGGAAAAAGCCCCGGCAAGCATTCCGGATCGCGGATGGCTGTCGGACAAATCGATCGCCGCACAGTTCGGTCTGGCCGAAAGTCAGCCGCGCGTCGCCGTCCTGATACCCTGCCGCAACGAAGAAGCCGCGATCGGCAAGGTCGTGTCCGACTTCCTGATCGCGTTGCCCGGTGCGATCGTTTATATGTACGACAACAACTCCACCGACCAAACCATGTTGGAAGCCCGCGCGGCCGGGGCGGTGGTGCGGCGGGAGAGGTTGCAGGGCAAAGGCCACGTCGTGCGGCGCATGTTCGCCGATATCGACGCGGACGTTTATATCCTGGTGGACGGCGACGGCACCTACGACCCCGAGGCAGCGCCCGGCATGCTGCACATACTGATCGAACGCCAATTGGATATGGTCAGCGCCGCCCGTTACGGCGCCGTCCGGGAAGCTTACCGTCCCGGCCATCGATTCGGCAACGTCCTGCTCACCGCGATCGTTTCTCGGGTATTCGGCAGCGGCATTACCGATCTACTGTCCGGATATCGCGTGTTCAGCCGGCGCTTCGTCAAATCATTCCCTGCCCTGTCCTCGGGGTTCGAGACAGAAACGGAATTCACCGTTCACGCCCTCGCCCTGCATATGCCTGTGCAGGAAGTGCGTGCGCATTATCGCAACCGCGCGGCGGGAACGTGCTCAAAATTGAATACCTTCGTCGATGGCATGCGCATCCTGCGGGCAATCGTTACCCTTATTCAGCAGGAACGGCCTCTACAGGTGTTTTCGCTCGCCGCCCTGGCCCTGCTGAGCTCGGGGATCGGTCTCGGTATCCCTGTTGTATTAGAATTTTTGGCCACTGGGCTGGTCCCGCGCCTGCCGACGGCGGTGCTTTCGACCGGATTGATGCTGCTGGGTTTCCTGTCCCTGGCCTGCGGTTTGATCCTGGACGCGGTTTCGCGCGGGCGGAAGGAAAACAAACGGCTGGCCTATCTGGCAATACCGCCGCTGGAGACGATGGAATGACCGCTTACCTGGTTGCCGGCGCCGCTGGCCCGTCCGAAGGCGAATATGACGCCGATATCATCATCCTGGCATTGGACAGGGTGGAGGAAACGCTTGCCGCCATTGCCTCCGCCGGACACCAGACCGGGGTCCGGCGCCATATTTTCGTACTCGACCAGGGATCTCGTCCTTGGGCACTGGTTCGGCTGGCGGCGGTTGCCCGAGATAGATCCGATCTCACTTTGCTGGCGGTGCCGAGTAATCTCGGCGTGGCAGGCGGCCGCGACCTGATCGCAGGCCTGGGGCATGGGCGCGTGATCGTTGCGCTGGATAACGATGCCGAATTCGCAACGCCGGTCACTGTCGCAAACATGGTCGCGGCACTGGATGCCGAACCGCGATTGGCGGCGATCGGGTGCCGCATTATCAATTACACCGATGGATCGGATGACCGGTCTTCCTGGGGATATCCATTGAAGCTGCTGCCCTGTGCGGCGGAAAGTTTCGATGCCGTCACCTATGTCGGCGCCGGCCATGCCATCCGCAGGACGGCCTGGGAACAGGCGGGCGGTTACGATCCGGCGCTGTTCTTCTGCTGGGAAGAATTCGATTTCTGCCTACGGGCAATCGCCCTTGGCTGGCGTATCCGCTATCGCGGCGACATCGTAATCCGCCACAAGGTTGCCCCCGAACAACGCCTGTGTTGGTCCGCCGCACGCTGGTTCTACTTCGTAAGGAACAGACTTTATATCGAGCGTAAGCTGGGCCGGCCCTGGTTGGCCCTGACACCCCGCGTTGCCGGTTACCTGCTGAAGGGTGCCTGGAATGGACGGCTGCCACAAACCATGCGCGCGATCCTGGCAGCGTCGAACATGATGCCGCGATCGATATCTCAGTCGATGCCGGCCGCCGGCGCTTCCTATCTTACCCGCAACGACTACGCGCACAGAGGTTCATTTTTCTATCGCATCATGCGGGAGGTATTGTCCGATGCCGGGCATGTTCCAGACGCTCCCGGAACAGTAAAGCGATGACCACGGGACTGTCGATCAGATAACGGCGAAAAAGGCGGCGGGGTTCGGCAGCCAGGCGGAACAACCATTCCAGATGCATCCGGCGCACCAAAGCAGGCGCACGCCGCCGCGCCCCGGCGAGAAACTCCAGGCTAGCGCCTATACATAGCCCGGTACCGGTGATGTCGCCGGATGCCGCCAATGCAGCGGCGAGACGCTCTTGCCGGGGAGAGCCGACAGCGAGAAACACGAACCGCGCGGGGTTCTTCCGGACAAACTCCAGGGCAGCCGCGAACGAGTCCGGGTTATGCTCGAACCCCATCGGCGGATCGTAATGGGCCGGCGGCGTCAGGTCGCATTGTTTAATCAACGCCGGCAACCAGGCCGGCGATAACCCAACGATCGTAATGCGTTCTCCTGCCGCGACGTGCCGGTGGATCAATTGCGCGGTCAAGTCGCTGCCGGGGGCGACACGCGGTACAATCAGGCCGAAGGCGCGCGCCATACCGGCAACAACCGACGAATCCAACAAACACAATGCCGCTGTGCGATATATCTCATACAGTAACGGATCACGACGAATACGTACCAGGTGATCGGCATTCGGGGTAACCACATAGACAAACGGCAGAAGGGCCGGACGCGCCGCGATACGCGATGCAGCCTGCGCTGCGTTCAGACTGGTGAATTCCAGCCCAAGTAAAGAAACTGTCGTCCGATCGGCCAAATCCGTCTCGGGTCCGGCGACCGGCCTTAAGGGACGCGACCGATCGCCCACCCTCACATACCCAGCCGCAACGTGATCAAACCGACACCTCGGCTGTAGCCGGTCACCAAAGTCTCAGTCGGAATACCAGACCCATGCAGCTCGGTCTGGTCGTAGGTGACGGACAGCCGGGCATTGCGGTTCATCACCCATGTCATGCCCAAACCGGCGGTCGTGCCTATCTGATGCCCGCCACCAAAAAAATCCGCCTTCTGCAACCCGATCGACGCCCTGAACACCAAATCGCGCAAATACTCATGGTCGATCACCAGCCGCGCGGACGAGTAAACCAGTCCCGACACCCCCGCCTGCGCGGCGTCCTGTGTTTCCCGGCCGATGGTTGCGCTAACCGTCGTCAGGCCGCTGGGCTGCCAGCGCACACCCGCCTCGGCGATCAGGGTATTCTGTTGGCGATACCGCGGACTGGCGAATTGCCGTGTCTCGCCGCCAATCAGAACCCGCCAGCGCCACAGCGAATTGTCATCGTAATCGATGCCCGCCAGCACTTGGTAACTGGTGGAGTCCTCGCTGGCCTGACCCGCCGCCGCGTGAGTGTAGTCCTGCCCAATCGCGCGAACCACAAGCACCGCGCTGCGCAACGGCGCGAATTCGTAGCTGACGGTAGCGCCACCCTGGACCACCACCCGGTCGCGGTACGATTGGCTGGCGGGAAGCCCCTGTATCGTCGTTCCGGAATAGGTCCAGTTCGTCGCCTCCAGGCTGGACACGATGTTCCACCGTCCATCGGAGATCGCATACGACGCACGCACATCGTCGAGTTGAAACGCGATCGGCCGGTCAACGGCCAGCGTATCGATCTGGCCCCGATCCTCGTGCTGCACCACATGGGCTGCGCCGATGGTCAGTTTGCCGTTGCCGATATCGATCCGCCCGCCAACCGAAACCGTTGTGTCAGTGCGATCCTGTGCCGGCAGCGCGAGGTACCGCGTATCCCGGACCGAAAGCATTGCGCCGAACGCATCGCGCGACCAGTTCGATCCGATGGACAGAGCGGGATTGGTTACAACCTGCCAGCTTCCGCGCCGGTGCGGGCCGGGGAAGGCGTTGCTGCTGTACCCAACGCCCTGGTCCAGGCGCGGCATGAACTCAAACCCGCCTTCCCGCAGGCCCAGCGGCATTTGTTCCGGGTGAAGACGTGTTTCAACGGTGACGCCGTCGCCCATGTCATAGGCAGGCACCCCATCCGGAAACAGCGCCGTCAACAGTTCCGCAACCGCTCGGCCGGCCAGGCAGACCACCGCGACGAGAACCAAAAAGCCGGAAAGCAAAGTCGATCGCGCCCACATGCGGCGCGGATTATCGCGTGCAAAGACTAATTATTGGTTAACGGAACCCGATATGTGTGAAACCTTACCGGGCCGCCGCGATTGCTTTCTCCTCCGGCATGTCCGTCTCCCATCCGCCCCCAAGTGCCTTGTATAAAGCCACCAGATTCGAAGACACGGTGGTCGTGCTGCCGGCGAGTTGCAATTGGGCACCAAGCAGACTGCGTTGAGCGTCCAGGACGGTCAGAAAGTCGGCGACACCTTGCTGATAGCGGCTCTGCGCCAGCCCCAGTGCGCGGCGATTGTCCGCCACGGCCAGGATCAACTCGTCACGCCGGCTCTGCTCCGCCTGATAGGCCGTCAATGCGTTATCGACGTCGTGCCAGGCTTGCAATACGGTCTTCTGGAAGTTGATTGCAGCCTCTTGCTGCAAAGCCTCGCGCAGTTGCAACGATGCCCGCAACTGGCCGCCCTCGAAGATCGGAATCGTCAGCCCGGGACCCACGGCATACTGCTTCGCATTCAGATCGAATACGTGATTGAGCTGCAAGGATTGCAACCCCATGCTGCCGGTCAGCTTCAACGATGGGTAGAAATTTGCCTCGGCCACGCCGATGTCGGCGGTGGCGGCATGAAGCTGAGCCTCCGCCTGACGAATATCCGGCCGCCGGCGCGCCAGTTCCGAAGGCAGTCCGATCGGCACGCGTGGCGGGACCGGGGGCACTGGCCTGGCGGTTTCCAACTCGGCCCGTAAAGCGTTGGGCGGTTGTCCCAGCAACAGGCTCAGGGCGTTGATGGCTTGCGCCTCTTGCTGCTGCAAGGTTGGTATTTGCGACAACGTGGTGCGCAACTGGGCGGAAGCATTGGCCACGTCGAGGTCGGTGGTCACCCCGCCGGCGGCCCGCTGCTGCGACAGATTCAGGCTCTGGCGGGCGATGCCGACGTTGTCTCGGGCGATCTGCAATTGCGTCTGAACGCCGCGAAGCTGGATGTAATCGCGGGCAACCTCCGCCAAACTGGACATGAGTGCCGAACGCTTCGCCTCATTGGCGGCCTCAGCCGAGGCAGACGCAGATTCTACCGAACGCTGCACCCGCCCCCAGAAATCGACCTCCCACGACGCATCGAAGCCGCCTTGCCAAATATCGAACGGCTGCAGGCCCCGGCTTTTTACCCCGCCGACGGTGTTGCCGGACGCGCCATTGGCTCCGGCGGCACTGGGGATAACCACGAACACGCCGTGGTTGCTGGCCTGCTGGCGCGTGTACGATGCGTTGCCATGGAACACGGGCAATTCCGACGCCCGGGCGATGCCAAGCTGAGCGCGCGACTCGGTCAGCCGAATCGCCGCCATCTGAACGTCCAGATTTTCGGATGCCACACGTTGTGCCAGCCCGGTCAGGATCGGGTCTTTGAACAGCTTCCACCAGTCCGCATCGACCGGTTCCGCAACCGGGATACTCGGTGCGGGCTTCACCGGCTCTTTTGGGCCGCTTAACCAGGAAGACGGTGAGGCCCAATCCGGGCGCTTGAAGTCCGGCCCCATGGTGCAGCCGGAGAGAGCCGTCGCCCCCACCAGGGCGGCAGCAAATGTCAGGGTTCGTTTTGCTTTGTCGATCATGATTGTAATCCAGCAGTCAGGCGGAAGAAGCGCAACCTCGCACAAGGCGGGGCCGGTATGATTGGCCGGTTTCAATGGGCGATTTCGGTGGTTGGTTCCGATGGACTGGCATCGGCACTCAATGCCCCGAAGCGGTGCCCTTGGGCACGCGCGGCAGCAGCAAAACGACGGGGGCAACGACCAGCGCCACGACACCCAACAACCAGAAGATATCCAGGTAGCTCAGGATTGAGGCCTGCGCCTGCACCGCCCTGCTGATCGGCCCAAGCGGCACGTTCCAGCCGAAACCGTTGTAAGCCGTGATATGTTCGGCAAGCCGAGCGTGGTGAAATTGCGTGCGTTCGGCCAGCAATGAGGTGACGAACGACACGCCGACACTGCCGCCCAGATTGCGCATCAGGTTGATCAGGGCCGATGCCTCATTGCTGCGGTTCGCCGGCAACCCGACATACGACACCGCGCTGATCGGGATGAACAGGAACGGCAGCCAGATCACCTGGGTGACGCGGGCCGTGGATAAACTCCAGAAGTTAACATTCAGGCTGAGGCTGGATGCCGCCAGCATCGACCATCCCATACCAACCACCGCAATCAGGATCAGCCATTTCGGTTGGATAACCCGCCCGGTGAGTATCCCGGCGAACGGCATCAGGAACAGGGTGGCGACACCGCCGATCGCCAAAGTTTGGCCCGACACGGTCGCATTGTAGCCAAGCAGCGTTTGGGCAAGCTGCGGCAAAAGCTGCGTCGTGCTGATCAGCAGGAAGCCGACCAGGAACATCAGCCCGCAGCACGTTCCGAAACTGCGATGGCCCAACAGCCGCACATCGACGACGGGCTGCGGATGATACAGTTCCCACACCACCAACACGATCAGGCTACCGGCACTCAGCACCGCCAAGGCCGAGATGAACCCCGACGAGAATCCGTCATCCAGTTCGTAGCGATCCAGCAAAATCTGTAAAGCGCCGAAACCGAGGGCAACCAGCATCAGGCCAACGACGTCGATGTTCAAGCCTTTGGCCAACAGTTCCCGCCGCTCGCGCTTCAGGATATCGGGTTCCACCACCAGCAGGCCGACCAGTGTGAGCGACAGCAGTCCGACCGGCAGGTTGATCAGAAACACCCAGTGCCACGACAGATTGTCGGTCAGCCAGCCGCCCAGAACCGGCCCGATCGCCGGGGCGCTGACGACGGTGAGGCCATACAACGCGAATGCCTGCGACCGTTTCTCCGGCGGGAAGGTATCGGCGAACATCGATTGTTCGGTGGGCGCCATGCC
>JANXLQ010000379.1 GCA_025355085.1 Rhodopila sp.
TCGATCGCGCGCTGCATCGACTCTGCTACAATATCGAACGGCGGTTGAGCTTCGTTAGCCTGGAGGATATTGGCTTCCGGCAGCTCAAAGCGGTTGAGGAGCAGCGGGAGGCGTATCGGAAGATCGGCATGGAGTTCGTCGAGCAGTTGCAGCGGCCCCTGAAGGAGCTTCCTGAAAAGATATCGGAGTCGATCGCCACCTCGATTGCCGCCGAGATGAAGCCAATGTTCGACAAGGTCAGCCAGATGGGCACCTCTGGCATGGAGAACATGGTGGGTGATCTGTCCAACCAGATCACCAGCAAGGTCGGGCTTGCGCTGGAAAAGACCAGCACAGCGTTGACCGAGGCCGCCGAGCAGATCAGCCGAATGGTGGACCGGATGAACACCTCCAGCAACCAGATGGGCCAAGGCATGGAAACCGCGCTCGGCCAGATGGCCAGCGCGATCGTTGACCTGCGTGGGCAGGTTGCGGCCACCGGCGAGGTCGCGTCGAGCACAATGACCGAAGGCGCGGACAAGCTGCTGGGTGTGATGAACGATACCTTGCAGGGGATCCGCGACAACACCGCAGCCGGGGCCGAGGCGATGAAGGTCGCGGCAGCCGAAATGCGCATGGCGGCTGAAGGTTTCAGCAAAGAACTGGCGGCGGCCACCGCGAACGGCGTTACAGCGGTTTCGCAGCGGATGGGGGCTGCGTCGGACGCAGCCGATCAGGCCATCACCAGTGCAGGCCAGGAAATGGTCGCCGCCTTCGGCAAGACCAGCGCCGAAATCGCTAAAGTGGGCGCCGATATGAGCACCACATTGGGCAGCGAAGTGGTCGGCCAACTCAGTGCACTGGGCAAACAGCTCGAAGACCTTGTCGGCGCTGTCAATGAAGGGGTTGGCGGCATGCGAAATGCCTCGACCAGCCTGAAATCCGGCGCGGATACCATCGCCGCCGCCTCGGTGAGCTTCGGTGGCGCGAGCCGCGAGCTTGTCTCCGCAACCGATCCGGTGCGACTGGCCCACGAACGAATCGAGGCCAGCATCCGCGACCTGCTGCGCTCCACCGAAGTTACGGCGAATGGCTCGAAAACGATGGTGGAAAGCGCAACCCAGGTGCTGGAAGCGGCGCGCTCAGCTCTTGGCAATGAACGTGAGGGCATTCGCCAGACGCTTGATGCGACACGGGCTACTTTGTCCGAACTTTCGGATGAGGCCGAGAAGTTGAACGAAATAGACCAGCTTCTCGGCCGGGCGCTTACCCAATACACTCTGCAGCTCAACGAGGCTTTGGGCACCGCGCAATCCCACGTCCGCAAGATGCAGGACACACTCGCCCCCGGAATCGACACGCTGCAAGCGGTGGTTGCGCGGGCTGAGGCGTTCATGCCGTCGCCCCCCGGCGGGAGGTCCTGATGCGGGCGCAGGGTCGTCGACACCGAGGCCACGAAGAGAACGAAGAAAGCGCGTTCGTGTCGATGACCGACATGACGGTAAGCTTTCTCTTTGTGGTGATGATCCTGCTGGCCTTCTTCGCCAGCCAGTTCAAGAATACGCAAGCCGTCGAAAATGAAAAACTGAAGGCCCGTATCGCCGAGTTGGAAAAAAGCCGGATTGATCCGCTGGAGGTCTATCTAAGCCGGGTAGCGCAGGCCCGGCGCCAATTGCTTGAGCGCCTGCGCGATGGACTGAAGATCGACTTTCCCGACCTGCAAGTGCAACTGAACGAGCAAAGCGATGCGCTGCGCTTCCAAGGGGATGGCCTGTTCGTTCAAGGTGGATCGACATTCACTGCGGGCAAGTCGGAGGTGGTTAAACGGATTGCGCAGCGCCTGAACGAAATTCTACCGTGCTACACGCTCGGCAGCCCGGTGCAGAACTACACCGCGTGCAATCCGGATTACGCCGTGGTGGAAGCGGTCCAGATCGAAGGCCATACTGACTCAACCGGAACATATCCGTTTAACATAAGGCTCTCAGCCGACCGCGCAACGACGACGTTCGGCTTGATGATCGACACCATGCCGACACTGCGGAGTTATAAAAATCTTAACGATCAGGCCGTGATTTCGTTTGCTGGTTATGGCCCGGATCGCCCGGTGGTTTCGAATGATACGCCGGCCGGACAAGCCACCAACCGACGCATCGACCTGCGGTTTATCATGGTCACGCCAAGCTCGAGTAACCAGCTCGATGTGATCCGGGATCGATTCGGTAATCTTGTTGTTGGGAAGCCATGAGAGCCTCTGACCAACTCCAGTGCAAGGAGAAATTTCTTTATAAATGCGTTTTTCCCGAGCTGACGCATTTGGAAAGAGCGGTACGTCGCGTGCAGGACCGCTGGCCCGACGTCAAACCCGAGCCACCAGAAAAAGAACGCAATGCATTGGCCCGCGAAATGCTCGGTCGCGTTGAGCGTTCGGACTGGTCAGGCGTTTCAACTTGGCGAGTGACTGCGGGCGCCGTTGCTGCTTTCGATGAAGCAAGACGCGATGCTGAGGCGCTCGCGCCACTACGCGCGTTTTACCTTAGGGAGATAGAAGCCACCGAACAGCAAACCATTCTGGACGGCCTTTTTTGGGTTTACATTGAGAGTTTTTACCCTGGGGCGGATCACACCAAGCGCCTCGCAGCGTCTCTAAGCCAGCGTGCAGGAAAGTTCGGTGCCCGGATCAATCAGTTGTTGGCCAACTTCGATGATCTGCTCAGCCCCGCCAAAGCGGTAGATGCGGTCGCCCGCCCAATGGTCAGCTCGTCGGAACCTTACAGCGATCTGAAGAAACTCGGTTTCCCAGCACCGCACTCACCGGGGTTGCTCTACTTCGCCTATCTGGCGTTTCTCGAAGCGATCAAAGGTCGGCTGGATCGCCCGGACGAACAAAAGCGACTGCTTCAATGGCTGCGGCCGGAGAACACCCAAGCGCTACAGCATGGCGCCACGAAAGCAATCGCTGCTCTTCTCTTTCCCTGGCAGCAGATTTCTCCATCCGAATCGGTTCAAAGCTATCTGACGGAATCGATCGTCGGAGCCTACGGGGATCCACGCCTCATTCGCGGCGGCGTCTGGGCGGCATTCCCCCAACAGCTCAAAGGCGTTCTCCTCCGCTGGCTGACACGGGAGGATATGCGGTTCTTCTGCGATATAATCACCAAGACGCAAAACCATCATCACTGGCCCCCGCGCCGGGATTTCTGGTTGCGGCTATTTAAGGAACGACGCATCGACGAAGCCTGGGTCGCCTTCGGCGGCGCGGCACGGGAACATGCCAAGCAGTATTACAAAGAAACTGGCGCATTCAACGTTGATAAGCGCTTTGCAAAGCAGCTTGATCGTGGCGGCAACACGTCTTTGCTGATCATGAGGATTGGCAACAAGATCGTGGTCGATGGGTGCCATAGCTACAAGACTCACATCTTCCGAGCGGATGACCCAACGGCACCTCTACTCTATCAGCCCAATTATCATTGCGACGTTATTATGCACCGATCGGCGTTATCAAAATCCCATAATCCCATTCCGAACTGGCAACTCTGGGTAGAGCAGTACATCTGATCATGCATATCGACATAAGTCACGACGACACCACCATCACGCTGCGCCTTCGAGGCGAGAAGCCCGGGTTGCTGGCCCGCTTGGTCGGTGCGCCTCGCAAAGGCACATCGTTTACCTCGCTGCCGGAAAGCGAGCAGGCGCTGATCTTCGCCCTGGGCGACTTACGCGCTCTGGCAGATCGGCTGCCTGGCGAAGTAGATTTTGGCGACGAAGTCGTCCGAATGTCGCACACCGTGGCGGCATCGCTCTCGTCGTCCTCAGCTCAGGCATTGGGGCTGCCGCCTGACGTTCATCTGACTTTGGCAACGGATGCGGCGGGAACTCTTGGAAGCCCTGATTTCCGCCTGACATACGAATGGCGCCACATGGGTCAGCGGCAGTCGCCACGGCGTGTTGGCTGCTTCCTCTCCACCAGTCAGGGGCTACGAAGAGTGCCCTTCTGGATGAAGCAGGCGCTCGATCTCGCCGACGGGTTTGCTGCTTCAGCGCCGCTTGAAGATCATTGGGCCGCGCTCGCCATTTTCCGGCAGGCGCTGGAACCTGATGAAGCAATCCCGGAAGCGTTGCCGGAAGGGTCTCGGGGCGCAAGAGTCGCCATGACATCGTTTTTACGGGGATTAAACGTTAAATTGGCAGATCGTTTCTCGATTTCTCCTGGCGCCGATCTTAGCGAATTCGATATTCTACCGTTTTCGGGTCAGCAGCTTGAGCGTGCAGGTATTCAAGACGACGATGTCTCGGAAGCGAATTCCGAGGTCAGTGGCGAGCTTCGCGATGCGTTTCAGTTGAAGCTCTACACACGCGGAGCTTGCCCGGCCTACCAACTGGCCCCCAACACCTATCTGGTCGTGGATCGGGCTGCGATGCCGCTGTTGGCAGAAATGGCCAGGGCGCAGCGTGCGCCGAAGAGCGAGCGTGAAGCGTTCATTCGCAACCCACGGGCCTTCCTGACTCGGGCGGTAACCGAGGATTTATCGTCCCATAGCGACTTTAGTCAGCTCAGTCCGATTGAGCAGGAAGAACGGATTGAAAACATTGTTGGTCCGTTCCTACTGGAAACCCGGGAATACTCGGCCCGCGTAAGAGGCATTACGGCATACGTACGTTCGGTGCGACCTTTGGAAGGATCCGGAACGACCTGGATGCCGGAAATTTTCTCCCCGCAGGTGCTGCAAGCGCTGGCAGCGATGCCAGCCGAAAAGCTGAATGATCTCCACCAGAAAATGGA
>JANXLQ010000454.1 GCA_025355085.1 Rhodopila sp.
CGTCTGCTGAAGCATGATCTCGCTCAGCCAGACGCGATACGGATCGGAAGTCTCGCCGGGCTCCGACCGCCATGGCAACCGTCGCCTGTGGCGGTCGTACCAATGCAACAGGGTGCTGGCAGAAGCCAATGGGGTGGGGGCAATGACGGACGACGACACGAAAACCGGTATGGCTGGACCGCAGCGCTTCGTCTATGGCCCCCGTGCCCTGGGTAGCCTTGTGCCGGTTGTTACCCGCCAAACCTACCGCAAATACAATCCCGCCTCGGCCCAGATTCTCGCCGACTGGGACATCATTGTCGGCCCGAAAGTCGCCGCCATGACCATGCCGCGCCGACTCGACCGGGGCGTCCTGACCATCGGCTGCTCCGGTCCGGCGGCAATGGACCTGCACTACATGGGGGTCGAGGTGATCAACAGGATCAATACGCATCTGGGTGGTCAACCGGTTCACACCCTGAAGTTCACTCAGGCGGGAATGCCGCGTAGAACCCCTACGATCATCCCAAAGCCGCCAGAGGCGATCCTGGAGGCCGACGCCGCGGTGGCCGATTTGCCCGACGGCGACCTGAAGTCCGCCCTGGCCGCACTTGGCCGGGTGGTCATCGGGCGGAGCAAACACTCGACACGACGCTTAAAGAAGTTGTAATACCAGATATAGAGGTTTCCATGCAGTTTTCTCGCCGTTCGCTACTAGCTGTGGTACCAACCGGTATAATCTTTTCTGGGATCGTCCCGGCGCGCGCTGCCGATAACGATCCCCGCGCCGAACGCTTCATCGGCAAGTCCGATGCTAAAAACACGGTCGGAGAGTACTTCTCCCTGACCTGCACCCATTGCGCCGCCTTCGCCCAGGGTGCCTTTCCGGAAATCAAAAAGAACCTGATCGACACCGACATGCTGAAATGGGTGTTCCATGATTACCCGCTGGATCAGGTCGCCCTGACTGCCTCCATGGTCGCCCGCTACCTGCCGGTCGATCGGTATGAGCCTTTCATCAACGCCCTGTTCGCCACCCAGAATCGCTGGGCATTTGGTCGTGGCAACGACCCAACCGACGAGATGTGGAAGATCGCCGGCCTCGCTGGCATGAGCCGAGCCACGTTCGACAAGGCCGTCGGAGATACCAGCCTGCGCGAGTGGATCGTCAAGGAGCAGAAAGCCGACACTGAAAAGTGGAAGATCGACTCGACCCCCAGCTTCGTCGTCAACGGCCAGAAATACGCCGGAGAAATGAGCTACGACGCCTTTCGTAAGATTATCCCTTCGTAACCCTGACAGGAGTCCTCTTTGCCGGTCGGTTTTCGTCGCATTCGCATCTCCGGGTTCAAGAGTTTCGCTGAACCCACGAACGTAGAGATTCTGCCCGGACTGACTGGTATCGTTGGACCGAACGGCTGCGGCAAGTCCAATGTCGTGGAGGCATTGCGCTGGGCGATGGGCGAAAGCAGCGCCCGCAACCTGCGCGGTGGGGAGATGGACGACGTCATCTTCGCCGGCACGTCCAACCGGGCATCCAGGAACATAGCCGAAGTCACCCTGTTCCTGGATGAGGCCCATGGGCGCGCTCCGCCGCCGTTCCACGAACAACCGGAACTGGAAATCGTCCGCCGGATCGAACGCGGCAGCGGATCGGCCTACAAGATCAACGGCAGGGAAGCCCGCGCCCGCGACGTGCAAACGTTGTTCGCCGATCTGGCTTCGGGATCGCGCGCCTCCGCCATGGTCAGCCAGGGGCGAGTCGGTGCCTTGGTCAGCGCCAAACCCGAAGACCGCCGCGCCCTGTTGGAGGAAGCCGCCAACATCACCGGCCTGCACGCCCGCCGGCACGAAGCGGAACTGAAATTGCGCGCTGCCGAGACCAATCTTGGTCGCGCGGACGATTTGAAGGCGCAGCTTGAAACTCAACTCGGCAACCTGAAGCGGCAGGCGCGGCAGGCCAGTCGATACCGCAACATCTCCGGCGCGATCCGCGAAGCCGAGGCCGAACTGCTCTCGTTGCAGCGTGCCAGGGTCGCCCTGATCCGCGACAAAGCGGCAGCGGCGATGCATGCGGCCACCATCGCCGTGGCTGTAGCGACCGGCGCGGCCACCGGCGCAACCGCGCATGCCGCCGGCGCCACCGCCGCCTTGCCTCCATTGCGGGAAACCGAGGCCGTTGCTCGCACCCTGCTGGAACGCCGCCGCGTCTCCCGGGAACAGATCGCCAGCGAGGAACAGCAGGCCAGGATTGCCCTGAGTGAGGCGCAGCGCCGGATCGGGCAACTGCGTCAGGACCTGACCCACGCCGAACAGTTGCAACGCGACGCCGCGACAGCGGACCAGCTTCTGGCAACAGAACAAACCGCTCTGACCGACGCCGGCTCCGGGCATGACGACCGGGCGGCGGCGGCAGAAGCGGCAACCATCGCGCTGGCCGGCGCCGTGCAGGCGGCCGAAACCGAAGCCAACCGCGCGACCGAAGCCGCTGCCGAGGCAAACGCCCGTGCCCGGGCGGCGACCCAACTTCTGGCGCAAGCCGAACTCCGGGCAAACCGGCTGAACGAACAATGTCGCACTGTCAGCCAGGAATGCCAGCGAGTCGCGGCGCAGCAGGTCGATCCAGCGCTGATCGCCCGCGCGACCGAAGACGCCGCCGAGGCCGACTCCGCCTTGACTGCCGCCCGGACAGCCGTGGAACAGGCCGAACAGGCCCGCGCCTCGGCCGCCACTGCATTGGCTGCGGCTCGCGATAAGCAGGCCACCGCCGATTCGGCACGCGCCAGACTGGCGGCCGAAGCCAGGGCGCTGGCGGAAGTGCTGGCGGTAAAGGACGGCGAACGTTGGCCGCCCATGATCGATTCGCTGACGGTCGCCGCCGGATTGGAAGCCGCCCTCGGTGCGGTATTGGGCGAGGAACTGACCTCGGCGTTGAACCCGGGCGCACCCCGGTACTGGCGGGAAATGCTGGCGTTCGACCCGGTTCCCGCATTGCCCGCCTGTGCAATTCCTCTGGCCGCGTCGATCCAAGGCCCACCTGCCTTGATCCGGGCGCTGTCGCAAATCGGCCTGGTCGAGACCGATCAGGATGGCACCGCCAATCAATCCAACCTGCTGCCCGGTCAATCGCTGGTGGCCCGTTCGGGCGCAATCTGGCGGTGGGACGGTTACACCATTCGCGCCGGCACCCCGACTCAGGCCGCCGTTCGCCTGCAACAACGTAACCGCCTGATTGGCATACGAACCCGCCTCGCCGCCGCCGAAGCGGAATCCACGACAGCCCACGCCGCCCGAACCGCTGCCGAAACCGCATCGCAAGCCGCTGTCAGCACCGAACAGACCACCCGCACCGCTCGCCGGGAATGGGAACAAAAACTCGAACGCGCCCGCGCCAGCCTCGCCAGCCTGCGCAACCAGGCGGCCACCGCCACCGCCCGGCTGGCCGCCGCCGGCGACCAACTCGTTCGGGTCACCGTCGAACGGGATGAGGCCCGGGCCGCCCTGGCACAGGTGCGCGAGGCAACCGCCACCCTGCCCGACATCCCCCAGCTCCGCGCCGCCGTCGATCAAGCCCGCGCCACCCTGTCGGCCATCCGGACCCGCGAAAACGCCGCCAGAAATGAGCTTGATACAATCGCCCGAGACCATGCCGTTCGGATCAAACGCCAGGCTGCGATCGTCGCCGAACACGCCCTGTGGGTGGACCGGTCCAAGGACGCCGCCCGCCGCGTCACCGACCTTGCCGCCCGCCGAACCGAGGCCGAAGCGGCATTGCAAACCCTGGAAGCCCGCCCCGGGGAAATCGCCGCCCGCCGTGTCGAAGCCCTGGATGCGCTGTCCGTTGCCGAAGCCGATCACCGCCGAACCGCCGAGACACTGTCGGTGGCCCTGACGGTGGCTTCGGATGCAGACCGAGCCGCCCGCGCCGCCGAGTCGGCCCTGGCCAGCCGGCGGGAAGATGCGGTTCGGTCAGAAGGTGCCGCGCAACAGGCCAGCCACGCCTGGGGCACCGTCGCCGAACGCATCCTCGAACGGCTCGGCGCCAACCCCGCGCTGCCCGATCCGCCCTCCGACCTGTCGCAGGAAGCCGAGGACAAGGCGCGCCGGCGATTGGAGCGGCAGTTGAAGGAACGGGAGGAAATGGGGCCGGTCAACCTGCGCGCCGAACAGGAAGCCGAGGATGTCGAAAAGCAGATCGGAACTATTGAAACCGACCGCGCCGAACTGACCACGGCAATCGCCAGGCTGCGCGGGTCCATCGGCCACCTGAACCGCGAGGGCCGCGAACGGCTGACGGCGGTGTTCCAGGAAGTGGACCGGAATTTCCAGCAACTGTTCACCCGCATGTTCGGCGGCGGGCGGGCCAATCTGGCGCTGGTCGGGTCAGACGATCCGCTGGAAGCCGGCCTCGAAATTTACGCCCAACCGCCCGGCAAGAAGCTGTCGGCACTGTCGCTGCTATCCGGCGGCGAGCAGGCCCTGACCGCTCTATCGCTAATATTCGCCGTCTTCCGCTGCAATCCGGCGCCGGTTTGCGTGCTCGATGAGGTGGATGCCCCGCTGGACGACGCCAACGTGGATCGGTTCTGCCTGTTGTTGGAGGATATGGTGCGTGATACCGGCACCCGCTTCCTGGTGGTGACGCATCATCCGTTGACGATGGCGCGGATGGACCGGCTGTACGGGGTGACGATGCAGGAGCGCGGGGTTTCCCGGCTGTTGTCCGTCGATCTGAAGGCGGCGAACGACCTGATCGATCCCTTAAGAATGGCGGCGGAATAGCGAGGGCGTTCAGCGTATGTCAATGTCAACGCCGGTGGGTGTCAGTATCGTTCCCGATGGATATAAAGTCCGCATGAAAGAACTTCGCCTGGAGCGGCTGGCCCTGGCCGACCTACCGCCTCTGCACACACTGACAGACATCGGGCGCCTGTTCCTGACGCGCACGCCAATCGCCGATCTGACCGCACTGACGGCACTGACCCAACTGCGTGTGCTGGGCCTAAGGCTGACCCGAGTCGCAAATGTGGCGCCGCTCGCCGGCCTGACCGCGCTCGAAAGCCTGATCCTGTCGTTCACGCCCGTCGCGGACCTCCGCCCGCTGGCGGGGCTGACGCGGCTTCGCAGTCTCTACCTCACCGGCACGCTGGTCGCGGACATTGCCCCGCTCGCCGGACTTGTGGGACTGACGCGGCTGGACCTCGGCGGTTCGGCCGTCGCCGACCTGCGGCCGCTCACCGGACTTGCCGAACTCGAAAGCCTGCAATTGTCGAGCACACTGGTGACCGGCCTGTCACCGTTGGCCGAACTAAAGAACCTCCGAGTCCTCGAACTGGGAGACACCAAAGTCACCGACCTATCCCCGCTGGCCGGCCTGACGGCGTTGCGGCGCCTCGATATCAGGGGAATCCCGGCGACCGATCACCCGGTTTTGTCCCGCCTGGACGATTGCGAGATCGTTTCTTCCTTCACATTCCGGCGCAGACGAGACGGCATCTCCTGCGGACCTTGATCCACTATGCCGCCGCGGTACGCCTGGACCCCCCGAACCGCTTTATCAACCGCAGCCGCCGGGTCGGGGATATGCGAAAAATGGCAGCCGTCTGGCCTGAAATAAAACCATTACTTGCAAACACAGAAAAACCAGCCGTTCTCGTTTTGGCAAAGAAGCGATTGTATCCCCGGCCGTCATG
>JANXLQ010000098.1 GCA_025355085.1 Rhodopila sp.
CAGAAGGTAGTCGGCGATGATCCGCCGGTGGCACCGCCACCACACCGCCTCGGCGCACATGATGGCGCAGGTTCGCTCATGCCCGAGTTGGCGCAATTCAGTCAGCCCGGCGCGGAACGCATCCGTCCCCGCGTAGTCGGCGTAGTTCCGGAAGCTCAAATTTTCCCAGTAGGTATTCGGTGACGGCCCCCGGTCCTTGCTGCGGCCGCGCAGGCCGCCCAGTGCCTGGATGTGCCGATAGCCGATTTGCCATGCCTCAAGGCTCCCGGGCATCGTCTCGGCATTGAATTGTGGGTTGGTGCGGGACCGGGGTATCGACCGCACGTCCACGGTCAGCCCGGCTTCCACCTGCAGTAGCAAGCCCGCCAGTTCAGCCACCGATCTGGTGGAGTGGCCGACCGTATAGAATGGGCGCGAAACCACCACCGTCAGCCCCGCTTCAACGCCCCAGGCTTATGCATCGCAATGTGGTCAGTCTTGTTGCTCTTGATCTCGTATTGTGGAGCCTGTGGGCTTGCGTGATGAACATGGCCTTTGTAGTCCACATCCTTCGTGTGTACCCGGATGATGGTGCCGCTGACGTGCCCGGATTCCGAGTTCCAGGTGACCTGGTCACCCACCTTGAACCGTTCGCTTGCCTCATTCACGATTGGGCGCTCCCCGATCTTCTGCACGACGCTTGCCGGCAATGATCTGCTCGAACTCGACCTCGGCATGCAGCCCCGGAATATCGCGTTGCACAATGGCGACCGCGACTTTTTGGCCTCCGAACCGGTAGGTCACGATGCAATCGCGCTGTTCCAACGAGCCGTCGATGTCGGCCGTATCGAAACGTTCGGCGTGGCCGATGTAGCCGAGGCCGAAATCGTATTGGATCGTCCAGAAGAACGGGACGGCGTCGAACCGCTCCCGCCGGCCCAGGATGTTGCGTGCAGCCGTCTGTCCCTGACGCTCGGCGACGACCCAGTGCTCGACCCGGATGCGCTCGCCGCTGAGCGGGTCCGGCCAGCGGGCGATGTCCCCTGCCGCGTAGATGCCCGGCACGCTCGTCTCCAGGTATTCATTCACGCTCACCCCACGGTCCACGGCAAGCCCGGCCTGCTCCGCCAGCGCCAAGGCTGGCCGCACCCCGATGCCCACGATGACGAGGTCGGCTTCAAGGCGCTCCCCGTTCTGCAAGGTTACGGCCTGCGCGTCGATCGCCGTGGCTGTCGTGCCAAGATGAAAAACCACGCCGTGGCTCGTGTGCAGAGCTTGAATAAAGTTACCGACTTCAGCGCCCAGGACGTGTTCCATGAGACCGGTTTCGCGGCCCACCACATGCACCGCGATCTTGCGCGCCCGCAGCGACGCTGCGACCTCAAGCCCGATAAAGCTCGCGCCGATGATGACCGCACGCTGGGCGGTGGCGGCCGTGGCAACGATGGCGCGGCTGTCAGCGAGCGTGCGGAGGGTATGCACGTGCGGCAGGTGCGCGCCGGGCACGTCGATCTGTACCGGCTCGGCGCCCGTCGCCAGCAGCAACGCGTCATAGGAGCGGTGGCTGCCGTCTTCGAGCGTCACCAGCCGGTTTGCCGGGTCGATGCTGGAGACACGGGCGCCAAGTTCCACGGTAATGCCGTGCTCCTGATAGAAATCAGGTGTGCGAAGCAGGGTCGAGAACTCGTCTGCCGCGCCCGCAAGATAGTCCTTCGAGAGCTTAGGTCGATCACAGGGCAGCGCCGCGTCAGCGCTGAGGATCGTGATGCTCCCTGCAAAACCCTCACGGCGGAGCATCTCCGCAGCGGCATTGCCAGCCGCGCCGCCGCCGACGATGACGACCGATGCCGGCAGGATCGATGCCGGCACGTTGGACGCCGGCACATTGGACCCCTCGGCATCCGGCCTTGGCCCGGCATCCGAAATTCTTCCGCGCACATAGGCCATGCCGTCGATCTGCTCGACCGTCCAGCAGGCGACGGGGTCCAGGGCCGGCGCGCGAAGTGCTTCGCCGGTGCGCAAGCTGAAACAGGCATGGTGCCACTGACACCGGACGGTCTCGCCCACCAGCAGTCCTTCGGCGAGCGGGGCGCCGTAATGCGTGCAGACGGATCCGATTGCGAACAGCTCGTTCCCCCGCCGCGCAAGTAATGCAGGCTCGCCATTGGCGTGGCCGGCCAGCATGCCGCCGTCAGGAATCGTAGAAAGCGGTATGCCTTGCATTAGATCGGGGCCGGTCAGCTTTGACGATTGGTCGGTCATTGGATGCCTCGAACGCTTGGATGTGCATTGAGTCCGGTGACGCATTTTTTGTTTTGGGTCAAAGCTGTGCCCATGCACCGCTCAAAAACCGTCTGCTCGGAGGCGGACCCTATCAATTAGACAGGAATCGACTCTGAGTTCAGGACAAGAGATGCGCCTGTTAGAACCGTTTTCAAGGCAGCCCCGAGTTCCTGGCCCCGGTCCGCCCGCGCCCTATGCCGCGCACCCCTCGTCCCGCAGCAGCTCCATTACCGCATCCGGGGGCACGTCCGCACTGGTGAACGCCTGCCCAATCCCCCGCGCCAGCACGAAATGCAGTGCCCCGTCGCGCATCTTCTTGTCCCGCCGCATGTGCCCGATCAGCGTGGCAGCCGAAAACCGCCGGTTCAGCATCGACAAATCCGCCGTCAGCCCCACGGCGGAGACATGCGCGATCACACGTTCCGCATCGGCCGGCGGACAAAGCCCCAGCCGCACCGACAGCTTGAACGCCAACCCGAGCCCGATGGCGACGCCCTCGCCGTGCAACAGGCCGCCGTCGTAACCATACTCGGCTTCCAGCGCATGCCCGAACGTGTGGCCCAGGTTCAACAACGCGCGCCCGTCGTTGGGCTTTTCCTCGCGCTCATCATCCCCCACCACCGCCGCCTTGAACGCACAGGCCCGCTTGATCGCCTCGGCCTGAGCCTCCCGGTCGCCAGAGATAACGTCCTGCCCATGCCGCTCGCACCACGCGAAGAACGCCGCATCCCCAACCAGCCCGGCTTTGGCGATTTCCGCATATCCGGCGCGCAGTTCACGGGGTGGCAGCGTCCCGAGCGTGCCGGTGTCGGCCAGCACCATTCTCGGTTGGTAAAACGAGCCCACCAGGTTCTTGCCGTGCTTGGTATTCACGCCGGTCTTGCCGCCAACCGAGGAATCCACCTGCGACAGCAGCGTCGTCGGAATCTGGAAAAACGGCAGTCCGCGCAACGTCGTCGCCGCCGCGAATCCGGCCAGATCGCCAACCACGCCGCCTCCCAGTGCGATCACCGCTGTCCGCCGCTCGACCCGAGCCTCCAGCAACTGGTCCAGCACGCTGAGGTAGGTGTCCATGCTTTTGGACGCCTCACCGCCTTTGATCACGATCGACGTGGCGGAGATCGCGGTCTGCGCCAATCCGTCCAGCAAGGTTTGCAGGTGCAGGCCAGCGACGTTCTGGTCGGTGACCACAACCGCGCGTTTCTGTTGCAGCTTAGGTGCCAGCAACGCTCCGGCCCTGGCCAGCAAATTATCGCCGATCACCACGTCGTAACTGGTGCTGGACAGCACCACATGCAGCCGCCGCGCCGGTTTCCACTCCATCAGCGCGTCCATCACCCCGGCCGTGGTGACATCCGGCGGTTCGTCGCCGCAATCCACGATCACGTCGGCCTCGGCATAGATTGGATACCGCACCGCCATAAGCTGGCGCAGCGTGTCCTCCCGGTCGCGTCCGGCCAGCAGCGGGCGGTTGTCCCGCCCCGCCACCCGGCGCACCAGCGTTGGCAAAGAGCAGCGCAGCCAGACCGAGGTCGCCTCGGCCCGAGCCGCATCCCGCGTCTGCGAATCCATGAACGCGCCGCCGCCAAACGCCAGCACCATCGGGTCGCCCGCCAGCAGCCGCCTGATCACCCGGCGTTCGCCATCGCGGAACGCGCTCTCCCCATACCGTGCGAACAACTCGGGGATGGTGCAGCCGGCCGCCAACTCGATCTCTTGATCGGCGTCGCGGAACGGCAAGCCAAGGCGCGCGGCCAGCCGCCGGCCAATGGAGGTTTTGCCAGCCCCCATCAGTCCGACCAGCACGATGCTGCGTCCAGCGATTGTGTCGGGAACGGGAATCGTCTCCCGCAAAGCAGTGTTGCGTGTCATTATCGCGGACGTTAGCACACCGCGTGCGGAACAGGCGATTGCCCGCGCACGAAAATCTCCCGGCGCGACGGGAAATCGATTTCAGGAGCCTCGATGATTCGTATCTTCTTTTTTGTCGTTCTGGCGGGCCTGGTGGCCTTGGCCGGAGGCGTGCTGGTGCTGGGAATTTTCCCGCCGACCCCGCACAAGCAGACGGTGGAGAAGGTCGTGCCGAACGACAAATTCACCACCCATTAACGCCATGCAGACGGATGGCAGAGATCGGCCCATGAACAGGCGCCCCGCATGAGCCGCCCCGCATGAGCCGCCCCGCATGAGGCGCCCCGCATGAGGTGCCGGATCGTAGCCATTTCCGGCCGTCCCGGCCGGACCTCACGCCTTGGCTGGCAACGGGTCGGGACGGAGCAGGACTGGGGCATGACGTGACGCTAATGCGGCGGGATCTATCCGGTTCCGGCCAATAGATGGACCCGAAGGTCGATGCATTCCTGGAGATGCTGACGGTCGAACGCGCCGCCGCCCCCAACACGATCGCGGCGTACACCCTGGACCTGAGCGATTTTGCCGAATACGCCGCCGGTAAGGGGTGTTCGACAGCCGGGGCGGACGCGGGAACCTGCCAGGGTTACATGGCATCCCTCCACGCCCGCGGCCTCTCTGCCCGCACCGCCGCTCGGCGTTTGTCCGCCTTGCGCCAGTTCCATCTGTTCCTGCTGCGGGAAGGCGTGCGCGAAGACGACCCGACCACTGGGCTGGATACCCCGAGGCTGCCGAGTCCGCTGCCAAAATTCCTGGCGGAATCGGAGGTCGATGCGTTGCTGGAAGCCGCGACCCGAAAACCCGGCCGTCCCGGTGCATTGGCCCGGGCTGCACTGGAACTGCTCTACGCCACCGGAATGCGCGTGTCGGAGTTGCTGTCGCTGCCGCGCGAGGTGCTGGGCGCGAAGGCGGATGTCATGATCATCAAAGGCAAGGGCAGCAAGGAGCGCATGGTGCCGCTGTCCTCGGCCGCGAAAGAGGCGGCATCGGCGCTGTTGGATCTGACCGAGGCCAAAAGCCACTGGCTGTTCCCCGGGCGCGACCCGAAGCGTCCGCTGACGAGGCAGGCGTTCTTTCTGCTGCTGAAACAGATCGCGCTGGAGGCGGGGTTGGACCCGGCGCGCGTTTCTCCGCACGTTCTGCGCCACAGTTTCGCCTCGCACATGCTGGCGCGCGGGGCGGACCTACGCAGTTTGCAGTTGCTGTTGGGGCATGCCGATATCTCGACAGTGCAGATTTACACGCATGTGCAAACCGAGCGGCTGCGGAAGGTGGTGGATGAGTATCATCCACTGTCCGAGCGTTGGAACGGGCCGAGACAGAAGTAGAAGCATGATGTCACGGAGCGGATTCATGTCCGCCGGATATCATTTTGATTATAGAGTAAGTCGATAGCGTTGCGATTGGCATTTTCTTTTCAATTGCAGTAGCGTCCTTCGACAGGAGTAACACAGGGCAGGAGGTGTTCCATGACAGTACAGGCACTCGGCTACATCGGTATCGGTGCATCCAGCCTCGATGACTGGTCTGATTTCGCCACTAGTCAGCTCGGTTTGCAGCCGGTGGACACCACCGCCTCTTGTCGTACCTTCCGCATGGACGACCGTCGGCAGCGATTGATTGTGGACAAGGAAGGCTCCGGCGCCGAACGCTATTTCGGGTGGGAGGTTGCCGATGCCGCCGCCCTGGACACGCTGGCGGCAAAGCTGGAGGCAGCTCGGGTCGTGGTGCGGCAGGAACCCTCGGCATTGGCGGACCAGCGGTTTGTCCGAGACCTGATTTCGTTCCGCGATCCCGACGGCAACCGGCTGGAAGCATTTCACGGCCCGCTGCTGGCAGACGAGCCCTTTCAACCGGCCCGCGCGATCTCCGGGTTCCGGGCCGGTGCGCTGGGAATGGGCCATGCCGTGCTGATGGTCGCCGATTTCGATATCGCTCTGGCATTCTACCAGGACCTGCTCGGTTTTCGGATCAGCGACTTCATCCGCAACCCGGTCAAGGCCGCCTTCCTGCACGTCAACCCACGCCACCACAGTGTCGCGCTGTTTCAGCACCCACGCCCTGGCATGCATCACTTCATGATGGAGCTGTATTCGCTGGACGACGTTGGCCAGGGCTACGATCGCGCCCTCGGCGTGGACAACCGGGTCGCCGTCACGCTCGGTCGCCACCCCAACGATTACATGACCTCGTTCTATATGCGGACGCCGTCGAATTTCCTGATCGAGTATGGCTGGGGCGCCCGCGAAATCGACGTGCCGGCACACCAGCCGGAGGAAATGAACACCATCGCCAGCTTCTGGGGCCACGACGGTCTGATGCGCTCGGTTGCCGGAGACCACGCCCCGCCCGGCCACATGCCGCCGCCCCCACCCGAGGGACGCCGTGCACCGGTGCAGGTGGTCGAGGGCAACTATCGGAAACTAAGCGGCGTTTGCCCATGGTGGGACGCGACGATAGTGCCTCAGTTTGAAAATCCCAAAAATAATACGCATTTGAAAGCTGCCTGCTGACACCCTACGATGCTTACCGGTAAGAAGGAGCGCGAATTGGTGTGCAAGGTCTGTAGGGCGGCGTAGCGCCCCCAAAAGCGAAACCCCGCGAGGGCCAGAACGGCTGTCGCGGGGTCCTATCTGTCCGATCTCGTATGCTAGGCAGTGACGAAAACCGGCTCACCTTGATAACTAAGCATGGCAGGCGAAGAAGTGCAAATCACGCTTTTTGAAACTCTGAGGCGATCAATATCGGCTGATCGGCTGGGAACCTATCTAAAGGCAGCGGGCTTCGATCAACAGCGGGCGCTCAAGCTTTATGTCTGGAACGCATATATGGGCGAAGCCTTCCATCTTCCAGTGCAAGGTGTCGAAGTCGCGCTTCGAAATTGTGTGAATGCAGGGCTTTGCATAAAATTTGGGGAAAATTGGTGGGAAGCTCCCAGCTTCCTCAAAATCGCGGATCATGAGAGAAAAGGCGATATCGAAACTGCCATTAAGCGCATTCGAAATCGAAAATTACCACTTATCACAGGCCAGTTGGTCGCCACCCTCTCCTTTGGGTTCTGGGTCGGCGTGCTTCAACCTCGCTATAATCCGGATGTCTGGAGTTCGCTTCTACGTGGCTCATTCCCCGATTTACCGGTAGATAAAAGCCGGTATGATTTGGCCGCTTCAGCCAAACGAATTGCCGATCTACGCAATCGGATATGGCACCACGAGCCAATTTTTAGAATGGACCTATCGGATGAATATCGGGCAGCGATGGAACTGCTTGGGTGGCTCTGTCCGATCAAAACAGAATGGCTGCGCCCTCAATGTCGCGTGCAACAAGTTCTCCGCCAAAAACCATAATTTCAAACTGAAGCACTACCGACACGACAGTCGCGGAGCGCTGACATAGAGGCGTTGGCACAGGAATCTTTTTAGGCATGGCCCTTTCCAGGCATTGCCTCGGTTCCTGTGCCAACGCCGGCCTTGTCAGTCCGCGGGAAAACGCAACGCCGCGCTTCCGCCGGGAAAGGGTCTTCGCCGGCCGCTCAAACCCGGCGCACGTTCCACATGAAGGCGCCGGTTCCCTCGATGATGTCTGTCAGGTTCTTTCGATATGCCGAACGGATCTCGAACTGGCCGACATTGACGAAGGGCACCATCTCGAAGGCCCGCATCTGAACCGCATCGGCGGCGGCGGCGCGTTCCTCCGGATCGGTCGCGACCACCCAGGCCTGGATCAACGCCTCGATCTTCTCATCGCCGAACCATCCGGCCCAGCCGGCCGTACCGAGGCCGCGCAGCGGGAAGCTTTCGACCGGAGTCCCGATGATGCTGGACGGCGCCCAGGTATGGAAAATCGACCAGCCGCCTTTCTCCACCGGCTCGCGGTTGACCCGGCGTGACGCCACCGTCGCCCAGTCGGTCGAGACCAGGTCCACATTCATGCCCATCTTCACCAACAGGTCGTGCGTGATATCGCCGAACGGCCCGATGGTCGGCACGTCCGAAGGGCTGATGATCACCACCTTCTCGCCGTTATAGCCCGAAGCCGCCAGCGCCGCGCGGGCCTTGTCCAGGTCGCCGGTCATGAACGGTGCGCCAAGTTCCCGGCCATACGGGGTGCCGCACGGAAGCACCGCCTTGCAGGCGCGAAAGGCGGTGCTGTCGTTGCCGGTGACCGCCTCCATATAATCCTGCTGGCGCACACCCATCATGACCGCGCGGCGAACCGCCGGGTTGTTGAACGGCGGTTGTAGGCAATTGAAGCGCATCACCCCGTTGAACAGGCTGGGATTGGCATTGCCCAGCCTGATGTCGGCATTGCGGCGCAGCATCGGCACAAGATCGGGCTGCACCTGCTCGTACCAATCCACCTCGCCGGCCTGCAACGCCGCCGCAGCGGTGGCGCTGTCCGGTATTGTCTGCCACTCGATCCGTTCGAAATGCGCCACCTTGCCGCCCGAGGTCCCATCAGCGGGCTCCTGCCGCGGCACATAGTCGCCATTGCGTGCATAGACCGACAAGATGCCTGGCACGTATTCCTTTGCGACGAATTTGTAGGGGCCTGAGCCGATCGTTTCCGTGATCTGCTTGTAAGCATCCGTCTTGGCGACATGCTCCGGCATGATGAACGGAATAGAGGCGCTGCCGCGGGCGATCGCCTCCAGAAAAATCGCGGCCGGACGCTTCAGCGTAATCTTCAGGGTGCGGTCGTCGGCCACGCCCCAGCTATCGACGAATTTCGCCGCGGTCTGCCCAACCGATTCCCGCGATGACCAGCGGATCAGGCTCTGGATGCAATCCTGCGCACGCACTGGCTCCCCATTGTGGAATTTCAGGCCGTCGCGCAGCTTGATCACATAGGTACGGCCGTCGTCGGATACCGTGTAGCCCTCCGCCATCTGGGGTTTAATGGCGCCTTTTCTGTCGATGCCGAACAGCGTGTCGTAAATGGTCCAGCCGTGGCTGGTCGTTACCAGAGAGGTGCTGAAAACGGT
>JANXLQ010000103.1 GCA_025355085.1 Rhodopila sp.
GCCCGACCGCGTGAAGCAGCAACCTTGCGGCCCTTTCAGGCTTGTTGGTGCAAACCGCCAAACGCCAGCCCTCGCGCGTCAAACCGGTGAGGACTGGAAGTACGCCGGGATACAGCTTGCTCGCCACTGCCACATGCGCCGTGTAGTCGGCAGACAGGTCCGCGACAGCAGTGGCGTCGGGCTGACGATCCCGGGCGGCAAAAGCCCGGGCGGTCAGCACCGCGACTCCGTCACCGACCATCGCGGCCACCTGTGGATGGCTGAAAATCGGTAATCCGCGAGCCAGCATCAGGCGATTCAACGCCGCCGCCAGGTCGGGGACGGTATCGACCAACGTCCCATCCAGATCCAGCAGCAGGGTTCTAACCACTATGTTGCACTCCGAAACGTGAATTGAACCAATATCATAACGGTGGCCTTTGACATCCATCCATCGTCACCGCTACGCCAGTCCCACTAGCGAAGCAGGGGCCACGCATGCAAGCAACCGCAATCATCCTGGCCGCCGGACTCGGCACCAGGATGAAGTCATCATTGCCGAAAACCCTGCACCGTTTAGCCGGGCGGTCAATGCTGGGTCATCTCCTCGGCAGTTGCGCGCCTGTGTTCGACCGCATCGTCGTCGTTCTGGGACCAGACATGGGGCCTGTTCGGCTCGCGGCCGAACCGCACGTCTGTGTGGTGCAGGAAGAACGGCTGGGCACCGCACACGCCGCCATGCAGGCGATGGAGTATTTCGGCACCGGTCAGGTCGCCGTGCTGTACGCCGACAACCCTCTGATCCGCACCTCGACGCTGCGGCGCTTGCTCGATAGCCACACGCCCGGGTCATTGTCGTTGCTGGCGTTCCGCCCTACCGACCCGGCACGCTATGGGCGTGTGATCACCAACGACGGCGGCTTGGTGGAACGGATCGTTGAATACGCCGATGCCTCTCTCGCCGAACGCGCCATCGGCCTGTGCAATGCCGGCGTGCTGTGCGGCGGTTCGGCCGACATGCAGGGCTGGCTGAAAGCCGTGCGCAACGACAATGCCAAGGCCGAGTATTACCTGACCGACGTCGTGGCCATCGCACACGCTGATCGCCGTCCGGTGCGCGCGGTGGAAGCGCCGGCCGGCGAACTGGCCGGGGTCAATTCTCGCGGCGAACTGGCGAAGGCCGAGGCGGTGCTGCAAGGCTGGATGCGCGACGCGGCGATGGAGGCCGGTGTGACGATGGTCGATCCGTCCTCGGTGTTCCTGTCCGCCGACACCCAACTCGCCGCCGATGTGACGATCGAGCCGAACGTGTTCTTCGGCCCCGGCGTGACCGTCGCCGGCAACGTCACGATCCGCGCGTTCAGCCATATCGAGGGCGCGACGATCGGTTCCGGCAGCATCGTCGGTCCGTTTGCCCGCCTGCGTCCGGGCGCGGTGTTGGATCAGGATGTTCATGTCGGCAATTTCGTGGAGATTAAAGCGTCCCACCTGTCCGCCGGCGTAAAGGCGAACCATCTGAGTTATATCGGTGACGCGACGGTAGGGACTAAAACCAATATCGGCGCCGGCACAATCACGTGTAACTACGACGGCACGAACAAGCACCAAACGACGATTGGCGCGAACGTCTTCGTGGGTTCGGATGTTGCGTTGATCGCCCCCGTGTCGGTCGGTGACGGGGCGATCCTGGCTGCCGGCAGTGTGATTACCGAAGACGTGGCCGCTGACGCGCTGGCCCTGGCACGCGGACGCCAGGTGCAGAAATCTGGCCGGGCGATTGAGATGCGTGCGGCGGCAAAAGCAGCGAAAGCCGCGAAGAAGGAAAAGAACTGAATGTGTGGCATTGTCGGCGTTATCGGCACTCGTCCCGCCGCCCCCATTTTGCTGGAGGCGCTGCGGAGGCTGGAATATCGCGGTTATGACAGCGCCGGCATCGCCACCCTGGTGAACGGCCACATCGACAGGCGCCGCGCCGAGGGTAAGCTGGGAAACCTCGCCGCGTCGCTGGACCATGTGGCAATGGCCGGCTCTATCGGCATCGGTCATACCCGTTGGGCAACGCATGGCGCGCCGACGGAAAGCAACGCCCATCCGCACGGCACTGCCCGCGTGTCGCTGGTGCATAACGGCATTATTGAAAACCATGCTGAGCTGCGGGCCGAGCTGGAGGCCGAGGGCCAGGAATTCAGCACCGAAACCGACACCGAAACCGTCGCGCAGCTTGTCGATCTGAACCTGAAGCGCGGCATGGCGCCCATCGAGGCAGCCGGTGCCGCGCTGCGCCGCCTGGAGGGGGCCTACGCCCTGGCGATGATCTTCGCCGGGCATCCTGAACTGATCATCGGCGCCCAGCATGGTGCGCCCCTGGCAATCGGTTTCGGTGACGATGAGATGTTCGTCGGATCGGACGCGCTGGCGTTGGCTCCATTGACCCGCCGCATCGCCTATCTGCGTGACGGCGACTGGACGGTGGTGGATCGCAAGGGCGCCCGGTTTTTCGACATCGACGGCAATCAGGTCGAGCGCGAGATCAAGCTGACCCGCCTGACGGGCGCTGCGATCGGCAAGGGCAATTTCCGCCATTTCATGGAGAAGGAACTCCACGAGCACCCTGCGGTGATCGGCGACACGCTGCACCAGATGATCGACCCGGGCAGCCGAGCGGTGACGCTGCCGGATCTGGGGATCGATTTTCGCAAGGTTTCC
>JANXLQ010000121.1 GCA_025355085.1 Rhodopila sp.
GCGTCCTCCATGACGCTCAGCCAGGCCACGGACGATAGTTAATCCTACGCCGGTACCGCCACCGTAAGCGTCACGTGCATGCAGGCGCCGGAAGATTTCAAAAATACGCTGATGCTGTATTGGATCGATACCAATCCCATTGTCACGCACGTAAAACGTCGGAGTGCCAATAACATCGGACGCAGTCCATCCGATCTCAATCCGATGCTGGTCAATCCCGCTGGTATATTTCAAGGCGTTGGAAACCAAATTGGAAAATATTTCGCGCACCCGTATTCTATCGCAGTTAATCATCGGGAGACGGCGCGGGCGAATAATCTCAACACTCATACCGTTAATTCTCGATCCCAGCGCCATCAAAGCCTCATCCACCACCACATCGAGGTCCGTGGATACGAGCGAAAGCTCCAACCGCCCGACACGCGAATAGTGCAATAGGCTTTCAATCAAATCTTCCATATGCTTGGTCAGCCGCAGTATGGTGTCGAGCTTCTCACGGCCGTCATTACCAAGCTGTTCCGCATGACCGCGCAGTAGAAAAGAGGCATAGTTGTTAATGCCCCGCAATGGCTCTTTCAAATCGTGCGAAGCCATATAGGCGAAGGTATCGAGTTCGACGTTGCTTCGTGACAATTCGCGGTTAGCCTGCTTCAGTGCATCGGCCTGCTGTATAATAATATCGACAATCGCGCGACGAAGATCGGCAGCCCCCTGAAGTTCAATGTTCGTCCATGGCTCCGAAAGACCGCGAACCGACTGCTTCCACAGTGCGAAGGAAAGCCGGGGCGACAAGAGAATTTCTCCGTTCACCTCGGTCGTTTCTACCGGTTTATCCGGATTACCGGCCCACCGAACGGTTTGCTCAATCTCTGGCCGGAACCACATCACATAATCCGGCCGATGCGGGATCAACCTCACCGCGAGGACGCCGGTTGCTGTTGCTTGAAAAACAGATGCCTCGGGATAAAGCGAGGGAAGCCGATCGGTGCTGAAAACCGGCTCACCAGCCACCCGCGTTCCCAGCCAGTCCACAAGTCCTCTGACCTGCGCTTCGCTCGGCGTGCGACCCATTAAGGTCAGAACACCGTCAATGGCCAATACCGCGCCCGTTGCATTCAGGCAGTTCAGCACATTTGGATCGCGCTGCGTCAGTCCATGGTGAAATACCGGCTCATCGATCATTGACCGCACGAGATGATCGATGGTCCCGCTGATTTGCAGGCGATAATCCCGGGTCTCTGCATCCTCCTTCGCCGCCATCATCAGCGACAGCATGTGGGCAAGGAACTCCGCCGCCATGCGCCGTTCATAGGGTACGTGCAGTGGGGCACTATGGTGGATGCAGGAAATAAGGCCCCAAAGCGATCCCTCCTTCATCAACGGCAATACCATGGTGCCGTGGGCGCCCATATTCTTCAGGTATCCTGAGTACATAACAGAGACACTCCGCAGCAATGCACGACTTTGGTCCAGCGGGCGATTGGTTGCCGGGTTGAACTCGGGAACCAGAGGAACCGGCACGTAATCGGAGTCCGGCAGATGACGCAGGCAACTGAGCGCGAACAGGCGCCGGGCGGGGGCGGGAATGTCGGAGGCCGGATAACGCAGGCCAACATAGGATTCCAATCCGTCCGCCGCCGATTCTGCAACGACATCGCCGCTGCCATCATCAAGAAATTTATACGCCATGACACGGTCGTAGCCGGTAACCCGGCGGAGTTGCCCGCAAGCCAGATCGAAAAAAGCCTGCAATCCCCGTATTGCCTGTAGTCGGGCTACCGTTGCATTCAGATTTGTATAGAGGTCGAGCAACGGCGCTGGCTCGGTCCTGACAATTTCCAGTTCAAGGATCAGCCCACCTTCTACGCGATGGACGAACGTATCGAACACGCCGCTTGCCAGGATGGCGCGCAGACCATGCACAGGTCCGCTATCGAGGCTCGTACCCGGTCGCGCCAAAAGGTCGCGGAGATCATGCGCCACGACCTGGCCCAGGGCATGCTCAAGGGGCTGGCCAAGGAGTGAGGCCACCGCCGGAGTGCCAAGTAAGATGGCACAATTGGCGCTCGCCTGCACCACACGCAGGTCCGGCTCGGCCAGTACCAACATGGCGCCGTGGGGCTGAATCGCGCCAGAAAACTGCACCTGCTCCCGATCGCAGTTGCTCAGGTCCACATTCTCCGCCGTGATCATCGGCGCGTTTTCCGTCGTCGTAGTGCCGCGGTCCATTATTGCCTCCGGGTATTAGGTTCGACCGCATTCGCCTACCCATCAAGCCAACATTCCAAAGCTGCAAACGTGTCGGTTGCCCCCAGGATCATGTCGGGAATAAGGGATATCCACGTCTTATACCAATCCGCCTAAACATTGACACACGCCCAATCGCGGTTGCCGATGGATCGGATACGGTCTGGATCGTCGATCAGGAAGTTCCAGGCATTTTTGCAAGCTTCCAATATGTCCTCATAGGTGTCCCAAACCAGGGCGCACAGTTTGTTTTGGCGAAGATAGTCCCAGACGTTTTCCATCGGGTTCAGTTCCGGCGAATACGGCGGCAATGACAGTAGGCGGATATTCTCGGGCACAATCAGTTGCTTGCCCCGCTGGTGCCAGGCAGCACCGTCGCAGATGACGAGCGCGATCGAACTTGGTGTCACCCGGGTGCTGAGTTCCTTCAGATGCTCGTTCATCCCCTCGACGTTGGCGGCGGGCATGATCATCGCGGCACCGACGCCCCTGGCCGGACAAATGGCACCAAAGATGTAGGCAGAATCATGTCGGTTATCGCGCGACCATCAGCGGTCGAGAACCGATCGGCGCCCAGATGTAGGCGTGCGTTCCCTTCTGACCCACCCTGGCCTCGTCCTGGAACCAAATCTCGATTGGCGTCGCGGCCGTCGTTCCGAGAAGTGCCGCTTTCACCAGGCTGGCGAAGTTTTTTTAAAAGTCGTCTCGGCCTCGGGGTCTTTCTTCGGATGCACCGGCAGCGGCTGAAGCCGTGTCAAACGGAGCTGGTGTAGCCACGTGCCGATGGTGCTTTCATGGACATCGACCGAAAAGCGTTGTTTGACCACCTTCAGCAGGTCGATACACCGCCAGCGCACAACTTTGTCTGTCGCCAAATCGGGTCCCTTGACGACCAATTCATGCAGCTCGGCCATTTGTTGTTCTGTCAAAAATGGCAGGCGGCCAGGGCTTGGGCGGGATTTCAACCCTTCGGCGCCGTTCTCGTTGTAGCGGTGAACCCAATCGCGCAACGTTTGCCGATCCATGCCATTGGACAATGCGGCCTCGCTGCGCGGATGGCCATCCAAAACCATCGCCATGGCCAAGAGGCGGCGAACCTGCGCGCCGTCGCGACATTTGCCGGCAAGCCCCCGAAGCCCGCTACTCGTGTAGTAGCCCCGTGTGATCCTTACCGCCGTTCCCATCAGATGCTTCCCCCCATGCAAATCGCCATCATGGGGATATCGAATCGTACTTATGGGATGGTGGGAATCCCCCGGGGGAGTCGGGTTCAACGCGGACTGGTATTAGACGGAACCGCTCTAATTGGATCGACATCGATAACCGCGCGCTCATCCGCCTGAAGCGGCATCAGCGGTTCCGCGCACAGGCTGACGCTAAGCGGATTCGGCAAATGCGCTGGAACAGCTATGGAGAATCGCTGTTCTTCAACCCGTTCAAAGACATGATTGTTACGCAAAATAGTTCCATCCGCACCGACTATCTCCAGCGTCGCGCGAACTGGCAGGGACTCGGTGATCGCACACATCGCCTGAACTGTCAGAAGGCAGTTCGGTGGAAGATGCACCCCGGTCCAGCGCAACGTCGTTGCGTCCGCATTTAGTCCGGTTGCGTGCAAACGGTAGGTGTCCTCATCAACCATCCGGCACCACGCGTTACCGCCTGACCGCGACGGCATCCCGCCCCTAACGTCGCCCGTCACCGGGGTGAGCAGATCCGGTCCCGATCCGTCTGGAAACGGTAGCAGCACGCCCTGAGGCGTGGAAACGGATGGCGTCGAGATCGCAGCATCCGGCGCGTTCGCATTGTGCGCGAGGGCCTGTGTCAGCACGGCAATCCAACTGGCGTCATCGCCATCTTCCGACCGCTCGTAGGGTGCAAAGCCTCTGACGTAGCCGCGCATCCGGTTGCGATCCAGCAACTCGACGGTGCCGGCGCGCGCCGGGTCGTCCTGCACCTCCAGAAGTAAAAACCGCGACGAGGTGGCGCGCCGATAAATCTGATAGTGGATTGCCTCCAACACCTCTTCCGGAATGCCGATGTTCGCCTTGACGACGAAAACCGGGTTTGGATGGGTGAACTTGTGGCGAAGTTTTGCCTCCAGATACCCGAGCTTTGATGCTTCTCTGGCGTGGATCGTCCGGCGGCGTGCGGTGTCCGCCTCAAACGTCAGCTTGCCGTCACGATACGCTGAATACATCTGGGTATGCCAGGCAGTGCCGTAGTGCAGGTCTCGGACCATCTTCGCTTGCTGTGGCACGAGATTTTCAAACTCATACAGATTTTTGAAATCACTGCGTAACGTCGCCAGAACGCTCTCCGGTCGTATCGCCGCCCAGCGGAACAGCATGCCGCCTTCGAAACCGAGCCGGCGCAGCACAAAGCCGAGTTCACAGTTATCGCCAAGCCCTTCGAGGCGCGCCATGTCGGATTTTGCGATCCTCGGGGTTGCCCGTGGCTCTAGTGTCATCGCCATGCCCATGGACATGATAAATCCTCTTCGTTTCAGCTTCAGGGAGCCGCCGAATGGCGACATACGTTCAGGCGGCGACGGCTACCGGCAGAGCGTTGTACCCATGCGGATGCGCTTCCCGCCACGCCCAAGCCGTGCGTACGATGTCGTCGAGGGCAGTATAATGCGGTCTCCAGCCGGTCTCGGATTGGATAAGACCGGACGCGGCCACCAGCATCGCAGGATCGCCCGCACGCCGTCCTTCAAGCCGGACAGGAACCTTGCGCCCACCGACTCGCTTCACCGAGCGGATCACTTCCATGACGGAATTCCCTCGTCCGGTTCCAAGATTGTAGGTCACGCTCCGGCCATCGAGCGCACCCAGCGCTCGGATATGCGCATCGGCGAGGTCCGCGACGTGAATGTAGTCACGGATGCATGTGCCGTCCGGGGTCGGGTAGTCCGTGCCAAAGACCGCAATCTCCGGTCGCCGGCCAAGGGCTGCATCGATAACCAGCGGGATCAAATGGGTCTCCGGGCTATGGTCCTCGCCCGCCCGGCCCTTCGCATCCGCGCCGGCGGCGTTGAAGTAACGCAGGCACGCGCTACGGAGATCGAAGCATTCGTCCGCCCATCGCAACGCTCGTTCGATCATGTGCTTGCTCTCGCCGTAGGGTGAGCCGGGATCGATGACCGCCTGCTCCGTAAGCGGCTCCCCGCCGGCATTGCCGAACACCGCCGCGGTCGATGACAGCACGAACCGTTTCACGCGATGCTGAATACAGGCTTCGATCAACCTGATGCCGTTTCCCGGATTATCCGCCAGGTAACGAAATGGCTGCTTCATGCTCTCGCCGACCAGGGAAATCGCAGCGAAGTGCAGCACTCCATCCCATGGCCCCTGCGCCAGCACCTGATGCACCTGCTTGGCGTCGGCAAGATCGCCTTCGATGAGCAGGGCTGCTGCCGGAACGGCCGCGCGGTGCCCTAGGGACAGATTATCAAAAACGACGACTTCGTGCCCCCGGTCGAGAAGCGCCAGCACAACATGACTGCCGACGAAGCCCGCGCCGCCGGTAACAAGATATCGTTTAGACATCGGATTATGACCTTATTAAATCGAGACATATCTATTCTTCGCGCATGCCATGCCGCATGCCATCGAGGATGGGCGAAATGATGAAGTTTAGCGCGGTGCGTTCGCCACCGATGATCAGAATATCGGCCGGCATGCCCGGATAAATCGCCACGCCCGGGAACGGCTTGAGCGCGTCGCGATCGAGTTCGGCGCGCACATAAAAAACAGGATTGTTTTGGGCATCCTGCTGCCGGTCGGCCGCCACATAAACCAGACGCCCCTCGACCGAGGGAACGCGATGCGCCTTGTAGGCAGACAGCCTGATGTTCACCCGTTGTCCGACATGGACATGCTCGATATCGGCCGGGGCAACCGGTGCTTCGATCAACAGCCGTTCGTCGGCGGGCACGAGATCCAGCACCGGTTGCCCCGGGGTAATACTACTGCCGGGGGTAAAGGACTTGATGTCGGTCACGGTTCCGGCTTCCGGCGCAACAACCTGTCGCTTGTTCAGCAGGTCCTCCGCAGCCTGCAGGCGTTGCGCGGCGTCGGCCTTCGCTGCCTGAGCCTCTTGCAGGTCCCTCGACGCATCGGATCGGCGTGTTTCGGCATAATTGGCCATCTCAAGCTTCGTCTGCTCGATCGTATGACCGGCATCCGCCAACCGTCCGGCCGAATCTGTGACGGCGCCTTGAAGCTCTGCGACGGCGCGTCGCAGCTCAAGCGACTTGCTCCTGATTTCCAGGTGCTGGCTAAGAAGATAGTCGGTGGCGCGGCCTTGTTCCTCTGTAAGCGTCAGGCGGGTATTCAGGAAAACGATTTGCGCCTGGAGTGCCACTGTCTGCGACTGCAATTGCTCGATCTTGCGTCCACCGATGCGCGCATTGCCGTCGAACGTATCCCAACGAGATCCGAACAGATTGAGTTCGGCCTGCATCAGGGACGCAACGGTCGGATCGGTCTCGGCCGCCCCCTGAAGATCGGCAGGCATGACCAACACCCGTTCGTCCCGGGTTTCCGCGATAAGGCGTGCCGACTTGGCGACCGCACCCCAATACAATGCCTTGGTCTGGTTCATCGCGGACCGAAGCTGCACATCGTCCAGCAGCAGCAAGACCTGGCCGGCGGTGACGTGATCGCCTTCTTTGACGAGCAACCGCTTCAGAATTCCCCCATCCTGCAGAGTGACCGTCTTGCGCTTGCCCGCCGCGACAAACAGCCCTTGCGACGACACCGCGCTATCCAGGGGGGTCAGTGCGGCCCATATCCCAAGCCCGCCAAAGCCAACAGCCACCGTCAGCGCGCTGGCGATTGCTATGCGGCGCAGGGACGGAACCGGCCAGGCGTCCTGCCCAAGCTGTGCGTCAGGTATAGCGACCATTAATTTTGCTCCCGTGCCATGACTGGGCGTTTCGTGGCGGCATGCACGGACTGGACCTCCGCACGAGGGCCAAATTCCTCAACGCGCCCGTCGCGCAGGGTCAGCGTGTAATCCATGTGTGCCAGCAACCTCGGCCGATGCGTCGCAACAACGATTATCGCCCCGGCAGCGCGTGCGGCATCGATGGCCCGCAGCAGCGCCTCTTCGCCCTCCTGATCCAGGCTGGCGTCGGGCTCATCGAGCACCAGCAGGCGCGGGCAACCGAACAAGGCACGCGCAAGGGCGATCCTTTGCCGCTGCCCGCCGGACAGCGAGGCGACAGCCCTGCCAATACGGGTGTCATAGCCGTTCCGAAGCCGGCCGATGATTTCATGCACGTTGGCGGCCTGAGCGGCGCTGATTACGGCCTCGGCCGGGGCCATTTCGAACCGTGACACGTTTTCCGAAATGCTACCGTCGAGCAAGTGGATCCCCTGCGGTAGATACCCGATCCGCGCTCGGTCTCCTGAAGCGATAGGCGTGCCGTCCAACCGAATGCTGCCATGCGTTGCCGGCAGTACGCCTACCAGCAGACGCATCAGCGTCGATTTTCCGGCGCCGTTCGGCCCAATCAGCGCCGTCGCCGTGCCGGGCAACAATTCCACGCTGATGTCGCGCAGCAAAGCGGTGCCCGTGTTCGGCGCGTCGAAACCAACCCCGTCCAGAACCAGGCCGACTGTCGAAACCGCCCCGCCAAGTTCGGCCGCCCCGCGTAGATCGACCGCTACGTCATCGCCGGCAGTTGCCAACAAGATCGTTATGCGTTTCCAGGCAGCACCAGCCTCGATCCACCGCCGCCAACTTGAAACCAACGAATCGAATGGAGCCAGCACCTTCGCCAGCAGCAGGTTCGCCCCCATCAGACTACCAGCCGAGGCCTGGCGTGAGATGATCAGCACGGCACCCATCGCCATAACGCCAGCCTGTAGTGACAAACGGGCGATCTTGCCGATCGCGGCAACCCGCTGTGACCGCTCACCGGCGTCCCGCATCCGTTCCATCGCCTCAGCGTGCCGCCCAGCCCATCGCCGTGCCAGTGCGGGGAACATGCCAAGGCCCTCGATCAGATCCGGTTCGGACAGTCCGGAGGCAAGTTGATTGCCGGCACGCGAACGTTGTTCAGCCGCCGCCGTAATCGCCGGACGGACCAACAGGTCGTTGACGATACCGACGATGGTCAGAATGGAGATTCCGCCCAGTCCAAGCCAACCGAACGCCGGATGCAGCATGAACATGACCGCCAGCAGCAGCGGCGCGCACAGTGCATCGAGCGGCGTGGCAACGACACCAGAGGACAGAAACGATCGTATTTCATTCAAGTCCCGCAACGCCTCGGCGCCGGCAGAACTGTCGCCCTCCAATCCGCGTCGCACTGCCGCCTCCAACACCGGCACGCTCAGGGCGTGGCCGACGTGGTCTGCGATGATGACGAATGTCGCGGAACGCAGGTAGTCCAACAGGCAATAGATCACCAGCCCACCACCGCAGGCGATGGAGAGCATGACGACGGTGCTCATGTTCCGGCTGAGCAGCACACGGTCGTAAAGCTGCATGTCGTAGATCGGCACCACCATGACCGCGACATTGATGAACAGCGTCAGAAACAGCGCCAAACCGAAACCCAGCCACACCACATTTCGGGCACAATGGAGCGCCAGGGCGTGATGTCCGCTCATGACGCCGCCACTTTGCCGGCAGCCCGGACCATGCGGATTTGTGGTCCGCCCATTGCACGCAGGACCTCCTCGCTCGGGCCGAAATGCTCTATCGTCCCCTCGCGCAGCACCAGCAACTTGTCCACATTGCGAACCACCGATGGCCGATGGGTCGATATCAGGACACCGATCTTCTCGGCTCGAAGCCGGGTCAGCAGTCCGGCCAGCATTGCCTCACCGTCCTTGTCAAGAAACGCATTCGGTTCATCGAGAATGAGCAGGCGCGGCGACCCATAAAGCGCCCGTGCCAAAGCCACCCGCTGCCGCTGTCCAGCGGACATCGTGAACCCGCTGCCCGCGATGCGTGTGGCATAGCCGTGTGGCAAGGCGGCGATCGCGGTATGTACGCCGGCTCGCTTTGCCGCAGACAGGACCGCATCGAAGTCCGGCACTCCACCGCGCGCGATATTCTCGGCGACCGTCCCGTCGGTGAGAACAGCGGACTGCGGCACGTAGCCGATGTGACGGGCGATATCCTCACGATTCCACAGATACGTGTTGTGCCCGTCGAGAAATACGCCGCCACCGCTGGGTTCGGCTGCGCCAAGCAGCAACTTCATCAGCGTGGATTTACCGGAGGCCGACGGGCCGATGATGCCCATGATCTCGCCGGGCGCGACTTCGAAGGAAATGCCACGCAGCACGGGACGATCCGCGCCCGGCGGCATAAATGCCAGGCGCTCCACCACCAGGTGCCCTTCAGGCCGGGGCAAGGCGTGCGTGTAGCGTGCCGGCGTCACCTCCAGCAGCATCAGCCTGACCCGGCGCCAGGCGGCACCGGCCTCGGCCCACACGCGCAGCGTGCTGCCGAATTGCTCGAACGGCATCAGGATACGGGCCAGGATCATGTTGCCGGCGACCAGCGTGCCCGCCGAGGCATAGCCGTTCAGCACCATCACCAGGCCGATCGCCACCATGGCGCCGGTCATCGCGCTGCGCAGCGTGCGTGTCATCGCCGTAACCGTCCGGGTGCGCAGCAAGGCTTTGGTTCCCGCCGACAGTGCCTCGTTCTGCGCGCGTTCCCACCTTCGGGCCAATGTGGGCAGCATCCCCATCGCGATCACCGCCTCCGCGCCTCGAGTGGCACCAGCGACATCGCGAAAGCCGTCAACCGTGGCTTCGTTCGCTTCCATCATCGGCCGTCGCGCAACGGCGTCGCCCAGCAGGTTCAGCCCGGCGAGGATGACAATGAACGCGGCGGCAAGGACCGCGTAGCCCCATCCCATCGCGAAAAGAACAATCAGCAGGACCGGAGACCAAACAAGGTCGAACGGCGCCGTCAGCGACGGACTGCCGATGAACTGCCGAAGTGTCTCGGCATCCCGGATCGCCTGCATCGGATTGGCGGCGCGCGTGCCGGCGATTGACGCAGCCCGCAGAAGTGCCGGGGACACACTGCGCGCGAAACGGTCGCCCAACGCGGCCATCGCAGCGGCGCGGAGATGATCGAGGATGACGAAGAACAGCACACATATCGCGAGCCCAACCGAGATGCCCGCGAGTGTGCGCATGTTATGTGTCGTCATCACACGGTTGAAGATTTCCATATTGTAGAGCGGCACCGCGAGGGCGCCGATGTTGCATGCGAAACTAATCGTCGCCACGCCGAGCGCGCCACGGATTGCCTGCCGTCGCAGCGCGGTGAAGACCGCCGCACCTTCACCGCTGACTGAACCATTCGCGCCCGGCATGACCTGTTTCCCTTCGGCCACTTAGCCGCCAAGCGATCGCAAGAGGCCGGCGATCGACATCGCGAGCGCCGTTCCGGCTATTCCGAGCGCCCACATCGCTGCCCGGGGGAAGCCGGACGTTGATTGCGCCGCGACCGGCGATAGCCTGGACAACTGCTCATCCAGTCGCACTACAAACCGCTCGACTGTCGAAAGCTGTTCGGCGGTTTCCGTCTGCATTTCGGCCATTCGTGCCAGAACTGCCGCTGTTGGCTCCTGGCCCGGTCCGGCGGCTTTTTCGGTCAGCGCCGCTTGCAGATTCCGGTGAATCACCCGCTGCGAGTTGAGCAGCATATCTACGCCACGCAAAAGTTTTGTTACCTGATCCAAAAGGCCGTCCGCCGCCGGGGGAACACCGATCGGCGTCGCCTCGCCATCGCCCGCCCGAGCGAAGATGCGCAATTCAGCGACTCTGGAACGAAACTCCGTGGGTATCGCGATATCGTAGGCATGGCGGCCATCACCGATGCCGTTGCTTGCCAGATCCGGCCGTGGAAGGTCCGCGACGGTGCAGGCAACCACGGTATCTCCGAACCGAAGCTCAATCGCCGTGCGAAGCTCCGGCGTGCCGGGCGCCCAGGCCCAGCCGAGGATTCGATCCCCTGTTATTGCTTCGACATAACCGGCGACGTCTGGCAATGCGGTGGCCCCGGTACGGATGTTGGTGACCGTGCTCATGCGGCCAACCTCGGCGCGCGCGCTGTCGCGACAGCTTCATCGACCATCTTATGCGGAATTTTGTTTTCACTAAGGAACAGTCTGGTGTCCCGGTAATGCTGATAATAGGCGCGATTGAATTTTTCGAACATATCCTGATCCCAGTAGTCCTCCAGCCGGAATGCCTGGCCGCCGAACACGTTGAAGCTGGGTATCTGGAAGGTATCCACGAACTCCGTCGTGCGGCTGTCGTAAGTGAAATAGACCGAGGGGATACGATTCGCGAGGCTCATCAGGTTTCCGTGCAGCCGATACCCGAGCACCAGGTCCTTGGTGCGGACGAATTGCTCGAACTCGCTTACTGCGTCGGCATAGAACAGGCGCGAACGATAAAGCGTCTCCATCGGATCGCCGTCACCGCGCAGCCACCCCTCCTTGCGAAGCTGACGAATCGCGGATTCACGCTCTTCGGTCGCGCCCCACAACACTTTCTTTTCCTCCACCTCGCCCTGGGCCACCACGTGCAGGTCGAAGCGGCCGGACAGTTCAAGGATCGTGTCGCGCTGCAGGGCGAGGTAGCGGCGAATATCGGTGGCATAGTCATGACTGACCTCGCGCCGCAGCGTAAAGCCAACACGCCGCACCTGATCGAGCGGCGGAAGATCGATCCGCAGTGTCGGGTCGTTCTTGCGAAAAATGGTTGGGCAGCCGATGATCCTGGTGTTGCGTATCCCAAGCGACCACAGCACATCGGCGGTATAGGAACCTCGGACCCCGAACGACACGCATCGCTCGGCAATACAGTCCAGCACGCGCCGGGCATCCCGGGTCAGTTCCAACTTGCCCGTGGCAGGCGCCTGCGCACCGATGCCGAAGGCGACGATCGGGATGCGCAACCGGCTGAGCACGGATGGCGCGTTCTCCCAGTCCATTTCTGGATGCAGATAGTTCGAACCGCGAAGAACCGCGAAGCTATATTCGCTATTGTATCGTTCTACGTCTGCATCGGATGGATTGCGAATGTTGATCCCATCCAGAGCCTTGTAATTTAGCAATTTCAACGAGCTGTCATAGACAAAAGCGTCGCCTATATTGTGATAGTGGTCCGGTGCTTTAGCAAAGCTCAGATGGCTGTACCAGCGCACGCAATCGTGGTCGTACACTTCGCCCGACGGGCTGATTACCAGGATCTTTGTCATAAACGTTGTCCTTTCTTTCAGGCGGATTTGCGGCGGCCGGGACGTGCAAGCCGCTGCTTGGTTGGCGCCTGGCGGCCAGCGATAATCTCGCGATACAGGTTGAGGTGCCGATCCGCCAACCCGGTAAGATCGAGCGTTTTCGGCGCCTTGTCGCGGAGACGTTGCCAGAGGCCCTTATCGGTAAGCGCCTCGGTCAGGCGATCCGCGAGATCTTCCCGGCTTCCGGCCCGGAAATGCAGGCCATCGACACCATTCCGAACCTTCTCCGCCATCCCGCCGATATCGCCGACGATTGGCGGGCGCCCGTGCAGGAAACTTTCCTGGATCACAACGGGACTGTTCTCCCACCAGATCGACGGCATGACGAGCCAATCCACCTGCTCCATCAAACGCGGCAGCTCCTCCGGGCGGTAACTACCGAAGAACCGGGCTCGGCGGCCGGCGCGTTCAATCAATTGTTCAAACTTTGCACGGAAGACCGGCGGCTGGTTCTCCAGGTTTCCCCCGAAGATAGACAGCGTCGCGTCATTGCCCCAAACGGTTTCGTCGATGGAGGCAACGGCTTCGAGTAGAATGTGAAGCCCCTTGAACTCAGAAATCTGACCGAAAAACCCAAAGCGGCCGCGTCTTCCTTCAGGCGCGATTTTGCGTGCCGGGGCTACTGCCTGTGGTGCCAGCCCATTATCGATCATCGTAAACCGCTCGCTCGGGAGGCCCCACGCTTTGTACCGGTCAATCAGGAAATGGCTCGGTGAGACAAACGCATCGGCGACCAGAAGATGATCTTTCAAAAACATCTCTCGCTGGAAGATCAGCCCGGGACTGTATTGCGGGAAACAGCCGGCACATTCGGCTGGAGACGCGCCGCGGCACAGGGTGTTGCGCGATGTTTTCACCATCTGCCCGTGGTTGAGGCAGATCGAAAGATATTCGTGAAAAGTAATAACGATCACGGCGTCCGGCAATACGCTGCGGACCTGTATGATGGCTTCCACGCCCAGCCCGATCACATGATGAAAATGCACCACGTCAGGCCGGACATGCCGAAGATAGTCCGCGAAGGCGCCCTGGAGGTCGGCGATGCCGCCGTTCGACACCCAGAACTGATCCCACGCTTCGGTGTGGAGGAACGTCTCCCGCTCTCCCTGGCGAAGGCTCATCAGTGGCGTGTCGGCATGACGCGGCAGAGCGGCCGGCGCCTTGGCCAGGTAGAACGCCTCAATTCCGTCCATCGCACCGAGTGCCCGGAACAGGTTATGAGACGCCACTTCGGCCCCGCCGATCGAAAAAGCCGGGTGCCCGTGGGATACGATCAGAATGCGCATGGTATTCAAAGCTCCGCTTCGAGGCGCGCGCGCAGGCACCAGCCGTCGATCAGGCGTCCGACACGTCCGGCGTTTTCAGACACATCTGTTGGGGGCCGATCTGCCGCATAGACCTGTGCCGCCGGCGTCCAAATCGACCTCACCCCGTTTCGCAGCAGCCGAAGAAACAGGTCCGCCTCTTGCATGGACGGGGTGGTTGCCAGGCCGAGACCTGAACCAAGAAGCCGGATGGCATCACGCGGTATCAGGCAGCAGGCGAGGCTTGCAGTAACACTTGGCTGCGGCTCGACGGCGGCGATCAGGCTGGCGGGCATTCCGGCAAGCCGGCGGCGGATATGCACATACGGTGTTACATCCAACTTTTCGATCGCATCGGTTCCGCAATACCGGATCGATTCGTCTTCGTACACGACGGTCGGCGACACGCATGCCATGCCGACAGTTGCCTGCAACGCCGCATGAAGCGCCGGCCGCCATCCAGGGGAGCGACCGACGGTGCCTGAACCGAGCAGCAGCAGGGTTTTCGCCCCGGGTGCTACCAACACCACGGCCGCAAGCGCCGCCGCCGCTGTAATCGTCCCTTCGATCCGCAACAGGGCCGGCGGGACCCCGTAGAACGCCGCCAGGGTCCGGAGGGATTCCACAGCAGCGCCGGCCCAGTTCTCGCCAAACACAAACACCACGCCCTCACCGCGGACCAGCGGATCGCGCAGGAATTGGGACAGCACGGCGCGCGGCGGCATTGCATCGGGCAATGGAACGACGATTGCGGTGGACCATGACTCCGGCACGGGCGCAACAACCGCCGGCTGGAGCTTGGCTTCATCCGTCGTCCAGCAAGCGAGAAACGGCGCCAAATGACCTTCGATGACCTGCATGGCCGACTGCTTGTGCAAGTCAACGCTCGCCAGAAGCCGGTTTCGCGTCGCAACATCTCCGGCGGCATTGATACTCAGTGGAACGAACCCGCAGCGTCCGTCGCGGAAGGAGACATCGAGATACAACGATTCGCCGTCCGAGGGCGCGCCGATGTCACGGGCATGAACCGCGAAGCCATGCCGATGGTGACCCTCATCCGCCCTCGGCAGGGCGGAATCCTTGAAGAAAGCATCCGTAACGTCTTCTCGCACAATGCGGGTCCAATTACCGTCCAACCGGACCTGGCCGCCGCGCGAGCCGCGAAGTTGGACTTCGGCCACGACTGAGGCCGGGTCATAGAGCCAACCGGTCAGGTAGGTCCCGGCTCCTGGTGCCGCGACTGCGAGGTCCACTGCGATACGAACCGGGTGGCCGGCATCGTAGAGCGTGAACCGCCCGTCGAACCCGGGGCGTAGGCTGCCTTGCAAAATGGCCCGCGTGTCCGCATCGCATTGAAGCTTCGGCAGCACGCCCCGAAGGTGACTTACCGTGTCTTGCGGCGACAGCAGGGAACGTTGCTTGATCATCGGGCGCCAGCGCAGGCCCCTGCGGTCCAGCAAGACGAAGGCCTCGATCTGCGCCGCGTCACGGACCGCCGTGGCTGGCAGGACGATGACCTGGCCTGTTGCATTGCCCCGCATATCCGGCCGGGAAAAAATGGCCAGGCGCGGCATGCAGCGCTCTATCGCGGCACCGATCAGAACGACTTCGCAGTCGGGCGGTGGCGGTGTGCCCCATCCTTGCAGGATGACACAGTGATCTTCGACCGCACCAACCATTTCTATGCAGCCTTCGGGGGTCGAAGCCCGTTCCAGGAACGCAAACAGCATGGCACGGACGTCGGCGTTCCCGCGCGTTGCCGGCGGCGCGAACATTTTCAGTAAAAAACGGGTAATCGCTATTGCATTTTCCCCCGCCAAACGAGCGAGTTCCACACCGAACGCCGATGTGTCCAAAAACCGCGCCGGCAAGCAGGCCAGAACACCGGCCGGTTCGCCCTGACCCGTTAGCAGCAATGTTTCGCCAGCCCGCACCGCTTCTCCCGCCGGCAATTGCAGCGCGGCGATAAAGTGGTGTGCGCTGGCACCGTCCCCCTTGACCGGCCATGACATCGCGCGGAAGCGCCCCCGTTGCGCACGCGGCTTTTGATGCATGACGGTACCTTCCGCAGCCGGCGGTTCATGCTGCCAGCCAAGTACCATTAGCGTTTCAGGCATGATCTGCCATGCGACCGAGATTTCGCCAAGCTGCGAAGTATCGACCGGCCGTTCGGTTACGGTGGATGTAACGGCGTTCATGCTGCGCTCCATCGCGGCGTATGCGTCGCGGACCTCAGACTGGAGTAGAGGGAGAGATGCTCGTCCGCGGCATCCTGAATGGTTCGGATCGGTCCAATTCCATCCCGTAGCCGCTGCCAAAGTCCCGGCTGCTCGATCGCCTGCCGCATCGTCTGCGCCAGCGACCGCGCATCGCCACGGGCGAAATGAAGCCCATTAATTCCGTTGCCCACTGCTTCCGCCATGCCGCCCACATTGCTGCAGATCACCGGGCGGCCATGTGAAAATGCCTCCTGGATCACAAGCGGCGCGTTTTCCCACCACACGGACGGCACGATCACCCAGTCCACTTCCGCGATCAGCCTTGCCTGCTCATCCCGAGCATAGGCACCGTAATGAACCGCGTCTGGTGCGGCGTTGAGCGATCGCGCGAAAGCATCCAGCGTGTCCTGCGCCTGATACGCCGAACTGCCGTGCAGACTGACCTGATGCGTGACATCGGTCCGGCTCAGCCGCGCGGAAGCGTCGAGCGCCACCGTTGCGCCCTTGAACCGGTTTATATGCCCGAAGAAACCGAACCGGTCGCGGCGGCCATCCGGGGTTTGTCTCGCCGGGATGCCGGGGCGGGCAGGAAGCCCATTGCGGATCACCTCGATCTGGTTCGGCGCGATGCCCCACTCGATAAACCGCTCCCGCAAGAAGTGGCTTGGCGATATGAATCTATCCACTGCCCGCAAGGCACCCCGAATCTGCAACTCCCGCAGACGGAAATCAGTCGCCGGACGTTCGGGAAAGCAACGATGGCAGGCATCGATCGATGCGGCGGAACACGGCAGGCCGACAGTGGTCTGCATCTGTCCGTCATTCGCGCAGATAGCATAATAGTCGTGCAGCGTCATCACGATCTGCGCGGCTGGCAGCACGCGCCGGATCAGCGGCAGAAGCTCTACGCCAAGTTGCAATGTGTGGTGGATATGGACCACATCGGGCTGAATTTTGCGCAAGAGCGATGCAAATTCCGGCACGACACCGTGCAGGTCGGTCTGTGACAGATAAAAACTATCGAACCCAGCGGTCCAGAGCAGTAGTTCGTCAGATGCATTGCCCGTGGCCTGGAACGCCGTTCCCGGCGCAACGGAGCGCTGTCCGGAAGACGTGCCCGCGAGGTAGGCGCCCGTGATCCCGTCGCGTGACCGAAGCTCACGAAACAGATCGAGCGAGAATATCTCCGTGCCGCCGGCCTGGAGATCGGGATGCGAATGGCAGAGGTAAAGGATCCGCAACGGGCTGGTGTCCTATTCGAATATACAAATGTCTTGAAAGACCGCGCTTGGACGTCCGCTCCAGCAGCCATAAATCGGCGCACGACGCCGCTTTCGTCCGAAGCGAAGGAATTTTTCGAGTAGAAAATCCTCATCGAAAGCAACCGCGGCCATTGGCGCGGCTGGATCGGCATGAAATTCTGGTCCTTCTCCTTCCGGATCGATCACTATCCGCGCCTGTCCGCGCCGCAACGCATCCCGCGCGGGCGGGTTCATCAAAAACGCCGTCGCGAAGCAACGCCCGCCTGGTGCCAGCAGGCGGGATATCTCACGCGCGTAATTCAACAAGACGGCTGCTTCAATATGCGTAATGACCGATGCCAGGCAAATGAAATCGAACGAACCGTCGGGAAATGGAAATCGTATCTGGGCTGCATTCGACCCGCCCTCGGGATTGTAAAGCGGGTGATGGAAATCAAGATGTTGGAACTGGAAGTTTGGGTATTTGGCCGAGATGTTCCGGTCGCACCAATCAATCCCGGTCTTAACGATATCTACGCCCGTATAGCTACCTTTTTCCGACAAATACTGCGTCAGCGGTACCGCCATCCGGCCGATGCCACAGCCGATATCAAGTACCCGCTCTTCCGGCCGCAAATCCCCCAGGCGTATGAAATGGCCAAGAAACTCGGCGCCGATCGCCCGGTAATCGCCATCCCCGCAAAATGTGAGTTCTGCCGGCGGGGCCGGGAGAAACCGGTTGCGCGACAGATGCGATTCGAGCCACTGGAGCTCCCCTGCATCCATCATGCCCGTCTCCTCCGGAGCGGGGATGGTTCGGTCATCAAGGCGGTGATCGTGCTGTCCCACCGATCGTGATGCAGTAGGCGATTGTAGAGGGCGGCGTGGGTCCGGGTGTACCCCGAGTGCAGACCGATCGAACGTCGTTCAAAGTGAAACAGTTCTGCCTCAGGAACGTAGGTGATTGTCGAACCGGCTGCACGAATGCGCAGACAGAGATCGGAGTCCTCATAGTCTCCTATGATATAATCCTCGCACACGCCGCCGATCCGCTCGAATAGTTTCCGCCGGATTGCAAGTGCCGCACCCGTCACGCCGGGCACGTCGCGACGCAATTGTGCATCAGGCCAATAACGCGGCATGCCCTTGTGATAATGCCGGTTAAACCAAATGCCGTCCTCGTCGCATTCGAAATGCAGACCGGCGTGCTGGATGGACCCATCTTCGAACAACAGCTTGGGTCCGGTGGCGCCAACCGACGTGCGGGCGAAAGGCTCCATCAGCATGCCGAACCAGCCTGGCGCAGTCGGAACGACGTCGGAGTTGAGTAGTAGCAGAATGGGCGCGGTTGCTTCCCGCGCGCCTGCATTATTCGCCGCGGCGTAACCAAGATTGCGCGGCATCACGACAAGGCTGACCGGCAGGTCTGTCAGCCGGAACAGCCCACGGAGCAGATGCTCCACCTCATTTCGCTGCTCGGGGCTGTCCAGTACGAAGATGATCTGGGATTGGCAACTGTCGGGATCCTCGGCAAGCGCCATGAGCTGGAAACGAATAAACCCGAGATTGCGGTAGAGCGGAATTAGGATGGAAGCAACCGGTTTGGCCAAAGGCCGGCCGATGTAAATCACGTCAACCGCGTCCCGCGTCTGCATCGCCGACCGGTGCAGGCGTGCCGCGGCCGGTGCGATGCAGCGCTGCATCATGGCCGGCGTGATCTGGCCGGGCGGCACGCAGCCAAGGACGGTATCACGGGCGGCGGCGTGTCCGAGGGAGCATGGAACGGGCGTGAGTTCGATACGCGAGCCGGATCGGAGTTGCAGTGACAGATGTGGCTGCACCGTGTAGCTACCCGGCAAGTCTGAAACATAAGCGACGAAACCCTGCCGGGCGTCGGTCCCGCGGTGCGTGGCGGCGGCAAATCGCTTGGCGATGTCAGGCCGATGCAGACGCTCGACACAGCCGGCCGTCAGAAGGATGCGGCCGGAGTCAGTCGCAAGGCCCATTTCATCGATCATGCCCAGTGGATCGCGTAGCCATCCTGACAAGAACATGCCGCCATCGCTGTCGGGTATCGCTAGTTCGACTTCCCCACCGATCGGCTGCGACGGATCGTCCAGCTTCCGTGCGGGAGACGGGAACAGAAGGTCCATTTCGCGCAGCAGTTGGGTCGCCGGGCCGATTCGATGGCCGCGGCCAAGCGCCTGCCTGCATGCCGAACGCGCAGGGGCGGCCGGGAAGCGCCCCTTGTCCGATAGGGATAGGACGTGCGGCACGCTGGTTGGCTCATCAACCGTCCAGGCAATCGGATCGGGGCCGGACGCAATGATCAGGTCGCCCGACCGAACCCGGGGCAGGATCTGCAAATGCCCGGTTGGCAATACCGGCACGCTGCTCTGCGTGACGGTATTGCGTCCGATGATGGCGAGCGTTGATCCTCGCGGCACATTCATACCACTAAGAAGCACGCGTCCCGCCAGAACCTGAGCTTCAACCGTTGCTATGCCGACATTGCGCGTGCAATCGAGCGCCAGGCGCATACAGACCTGAGCGAAAAACCCCGACTGTTTCAGGCGGAAAGCCGCGCAGCAGAAATTCAGAAGAAATTCGAGCAGACGCCATCGCGCTGCTATATCGAGGTCGGCGACAATCGAAAGCGGATCGGCACCCAACTCAGATAAATATAACGGCAAATGCTCGGATCGGGCGCTTCCGATCAGTAATGGGTGGTCGTCCGTTTGATCTGTTGGCAACCGGACGGCAGCGATCTGAAGGCAATGCGGTTCGGTCTCGATGACAACCGAGCCGTATGGTGCAGGCAGGGCCGTGCCGCGAAAAGAGATACCGATACCGGCGCCACTGGGATCCGGGCTGTTTACCGCGATCAGCGCAACGCCCGGGGCGAGTATCACTCCTCTGGGGCGTGTAGCACCCGCCGCGATCATACGGAGCATCATCTTATCAGAATTCCTGTTTCCGGCCAGCTTGAAAGGCTACCGCCCAACCTTTCGGATGGGCGGTGGAGGCGTCATTATTGGACGTGGAAATAGCCGGCCGGATTGTTGTGAATGTCTTCCGCTTTGATATTCAACAAGGTAATCGTTTCGTGCCCAAGAGTGATAACGGCGTTGCCGTTGTCATCGGTGACGTGAGCCAGGATGTCCTGCGGGGTCGTAACGTGCAGGCCATTGATGTTCTTGGCAATAAGAAGGCTGTCACCGTCGTGGAAATCAACCACGACGTTCTTGCCGCCGCCACTGCCGAAGACAAACATATTGTCCCCCGCGCCACCAATCATCGTGTCGTTGCCGTGACCGGCATAGAGTACGTCGTTGCCATCGCCGCCCGAAAGGAATTCCTTGCCTGATCCAGCGTGGATAGCATCGTTTCCGGACCCGCCCAACAGCACGTCACCGCCCTTCCCGCCGTAGATGACATCGTCGCCGGAGCCACCAAACACAATGTTGTCGTGGCCGCCAACGGTTATGATGTCAGAACCAGCACCACCATCGACGAAGTTATGACCGTCATAGGTGAAGATGATATCTTGGCCAGAACCGCCGTGAATTTCCGCATGGCCGCCGGTCGATACGATCAGATCGTTGCCGTCGCCGGAAAAAACCTTGTCGTGGGCAAAATGGAGAAATATATCATCACCGAAACCAGTGCCGTGAATTACTTCTCCGGAATGGGTGTCCGTTATGTATGCGCCACCTGGGATAGTCGCCATTGTTCGCTCTCCATCTGTAGTTGGGAATGTTCTTATATTCACTCTGAATTAGATCGAATCGATCTGTTTCATGCTGGGTGAAGACGGTCTCTTCGTGAGGCTCGATCACTTTTTGTATTTGGGCATCCACTGACGGATCCCACACTTTTGCGCCACACTAATATCCACGGAGGCCCCGTATAATTTCACTCTTAAACGAAAATGGTTGATTGGGGGGCCGAGATGAATGATTCGTCTGCAATGTAGTGTTGCCTGCTGCCTTGTAACCGGTTTCGATCGATGCCTGGTTATCCAATGCCCTACTCTCGAAACAAAATCTCCTGATTGAACACAAGTCCAACTACCGCGAGCACCTCCAGAGGTGCAAGGAAACTAACGTATTTTTTAATTTCAGTGAGTTTCTCAAAATATATCAAAAATAGAACAATCCGGTGACGGAATGCCGTGCGGTCAGGAGTTCACGTTTGCGTGAATTAAAAAACGGCGTAGTGTGGTGCATGTGGATAAAAAAGATAAAATAATCGATATTTCGTGACCCGCGATACAAGGATTGAAATATATTGCAGCCATTCGCTCTCATTCGCCTGCCGACCGGGGCCGCTGCGGCTGATCTTTGTGTCCAAGGCAGCCATAACTGTCTGAAAGGTCTCTCGCCAATGTTGGGGTATCAACCCATTCGACCGCGTCAATCGTGGCGCAACTGGCCTGTGGCTCCAGCACCATTTGCATCGCCAATGCGATGGCACCTTCCGCTGCGATGTGTTGCGAGAGTGGAGACAGATCCATGCGGTTCACAAAAAATCGGATATGTTCCGGATGCACACCAAGGTGGGGTCGCTTTCAGCGCCCTGCCAAGTCCGCCAAAGCCTCACGCTCTGCATTGGCGATCGCTGCGGGCGTGGTTCACCGTAGCGTCACGACAGAACCCTAGCGGTCAACAGCGACCGAACCGAGCCGCCCGCAAGCCGGGGTCCATGCGCATGCAGATGGCAGGCAGCGACTCCCCCACCCTCGATCGGCACGCGCGGCGGAGCCTCGGCGGCACAGATATCCATGGCGAACGGACACCGCGTCCGGAACCGGCACCCACTCGGTGGGTCCAGCAGGCTCGGTAGCTCACCCCGCAGGATCAGCCGCCCTGACGCCCGTTGCCGCACCGGATCTGGGAACGGTATCGCCGAGATCAGCGCAGCCGAATACGGATGTCCCGGATTGTCATAAACCCGGCCGCTCGGTCCCTCCTCGACGATCTCCCCCAAATACATCACCGCAACACGAGGGCTCATCAGCCGCACTACCGCGAGATCGTGCGCCACCAACAGGAATGCCGACCCGGACTGATCCTGGATCGCCTTCAACAAATTCAGAATCTGGCTCTGAGTCGATACGTCCAACGCACTGACCGGCTCATCCAACACCACGAGTTCCGGGCGGATGATCATTGCCCGGGCGATGGCGACCCGCTGCCGCTGACCGCCGGAAAACTCATGCGGATAACGCACGGCATAGCCCGCGTGCAGCCCTACCGCTTCCAGAATTTGCGCCACCTTCGCCTGACGGTCTCCCCGCGACAAATCGGTATGGATTTGCAACGGCTCCTGCAGCAACTGCTCGATCGTCATCGATGGATTTAGCGAGGAATACGGATCCTGGAACACCATCTGCATACGACGCCGCAACGACCGCACGCCGGAACGGGGAATGCCGGTCACATCGGCGCCACCCAACCGGACCCGGCCGGAGAAAGGCTCGATCAGGCGCAGCACTGCCAGGCCGATTGTGGATTTCCCACTGCCGGACTCGCCGACCAACCCCAAGGTTTCCCCCGGTTCGATCCGCAACGAAACGCCGTTCACAGCGTGCAGCCAGCGCCGCCGGCCGAACCCGGTCGATCCGACATCGTATTTCACATGCAGGTCGTCAACCTGAAGACAGGGTTCGGTCATGCCGCTGACACCGAGCGCTCGGTTGCCGCCTGGCCAAGGGCCAACCGCAGGTCGCTGGAACGCGCGCAACGAACAAGGCCGTGGTCGTCGGCGATCAGGGCAACGGGTGCCGAAGCGCAAACCGAGGGCTCGCAAAAACCGCAGCGCGGATGGAAGCGACAGCCTTGCGGCCATGCGTGCGCCTGCGCCACCACACCCGGAATGGGAACCGGGGCCTGCCCGCGATCCAGCGCGACCTGAGGCATCGCCTCCAGCAAACCATTGGTGTACGGGTGCCGCGGGCTGCGAAACAATTCGTCCACCGGGGCGTTTTCCACGACCTGGGCGCCATACATCACGACCACGCTGCGGGCGATCTCGGCGACGACGCCCAGGTCATGGGTGATGAACAACACCGACATGCCGGACTCCCGTTGCAGTTCTTCCAGCACCTGCAGGATGCGGGCCTGGATCGTAACGTCCAGCGCCGTGGTCGGCTCATCCGCGATCAGCAGCCTGGGGTCGCAGGCGATGGCCATGGCAATCATCACGCGTTGCCGCATGCCGCCGGAAAACTGGTGCGGGTAGTCGCCCGCCCGGCTGGCAGCGGAGGCGATATGGACGCGATCCAACACCTCGATCGCCCGCTTCCAGGCATCCCGCCGCGACAGGCCGCGATGGCGACGCACGACCTCGGCGATTTGATCGCCCACCGTGTAAGCCGGATTGAGGCTCGTCATCGGCTCCTGAAAGATGAACCCCACATCGTTGCCGCGAATGCGATTGAGTTGGCGGTTCGGCATCCCCACCAGCTCCTGCCCGGCGAACTTCACGCTGCCGGACGTCACGCGCCCGCCCTTCGGCTGCACCAGCCCCAACGCCGCCTGCATGGTGACGCTCTTGCCGGAGCCGGACTCGCCGACGACGCAGACAATGTCGTTGCGGCCGACGCTGAACGACACATGGTCCACGACCGTCAGCCAACCCGATTGGGAGGGAAACTGCACCACGAGGTCGCGGATTTCCAACAGCGGCTCTTTGGCATGATCCATTCTCAATCCCCCGACCGGCGCATGCGACCGACGGAGTCGCGTATCCCGTCGCCGATCAGATTGAAGCAAAGCACCGTTACCGAAATGACCAGGCCGGCGGCGATCGTGGGAACCGGCGACTGCGCCATGTAGGGGAAGGCGGTGCCAAGGATCGCGCCCCAACTCGCTTCGGGCGGTTGCACACCCAATCCGAGGAAGCTTAGGCCGGCCTCCGCCAATAATGCCTGACCCATCAGCACGGTGGCCTGGACAACCAGCGGGCCGGTGACATTGGGCAGCACATGCCGCAGGATGATGCGTGCGTCGCCGCAGCCGGTGGCGCGGGCGGCGGTGATGTAAACCTCTTGCCGCACCGACAATGTGCTGCCTCGCACCACGCGCATGATGCGGGGGGCGTAAACCAAACCGATCGCAGTCATGGCGTTGGACAGGCTGGGACCCATCAGGCCAACGATCACCACGGCCAGGATCAGCGCCGGGAAGCTCATAAGCGCATCGTTCAGGCGCATGATGATGGTATCGACCCAGCCGCCGACATAGCCGCTGATCAGCCCCAGCGGCAGACCGATTGCCAGCGCGATGGACACCGCCTGCACGCTGGCCAGCAGAGACAAGCGGCTGGCGAAGATCAGGCGACTCAGGACGTCTCGTCCCAGGTCGTCCGACCCGAGCAAATACCGCATCCCGGGTGGTTTCATGATGGCGCGGAGGGAACTGCGGGCCGGGTCGTGCGGTGCCAGGAGGGGTGCGAACACAGCGACCAGCGTGATCAGCACAAGAAGGCACAGCGACACCATGGCCGTGCGATTGCGGCAAAACCGGCGAACGAAACCGCTGGGCGGCGGCGCCAGGACCACTGGCGCTATGGTGGAGGGAACCGTTGCGGCACTCATGCCTGTCGCACCTTGGGATCGAAATAGCTGTAGGACATGTCCACCAGCAAGTTGACAAACAGCACGACGACAGCGGTGATCAGCGCCACACCCAGCAGCACCGGCAGGTCGCGCAGGAATACGGCCCGGACGGCAAGCGAACCGACGCCGTTCATGGCGAATATCTGCTCTACGATCACCGCGCCGCCCAGCAGGCGGCGGATTTGCAGTCCCAGCACCGTGACGACCGGAATCGCGGCGTTCTTCAGGCCGTGCTTCACGATGATCGACAGCGCCGAAAGCCCTTTGGCCCGGGCGGTCTGGATATAGTCGCGGGACAGCACGTCGATCATCGCGCCACGTACCTGCCGCGCCAATTCGGCCGCCACCCCAACACCGAGAGTGACCGACGGCAATACCAATCGCAGGAACCACTCCAGCGGGTCATCGGCGAACGGGATGTATCCGGTGGCCGGCAACCAGCCGAAGTTCAGCGCCACCACCAGAACCAGTATCAGGCCGATGAAGAACTCGGGTGCCGCGATGCCGAGCGATGTCGTAAAGATCGTGACGCGGTCGATCCATGTTCCACGCCGTATCGCCGCCAGAACGCCCAGCGGGACGGCTATTCCAAGGCCCACCAGGGTCGAGCCGGCGGTTAGGGACAGGGTAATCGGCAGGCGGTCGAAGATCAGTGCCAACACCGGCCGGCCACTGGTGAACGACGTCCCCAGATCGCCGGTGATCACGCCATGCAGCCAGTGCCAGAACTGCACCAGGAACGGTTGATCGAGCCCGAGGCGATGACGCGCCGCCTCTATCGCCTCCTGCGAGGCATTGTCACCAGCGACCACCGCCGCCGGATCGCCCGGCGTCAGGTGGATCAACAGGAACGTGATCAGCCCCACCAGGGCCAGAATGGGAATGGTGCTGATAATGCGCCGAAGTAGGTAAAGCAGTGTGCTCATGCCGCTACTTACAGCCCATACCGACGCTGGTGTCATTGATGCGGTCGTTGCCGGTGGGCAGATAGGCCGGCAGGTTGCTGATGCAGCCCGGCCGATAGGCATACACGTTGGACCGCGTCATCAGCGTCACATGCGCCACCTGTTCGGTGGATATCCGGGCGAGTTGGTGAACCAGCTCGCCGCGCTTGGGATCGGCTGGCACCAGGGCGCGGATACGATCGATCAATGTATCGATCTCCGGCACAGCGGGACCCCAAGGGTTTGCCTTGCCGCCAACACCTTCCTGAAACGTTTGTAAGGGTCGGGCCGGCCGCCCCAGCGCACCATCAGCACGTCGCCGCGACCCGGGGGCGGGCGGCGGAACAGCGTGTATTGCGACACATCGACCATATCGAACTTTACCCTGATGCCGACATCCCCCAGCATCGCCTGCACGG
>JANXLQ010000131.1 GCA_025355085.1 Rhodopila sp.
TGGTCCTCTGTGATACTCAGCCATTCTCCGTGGTGAAAATCTGCTTCGTTGCCGCCGGGTCAGCCGGTGGCAACCAAAGTAACAAAGGCCGGTCTCACCCCACCTGATTGGACGGCGACTTCCCGGCCAGGATTGCAGCGATCCCCGACAGCACGATCCGCCCCATCGCATCCCGCGTCTCCGTCGTGGCACTGCCCAGATGCGGCAGCAGAACAACGTTCTCCAGCGTAAGGTATTCCGGATTAAGCCGAGGCTCCCCGTTATAAACATCCAGACCGGCAGCAGCGATTTGTCTACTCCGCAGGGCTGCGATCAGCGCGGCATCGTCCACCAATGTGCCGCGAGCCGCGTTCACCACGACCGCGCCCAACGGCAGTTTGGCAATCCGGTCGTTACTGAGCCAGTGGCGTGTGCCGTCGCCTCCGGGGGCGTTCAAAGACAGGAACTGGCATATCGGCAGGAAACTATCGTCATTATCATGGAAGACCGCGCCTTGCTCCAACGCCGGCGGCAGGCGGGTCATGTCGCGATAGTGGATTTCCATGTCGAACCCGCGTGCCATCCTGGCGATTTCGCGGCCGATACGACCCATGCCGAAGATTCCAAGCCGCCGTCCGGAGACCTGAGTGCCCAGCAACTGAGTTGGCGCCCAACCGTTCCATTTACCGGATCGAACCAGACGCTCCCCCTCACCAGCCCGCCGCGCCGCCGCCATCAGTAACAGCATCGCGCATTCGGCGGTGGCGACGCTCAGCACGTCGGGCGTATTGCACACTTCGATGCCGCGCGCCTTGGCTGCCAGGACATCGATGTGATCGTAACCGACGCTGAACGTGCCGATAACTTTCACCGATGCCGGCAGCGCGGCGATAACCTTCGCATCCAGCACATCGCCGGGACAGCACAGCACCGCGTCCGCACCCTCCGCCCGTGCGGCCATATCCGAAATCGCAATATCGGACGGCGTCAATCGCGCCTCAAAATCCTGTTCCGCCTGCGCTTCGATAGATGCGGGCAGACGACGGGTAACGAACAAGACCGGGCGCGACATGTCAGTCCTTCCAGAGCGGGTCGATGGCGGGTTTGCCAGCCAATACAGCGGCGATATTGTCCAATGCCCGGAAACCCATCGCGTCGCGGGTTTCCTTCGATGCGCTGCCGACATGCGGTGACAGCACGACGTTTTCCAGTTCCGCAAAACGCTTGTCGAAGGCTGGCTCCTCCCGAAACACGTCAAGGCCGGCGGCAAACAGTTTGCCGGATTTGAGTGCGTCCAGCATGGCGTCTTCATCGATCAGGGTGCCGCGGGAGACATTAACCAAAACCGCACCGTCCGGCATTAACGAAAACGCCTTTGCATCGATCATCTTGTCGGTCGCGGCACTGCCGGGGGCATGGATCGACAGGAAGTCGCAGTGCGGCAGCATCGCATGAAAGTCGGAGAAATACTCGGCGCCCATTTCCAGTTCGGGCGGCAGCCGTGTGCGGCCATGATACATCACCTTCATGTCGAACCCACGCGCCCGCTGCGCAAACGCTCGGCCGATGCGGCCCATCCCGAGGATGCCGACGCGCTTGCCGGTGACGCGAACGCCCAGCAGATCCCCCTGTCCGATGCGGTAGCCCCAGCCCTTGCGCATGATCCGGTCGTATTCGGCGCCTCGGCGAGCAGCCGCCAGCATCAGCATCATGCCGTGGTCGGCAGTGCATTCCGTCAGCACCCCCGGCGTGTTGGTCACTGCAAGACCGCGCGCCCGGGCGGCCGGAACGTCGATGTGGTCGTAACCGACGCTGCATGTGGCGCCGACTCGGACGCTGGCTGATAAGCTGGTGAACATCGTTTCATTGAACGGCAACGTGTTGGTAAACACGATCCCCTCGGCCCGATGCGCATGGGCGGCCTGGATCACCTCGGCGACCGTCATATCGTCCGGACCTTCCGCGATGATCGCGTCGAATTCGGCGCGCGCCCGGGCGACCACGTCGGTCGTCGTCAGGCAGGCCAGCAGCAGCCGTGGCTTCATGGTCGTCGTTTCCCTTGTTATCGATATCACCATAGCGGAGGCGTCACATCCACCTCAATAGATCGTCGTCCGCAACCGCTCGGGATAGTCACGGTCGTATTGCTCGCCGCCGACCTTGCCGGCTGTAATGTCCGCCAGGATCGTGCCGGTGCTGGGCAGTGACTTTCGGCTGATCTGCTTGTCCGGGTTCCACAGCTCGGAGCGGACCAGCGCCTTGGGGCACTGGAAATAGACACGTTCGGCACGGACAACGATGACCGAGCGGGGCAGGGTGCCCTTAAGGGGAAAACGCCCGAGCAACTCAGGATCGACTGAAATCGATGCGCGGCCGTTGATGCGAAGCGTCTCGCCAACACCCGGGATCAGGAACAGCAGCGCCACCCGGTCGTCGCGAATGATATTGCGCAGACTGTCCAACCGGTTGTTGCCTCGACGGTCTGGAATCAGCACGGTTTTGTCGTCCAGCACCTGCACGAACGCACCAGCCGGATCGCCACGGGGGGAGGCATCCAAACCCTCCGGCCCGCTGGTGGCCAGGATCATGAACGGCGATGCCTCGATCATTGCGCGGTAATGCGGGTGAATGTGGTCGATCTCCTTGGCGATCGCGCCAGCGGAGGATCCGTCGTAAAGCGCGGTCAAAGCCGCCTCGTCCCTGATCAGGTGATCGGTGGTGATCGCGTCCATTGTCCCATGCTCCAGCCGTGGATTGACCAAGCCGCTATCTTCGCCCTGAATACCGGAAACCGGCAAGAAGGAAGCGTCGATGTCTGACAAGGATGAAATCCGCGAATTGCTGGCCCGCTACTGTTTCGCGCTGGATGCCGATAAGTTCGAGGAGATGGCCGCGCTGTTCACCCCGGATGGCGTTTGGGAGACAGCGTTCGGGACCGGGACAGGGCGGGCAGGGATCGTGGCGCAGGCCAACAGCATCGCGACGGGTGCCCGGCCGCGGCGGGTGCATCTAACCACCAACATCGTCATCGATCTGGACGGCGGCACCGCGACCGCTCGGTCCAACTGGGCGTTGATCGAGAATGTGCCGAACGGAGCGCCGATTATCGGGTCGGGTGGCGCGTACGCGGACCGGTTGGTGAAAGTCGATGGGCAGTGGTTCTTCAAGCACCGGACCATCGAGCGGTATATCGTGTCGGCGTAAGGGCATCGGGGCAATCGGGTGAATGGCTTCCTGGTACCTTGGCTGGCTCGGCCCGGCTGGCCCCGAGCGTGGGGACAAGACGTGCGGCGTGCAAGCCTGTATGAGGTTCCCGGGGAAAACGAGAACGCTCGGGCGCGCAAACGCCCCGGAACCACCCCGGAACCACCGAGGAACAGGATGCTCGATTCTACCGAAAGATCACCGCCGTTGCTGGATGTGCGCGGTGTCACGCTGCAATATAAAACCCGCGACCATTTGGTCACCGCCACCTATCGCGTGGACTTTTCCGTCCTGCGATCCGACCGCTTTATCCTCCTCGGTCCATCCGGCTGCGGAAAATCGACGCTGTTGAAAGCCGTGGGCGGCTACATGGCCCCGACCGAGGGGGAAATTCACCTCAAGGGGCAGCTCGTCACCCGCCCGGGCCCTGACCGGATGATGGTGTTTCAGGAGTTCGATCAGCTTCTGCCCTGGAAGACCGTGCGCCAAAACGTCGTCTTCGCGTTGGAAACATCCGGGAAGCTTAAGGGCAAGGCGGCCGGCGAAAAAGCCATGCAGTATATTGAGAAGGTACATCTGACACGGTTCGCCGATGCGTATCCTCACACCTTGTCGGGCGGCATGAAGCAGCGCGTCGCCATTGCACGCGGCATGGCGATGGAGCCGGACATCCTGTTGATGGACGAACCGTTCGCCGCGCTCGACGCCCTGACGCGCCGCCAGATGCAGGAAGAACTGCTGGCTCTGTGGGACGAAACGAAATTCACCGTGCTGTTTGTGACCCACTCGATCCCCGAGGCGGTGAAGATAGGCAACCGCATCCTGCTGTTGTCGCCGCATCCCGGTCAGGTGAAGGCCGAACTCAACAGTCTGCCGGCGGATGCCGATCGAGCCTCGGTCGCGGCGCTGGAGGCAAGGATCCACGGCATGCTGTTCGCTGATCGGTTAGAGGAAGATGAGCATGTCTGACACGATTTTGCGGCCGGAAATTGTCCAGACCCCGCGCGGGGCACAGGACTTCGGAATCGTCGAAAAGCCGCTAACGCTGTTCGAGCGCCTCTACAATCAGGTCTGGCTGCGCAAAATCTTCCTGATAGTGGTCCTGATTATCCTGTGGGAACTGTACGCGAGGCACCTCGACAACGAGCTGCTGGTCCCGACGTTCACCGCGACCATAACGGCGTGGTGGCAGGGCGTCAGCTCCGGCGTGCTGCCAGACCGAGCGTGGGCGTCGTTGCAGGTGCTGGCGATCGGGTTCAGCACCGGAGTGGCGCTGGCCGCCATCCTGACCGTGCTGGCGATCACCACGCGAATCGGGACGGACTTCCTGGAAACCATGACGGCGATGTTCAACCCGCTGCCGGCGATCGCTCTGCTGCCGCTGGCGTTGATCTGGTTCGGGTTGGGACTCGGCAGCCTGGTGTTCGTGCTGGTGCATTCCGTGCTGTGGGCGGTCGCGCTGAACACCCATGCCGGTTTCCGCGGTGTCTCGCAGACGTTGCGGATGGTTGGCCGGAACTACGGGCTGTCCGGCCTGCCGCTGGTGCTGAATATCTTGATTCCGGCGGCGTTCCCCTCGATTCTGGCCGGTTTGAAGATCGGTTGGGCCTTCGCCTGGCGCACCCTGATCGCCGCGGAACTGGTGTTCGGCGTGGCTTCCGGCAAAGGCGGCCTGGGTTGGTTCATCTTCGAGAGCAAGAATCAGCTCGACATCCCCGAGGTTTTCGCCGGCCTGCTGACGATCATCATGATCGGCCTGCTGGTAGAAAACGTGGTGTTCCGCACCATTGAGAACCGAACTGTGCGCCGTTGGGGAATGCAGCACTAAACAGGCTTGCGCGCCGGTAACCGACGGGGTAGGTAACGGCCCCGCCAGTTACCCCCGGCGCTGTTGTAGCTCAGTGGTAGAGCACTCCCTTGGTAAGGGAGAGGTCGAGAGTTCAATCCCCTCCAACAGCACCATTCCTTATCAGACAGCACGGGCCGCCAGGGTTCCCCTCGGCAACGCTTGTCGAAGCGTTCCCTCGACAGTCAACGCAAATCCCGCCGACGGCCGGCGCTCGGCAGCGGTAACCGCGTCCGTCACATGGTTGGCGCTCCAAAAATACACTGTGCGCGACGGTTCCGAGCGAACAGCAGTTCTCATTTTGGCAAAGCGGCGATTGTGTTCCTGGTCGTCATGATACGCGAAGGCGCGCCATGACGACGAAGGCAATCGCGCCCGCGAACATCAAAATGAGAACTGCTGCCGAGCTACCGCACTCCTTCCGTTCGACATGATCGTGGCTGAGGATGACGGGGAGAACACGACCCTTATGCCACTGCTTCGACAGGCAGCTACATGCGCTCCAGAAAACTCTACTGAAATATGAGGGGGCAATTTTCGGACGTATCTATCGCGACGATGCGCCCAATTTTGCCAAGAGTGACTGCCCGGCCATCAGCCCGGTTTCCGAAGACGCAACGCCAGACAGATATAATGCCAGACGCATGGGCGGCCAGACAAATAGAATGCCAAACGATTAGGCGGCGGCGTGAACCACGTCTAAGCCAAGCCGCATCACGCGTTACCCGTCGCGCCACCGCCGGTTGGCCTGTGTCCCAAACGGTGCGGCGGTCGCATGTAAGCGCCGATCCTGTGCGATCCAGCTCTCAGCCGCGGCCTCGGTAGCAAAGCCGGCCGCCATTTGCGGCAAAGCGCCGGCCCTGACGATCTCCACCGCAAAACTACCATCTTCGCGGTGGACGATTCGATAAGCGGCGTCTGCCATTATTGCCTCTGCCATAACGACGCGTATCCCGTCTGTGACGATTGGAAGGTGGTCATAGCTCGGTACGCACGCCAGACGCGTCCTCGGCTTTCGAAACCACGGCGGCGGCGCGCTGGACACTGATATCCTTTAGCGTATGGACTCCGCCCGCTGTGGTCGAGAGCTTGACCTCGCCCTGCTCATCGTAAATGGCCACAACATGGCGAAGCTGCACCACAACCCGGCCACCGGTGGCAACCTCGAATGTGACCCAGCTCACGTCGCTGTCTCAATCACCACGTTATCTCGCTCATCGGGCGCCGCGGGAAATCATCAGCTTGATGTAATCCGCCCGGCTGGTGCCGTCATAGGACATGCCGAACGGCTTTTTCTCGTTCGATGCGGGCTTCACCTCGGCCACGACCGGCTTGGCCCGTTTCATCTTCGCGGTCGTCGGCGGCACGATTGATCGGGTCACAGCCACGCTCAGTTCGGTAGCCCC
>JANXLQ010000206.1 GCA_025355085.1 Rhodopila sp.
AATCGCTCCAGGAACCCGTGATACAGTGCCTGCGCCGCATCCTTGCCGCTGCCTTTCCGGCGCGCCGATCCGGCCAGGGCAGTTTCGATCTGGCCGCGCACCACTGCCCATTCCGCCAGCAGCGGCCGGCGGATCACCGGGTCGATCAGCATCTCGATCTTGGCCCGGTCGGTATAGTGTGCTCCGAGTTGGCTGCGTTTGTCGGGGTCCAGCCCACGTTCGAACAGCGTTCCCAAAATCGACGGATCGATCTCCCCCCAATTCAGTTCGGTTAGGCGGATCAGCAGATCGATGTCCTTCACATCCAACGGCAGGGTTGCCGCGTCCTCAAACAGCCCGCCGTTAAACCACGGCACCGCAACGTAGCCGATTTCTCCACCGGTCTTTGCCATCGCACCGAACAGTTCGCCGGTATAGTCAGCCGACCGCGCGGGGCGGCGTTTGGCTATGGCCAGCATGGCGCCGAACAGTCCTTCGGGAAGCAAGCCGGTGTTGTTGGCGAACATGCAGAACACCAGCCGGTTGACGAAATGCGCCACCTCTTGCGGATCGTTCCCCCGATCACGCAGGCGCCGAGCGAGTTCGGCGAACTCGGTCGCGGCCTGTTCGGTCAGACCCTGGCGGGTGCGGGTCGGCCGCAGCTTATCCGGATCGGAGAACGCCCATTTCAGCAGTTGCAGGCGCAGCGGGTCGGTCAGTTCGGCGAGCGCGATTTCGTGCGTCTCGGTGACCGCGTTGGTCCAGTTGGTGCGTATGATAATGCGCGCGATGTCGGACGTGATCAGCAGCGGCGGATTGCCCAGCGGCCCGGCGTAGATCAAAAGCTGCCGGTGCGCGGCGTTGAGGTCGCCGCGCTTTTTCTTGTACTCCCAGGCGAAACAGCCGCGTTTCCAGACGTCGGCCCAGCCGCCTTCCCCGGTGAATTTCGTGGCGCCTTTCTCGAAGGCGTAGTTCTCGCCGGTCGGATCGGTGCCGGGGGTGGCTTCGCCGAGAAGCCGGCAGAGATCGATGAAATGCTCCTGGCAGGCTGCCCGCTCATTCCGGGTGCTGGCGGTCCATTTGGCGATGAAGTCGATGGGTGTCATGCGATCAGGCTAGGGGCAGCGCCCGATTCCAGGAAGGCATTATATCCGTCGCGCGATGCGAATCGGCGCTGAGCGCAAATATCCAGTGGGCTGGTGCTGGGAGATCGAACGAGCCGGGGGGCGGTGCAACCATGGAGAACAAATAGTGTACGGCACGCAGCCGGCAAGCCTTGTCCCAACATTTATCGCTGAAGCCGATTCTTCCGGGGGGCCATTCCCGTTTCTGCCGACGAAGGCCGGCATCCACGTTTTTTGGCGCCTGAGACAGGTAAAGACGATGAGGGTGCGCCTTCGCGCACCCTGACGAGAAGGGGCCGAACGGTCAAAACATTTGCCCGGTTTGATCGCGTGATCGTCTGAGGTGGAAGCAACCTCAAACGATCACGGTTCTAGGCCGCGTGACGACGCTCCCGCAGGAACTGGAAGAACTCCACCCCTTCGCGCAGGCGGCGCTTCAACATTTGCGGGCTGCGGACCATTTCATTGACGATGGAGGCGATCTTCGGTGCGCGGAAGTAGAACCGCTTGTAGAACACCTCCACGTTGTTGAAGATTTCCGTGTGCGACAGATGCGGGTAGTGCAGGGGGGCGATCTGAACGCCGCTGTCGTCGATCAGTTCGGCGTGGTCCAGGTCCAGCCAGCCGTTCTCAACCGCCTGCTTATACAGGAACGTCCCGGGATACGGCGCCGCCAGCGACACCTGGATGGTGTGCGGGTTGATATCCGTGGCGAATTTGATGGTTTCCTCGATCGTTTCTTTGGTCTCACCCGGCAGGCCAAGAATGAACGTCCCGTGGATCTTGATCCCGAGATCGTGGCAATCCTGAGTGAACTTGCGCGCCGTTTCGATCCGCATGCCCTTTTTGATGTTGTGCAGGATCTGCTGATTGCCGCTTTCGTAGCCGACCAGCAGCAGGCGCAGGCCGTTGGCCTTCAGAACCTCCAGCGTCTTGCGCGGCACGTTCGCCTTGGCGTTGCACGACCATACGACGCCCATTTTACCCAGCTCTATGGCGATTGCTTCGGCGCGCGGCAGGTTATCCGTGAACGTGTCGTCGTCGAAGAAGAACTCCTTCACCTGCGGCCACATCTTCTTGGCCTGACGGATTTCCTCGGCGACATGCTCCGGCGAGCGGACGCGGTAGTTGTGGCCGCCAACGGTCTGCGGCCACAGGCAGAAGGTGCAATGGGATTTGCAGCCGCGCCCGGTGTACAGCGACACATACGGGTGCATCAGATACCCGATGAAGTAGTCCTCGATCCGTAGGTCGCGCTTATACACGTCAGTAACAAACGGAAGCTGGTCCATATCCGCCAGGATCGCGCGATCCTTGTTGTGGACGATGTCGCCGGCGTCGTTACGGAAAGAGATTCCATCGACGGAACCCCATTCCCGGCCCTCGGCGATTTCCTTGATGGTGAAGTCGAACTCGTTGCGCGCCACGAAGTCGATGACCGCGCCCTGAGCGAGGCTCTCGGCCGGTTGCACCGCGACCTTGGCCCCGACCATGCCGATCTTCAACGACGGGTTGGCCGCCTTCAGCGCCTCCGCCACTTTCACATCGGACGCGAACGATGGGGTGGAGGTGTGGATGACGCACAGCTCGTATTCGCCGATCTGGCGAACAATCTCTGCCAATCCGATCCGCGCCGGGGGGGCGTCGATCAGCTTGCTGCCGGGCACCAGGGCGGCGGGCTGGGCGAGCCAGGTGGGGAACCAAAACGACTTGATCTCCCGCTTCGCCTGATAGCGTGAGCCGGCACCGCCATCGAAACCGTCGAAGGAGGGTGGCTGCAGGAACAAGGTCTTCATCATCGCGCGTGGTTTCCCTCGGTGGGCGGGCTGGTCATGGTAATTGGCGGTGGCGCGCCGGCTTGCAAGCTTTGGCCGCGCCAATCGACCCGGCGCCCGCCATAGCTCGCCAGCATCACTGCCACGGAAAAGGCATCTCTCAGCGGCAGAAGCCAGACCGGGCAGCAGAAAGCAAGTGCGGCGTTGTCATTGCTGGTGCGTTGCGCCGGGCCGGCGTGTTCGTTGTTCGTCCAAAGCGGGGCCAGTGCGCTGTCCACGGCCAGCGCGGCGACGGCCCGCAAGACCCATGCGATCAGAAAAAGGCCGATCGACCACAAGGCGCCCCCGGTCAGCACAACCGTCAGCAACGCCCAGGCCAGCGGATACTGCAACACCGACGCAGCGAACCCGGCCGGTTCCAGCGCTCGGATGGTCCGCGCCCAGCGCAGTTCGTGGCGGAAAAGGGCCTTTAAGTGGGGTTCCGGCACCGTTGTCAGCACTATGGTGCCGGCCAGCGCTACGCGTAACCCCAGGCCGATGATTCGGCGCCCGAGAACGTTGTCGTCGGCAAGGTGATCGACGAGGGAGCGGAAGCCTCCGAGGCGTTCCAGGTCGTCCCGGCGCAGGCACATTGTTGCGCCCAGGCAGTCTTGCCGGCCCAGGGCCCGTGACAGGAGCGCGCCGGGAAGGAAGCCGTGGGTAATCTGCGTGGCGCCGAGTCGGGCAGGGAGTCCGATGGATGCCGGACGGGTGAGGGATGTCGGATAAGCGAGGGTGGTGCGACGATTTGTTCGGGCGCTGGCGTTTGTTGTTGGATCATGGCTGGGCTTGGCCGGGCTATCCACGACTTTGCCGGGTTCAGCACCGCAAGTCGTGGGTGGCCGGGCCAAGCCCGGCCATGACTCAATTGGGCCAGACGCGGTGTGACCAGACACACTTGGGCCAGACGCGGTGTGACCTAGGCCTGGCACGGGGGATACGACCGGCAATCCCGCGTACAGCGTGGTCACCAACCCCACGCCCTGAACCTGTAGGGCCGCAACCAACCTGTTTAGGTAGTCGGGACGTACATGAACGTCGGAATCGGCGATCACCAGGATATCGTGCCGTGCCGCCGGCAGCATATTGATCAGGTTACCGACTTTGCGGTTTTCCCCATGCAGTCCGGGATCGGCCACCAACACAATGTCCACGTCCGGGAATCGCTTCTGAAGCCGATGCACCACGGCGACGGCCCGGTCAGTGGCGTCCTGGACACCGAACACGATCTGAAATTCCGGGTAATCCTGGCGGCACACTGTGGACAACGCTTCTTCCAGCAGCGGCTCGTCGCCGTGCAGTGGTTTCAGCACTGTTACCGCCGGCCGAGTGCCGGGTTGGAGCCACGCCGCCGCACGGGATATGCGCGCAAACGCGGCAACAAGACGGGAGCCCACAAGCGCCTGCGCCAGACCGACACCGGCCAGGGCCGTGGTCAGCCCGGCAAGGATCATATCCACCCGCTCATGAAGTTAGCACACCATCCGATAGATCGGCGATTTTGCGGTGCAGGCTGGCGATCAGCGCGTTGGCATCACCGTCCGCCAGGGTCTTCCGGAAGTCGGACCGTTGGACGGCGACGCGGCTGATAGATCCCTCCAACAGCACATCGACCGCGCGCCACATTCCATTTTCGTCCCGCATCACATAGTCCAGCCGCATGTGCTGGTCGCCGCTGACGATCTCGGTCCCGACAATCCGGTCGGTTCCGGAATCCCTGGCACCGGGCAAAATCTCAAATTGTTCGCCGTCATATTTGTCGAAATTGGCGACGTAGGTTGCGATGGTGAATCGCCGGAATGCGTTCAGCAGACGAATCCGCACCTCGGGGTCCATAGCGGCCCAGCGCAGTCCGACCGAAACCTTCAGCACTGTTTCTAGGTCGAAGACCTGATCGACAACAGGCGCCAAGGCATCGAAGCGCTGCGGAAACGGCGTCATGTGACCCGCCCGCATAGTTGCCTCCAACGCTCGATAAAGCGCCCGAAGCGGGGCATCGAGCAAAACGGCACTTTCCGCGCCCGCGGGTCGTATTCCGAGCGTGCCGATGACGGCGGCCGGCAGAAACGCACGTCGCGTCAACCTGATCATCTGGAGGCGATTACCTTCGGCGATCCCCGGACGGGCACTTTTATGCCCACGGCGGCCAGCGCCACCGCGACGATATCGCGGGCCGACAAGCCCGCCTCATTCAATTGCTTAGACTGGGAATCATGGTCGATAAATCGGTCAGGCATGACCATCGGGCGGATTTTCAGGCCGGAGTCCAGCAGGCCTTTCCAGGCCAGATGGTGCATGACCTGAGCACTAAAGCCGCCGATCGAGGCTTCTTCGATGGTGATCAGAACCTCGTGATTCCGCGCCAGTTGCTCAATTAGCGCCGTGTCGATGGGTTTGGCGAAGCGGGCGTCGGCAACGGTCGTGGGGAAGCCGCGGGCGGCGAGTTCATCGGCGGCCTTCAAGGCGTCGTCCAGACGGGTGCCAAGCGAGAGGATCGCGATGTTGGTGCCTTCGCGCAGGACGCGGCCTTTACCGAGCGCCATGATTTCGCCGGCTGTGGGCAGCGCTACACCGGTGCCCTCGCCGCGCGGATAGCGGAAGGCGCTGGGCCGGTCGTCGATGGATGCGGCGGTGGCGACGACGTGCATCAACTCCGCTTCGTCGGCAGGCGCCATGATCACCATGTTCGGCAGGCAGCCGAGGTAGGACAGATCGAAGCTGCCGGCATGTGTGGCGCCGTCCGCCCCGACATAGCCGGCGCGGTCCATGGCGAAGCGGACCGGCAGCGATTGCAGCGCCACGTCATGCACGATCTGGTCGTATGCGCGTTGGAGGAACGTCGAGTAGATGGCGCAGAACGGCTTCATGCCCTCGGTCGCCATGCCGGCGGCGAAGGTCACCGCATGTTGCTCCGCGATGCCGACATCGAACGTCCGGCCGGGGAACATTTTAGCGAATTTATCCAGGCCGGTGCCGGAGGGCATCGCCGCGTTGATGGCGACGATCCGGTGGTCCTTCT
>JANXLQ010000274.1 GCA_025355085.1 Rhodopila sp.
GGAACTAAAAAGGCAAAACTCTTCCCTCGGCCGTTCGGGAAAATTTGGCTGATCTGCCGATTCACATCCGCCCGATTGTTCCCACATCAGCAGGTGCGCAAGGGCACGGATAAGGTCGCGGTCAGCCTCACGGCCAAGCACGTCAAACCGAGCGAGGCCTCGCCCGCCAAGGTGCGTGCGATCGTTTTGGAGTGCGCGCTTCCGCAAACTGCCCATAACCAGCCCCTGCCTGGATCAGACGGTTTTCGTCAGGCGCGGATCATACAGAAACTTCCGGATTTTGCTGGTGCTGATGGCTCTGCTGTCCGGATGCAGCGGATTGATCAGCCCGTTGTATTCGTCCGGCACGATGACAGACGGGACCCTCAGCAGCGCGGAGGCCCTGACCGTTCAAGGCTCGTGCGTCCCACACGGCGCCGGTACAAGGCCGGGTGAAGAAGCTGGAGAAGATCGACCGGGTGGAGCCACCGAAGCAGCGGGTTTCGGTGGCGTTCGATTTTGCCTCGGCGCCCGGGTCCGGGGATGACGTGCTCGCCTTCGTCCAGGCACCCTACGGAAGCGAGCGCGCTTCCGTAGGCATCGCAGATTATCTATCCAAAGCGGAAATGCTTCTCCATCTCCTTCTTTACTTCGGTCATGTGGCTGAAGTATTGAAAAAAGCCGCCGTTGTAGTTTCCGTCCTGGCGGCGGTTCGACTCACCCTCGAAGTTGTAATATCCAGGTGTACATTCGCGATTCCGGTTCGTCTTGCCGCGATGCCGGATCACCTCGTCCACCCACCATTGTTCGGCATCCGGCGTGGCATCGATTGTCGAATGACCATGCTCGCGAACATATTTGATGCATTCCGCGATGTGGCGGCCCTGGGTTTGCAGCATAAACGTCAGGTTGAACTGGAATGACGCCTGATACCCGCCCATGATGAACAGGTTCGGGTAGCCGCTTGAGTGGATGCCGAAAACGGTGCGCATGCCGTCGGCATATTTCTCATTCAATTCCAGCCCGTTTTCGCCGCGGATATCGTTGTAGATGCCGGTCACCTGCACTTCGAAGCCGGTGGCATAGATCAGCACATCCACCGGATACTCGCGCCCTTCGAACACGACGCCCTTTGCGGACACCTCGGTGACTCCCTGGCCTTTGGTATCCACCAGATGCACGTTGGGGAGGTTAAAGGCCGGCAAATATTCATCGTCGTAGCAGGGACGTTTGCACCGGTGCATGTACCAGGGCTTCAGCGCATCGGCGGTCGTTTTGTCCTTGACGACTTCATCGACTCGCGCATGGATGCGCATTTGGTGTTCGATATTCTGGTTTTCCTGGCGCTGGATCTTCACATCGCGCGGCAGTGCAGCCAGATCGGCCGTCTGCTGTTCGGTCAGCACCGGGCCGCGCATGTGCTTCTCTAAGCGTTCCGCCTGCCATCCGGGTTGCAAAGCCGCTGCCCAGGCAGGATCGGTCGGAATGTCGTCGCGAATGTCGATCGCCGACGGGGTGCGCTGGAACACATACAGTGCCTTCGCCGCCCGCCCGACCCGCGGAATGATCTGCACGGCCGACGCGCCGGTGCCGATAATGCCGACAACCTTGTCCTTCAGACCCGACAGGTCGCCCTTCGTGTAAGCATAGTCGAAGCGTGACGAGTGGAAAGAATGCCCCTTGAAGCGATCCATCCCCTCGATCTTCGATAATTTCGGCTTCGACAGCGTTCCGTTGGCGCAGATCACAAACCGCGCCGACATCGTATCGCCTCGGTCGGTGCCGACGCGCCAAAGCTGAGCCTCCGCATCCCATACGGTGGACGTAACCGTGGTCTGGAACACCGCCAGATCGTAAAGGTCGTATTTGCGGGCGATCGCCTGGCAATGCCCGAAAATCTCCGGTCCCTTCGCGAAGAAGCTTTCCGGGACATAGTTAAGTTCATCGAGCAACGGCAGATAATCGTAGGCCGAGACATCGCAGGCGGCGCCGGGATAGCGGTTCCAGTACCAGGTGCCGCCGACATCGCCGCCGCGCTCCACGATGCGAATGCTCTCCACACCCCGTTCGCGCAGGCGCGCCGCCGTCAGCAGCGCGGAAAAGCCGCCGCCGATGAACAGGCATTCCACCGTGTCGTTGATCGGTTCACGCTCTTCGCGGGATTCAACGTGTGGATCGATCTCGTATTTCGCGAGGTCGCCCGTCAGCTCCGACGTGTATTGCGCCCTGCCGTCAGGCCGGTAGCTTAGTCGCAGGTCCCGCGCTTCGGCGAATTTCTGCTTGATCTCGTCGTAGTAATCCTGCGGCTTGCCGGTTGGGCGCAGTGGATCGAACGCGACGCGGACAGCGGCGGCATTTGCGTTCTGAACCCTCGGCGTTGAGGGTTTTACTTGTGTTTCAGACATTCTTCATTCCCACGTCCAGTGACGGTATGAATTTCTACCAAAGAGTAGGGTGCCGTTTTCCTGACCCGGAGTCAACGCTGCGGGCTTAATGAAACACCCGTCCGGCATCGATAACGATCGTCTGACCCGTCATCGTCTCCGTCCGGCACATGGTCACGACCATATCGGCACAGTCGTCCTTGTCGGCGGCCTTCTTCAGTAGCGACCCGGCCATGGAGCGTTCGATCATCTCCGGCCGCAGGTTTTCGGTCGCCCGCGTGCCCTCGATCAGTCCGGGTGCCACGCAGTTGACCAATGTCTCCGGCGCCATTGCCACCGCCATGCAGCGCGTCAGGTGTATCAGCCCCGCCTTCGCCACCGCGTAGGCGATGGACGACCCCACCGGATGCAGCCCGGCCACCGAAGCGATGTTCACGACGCGGCCCTGGCCCCGGGCCTTCATGATCGGCGCCACCGCCTTGGTCAGGCGCATCGGGCCGGTCAGGTTGACCGCCATGATCTTGTCCCAAACCTCGTTGGTCAGAGTGTCGAGTTCGGTGAACGGGATGGCCTTGTTGTAGGCAGCGTCGTTAATCAGAATGTCGAGACGGCCGAACCGCTTGGTCACGTTGCCGATCAGCGTTTGAATGGCGATGTCGTCGGTGATGTCGCAGGCGAACGCGGCGGCGTTAATCTGGTATTGGGATGTCAGTTCGCGGGCGACGCCCTCCGCCTGGTCTTTGCTCTGGGCATACATGACGGCGATGTTTACGCCCTCCTTCGCCAGCGCGTGACAGATGCGCTGCCCAAGACCGCCATTGCCGCCGGTTACCAGTGCGACTGCGCCTTTGAGATCCATAGACTTCCTCCTGCTTGCGGGTGCGCGGCCGTCCCGCAGCGCCGTTCTGTTTCGGCGGATACACTGCCCCGTAACCCCGGACTCAGGCAACCTTGGGCCGGGTGAGGCAAGAAATGCGCACCGGCGTTGGACTTTCTCTCCATTGCCCCACACCATCGGGCTTGGCCATGTCGCGGCCACAATGGATGCGGGGGGGGGAAACATGAAAGTCGGCATCTTGCAGTTCTTCGGGTGGCGCGACCGATCCGTGCCGCTGAATTCAGTTTACGAGACGGCGCTGGAACGCTTTTCCATCCTGGACACCACGGGCTACGACGCCGTCTG
>JANXLQ010000312.1 GCA_025355085.1 Rhodopila sp.
CCGTCCGCCCTGGCCCTGACGGCCCTCGAAGTTGCGGTTCGACGTGCTGGCACAGCGCTGGCCCGGCGTCAGCTTGTCCGGGTTCATGCCGAGGCACATGGAGCAGCACGGATCGCGCCACTCGAAGCCGGCTTCCAGCAGTATCCGGTCAAGCCCTTCTTCCTCTGCCTGACGTTTTACCAAACCGGAGCCGGGCACCACCAGCGCCTGCACGCCAGCCGCGACCTTGCGCCCCCTGGCGACAGCCGCCGCCGCTCGGATATCCTCGATCCGGCCATTGGTGCAGGAACCGATGAACACCACGTCGATCCCCAGATCGGTCATGTGCTGGCCTGGAATCAACGCCATGTACTCGATCATGCGCTGTAGCTGTGCGCGCTTGCCGGCGTCGGGTTCGTCCATTGGGTTCGGCACGATGCCGGTGACCGGGACGACCGCGCCGGGGGTGGTGCCCCAGGTGACCATGGGCGCGATTTCCGAAGTGTTCAGGCGGACGATGGTGTCGTAATGCGCGCCGGGGTCGGTCGGCAGGGTCTTCCAGTAAGCGACAGCTTGCTCGAACGCCTCCCCCTTCGGGGCGAATTCGCGGCCGCGCAGGTAGTCGAACGTCGTCTGATCGGGGGCGATCAGGCCGGCCTTGGCGCCCGCCTCGATCGACATATTGCTGACCGTGCAGCGTCCCGCGATATCCAGCGCGCGGATGGTGTCGCCGGTGTATTCGATGACATGCCCGTTGCCGCCGGCCGTGGTGATCTTACCGATGATCGCCAGCACGATGTCCTTGGCCGAACAGCCAAAACCGAGCGTGCCGGTGACGTCGATCTGCATGTTCTTGGCGGGGTTTTGCAGCAGCGTTTGGGTGGCCATCACATGCTCCACCTCCGACGTGCCGATGCCGAACGCCAATGCGCCCAGTGCGCCGTGGGTCGATGTGTGGCTATCGCCGCACACGATGGTGGTGCCGGGCAGCGACAGACCCAGTTCCGGCCCGATGATGTGGACGATGCCCTGACGAACATCGAGAATGGGGATGTAGGGCACCCCGAACTCGGCGACGTTCTTCTCCAGGGTCTGCACCTGGATGCGGCTGTCCTCTTCCTTGATATCGGATGGAATGCGGGAGCCCACGGTCGGGATGTTGTGGTCGGCGACCGCGATCGTCATGTCCGGGCGGCGCAGTTTGCGGCCGGCGGTACGCAGTCCCTCGAACGCCTGCGGGCTGGTGACCTCATGCACAAGGTGCCGGTCGATGTAGAGAATACAGGTGCCGTCAGGGAGTCTTTCGACGACGTGGCTGGCCCATATCTTGTCGAAAAGAGTGCGTGGCCCGCTGGCTGACATGTCTGCTCCCGATGGTCGTTCGTCTCAGGGAACTGATGTGAACGAACATAACGGCTTGTGCAACCCGTTCGCCACTCAGGCCGAACGCCCCAGCCATGCAAGGGCGCCGTTGGCGGCGGCAACACCGGTGCTGAGGCAGGCTTGCAACAGGTACCCGCCCGTCGGAGCCTCCCAGTCCAGCATCTCCCCCGCGGCGAACACGCCCGGCCGGTCGCGCATCATAAGACGGTCGTCCAGGGCGCCGGTCCGGATACCGCCGGCGGAGGAAATCGCCCGTGCGATCGGGGCCGGCGCGATTAGGCGGACCGGCAGGGCCTTGATCAGCGCCGGCAGATCGCCTGGATCGGAGCCATTGTGCAGCGCCTCTTGCACCAATCCGATGGCTTCCGGACTCAGGCCCGCCTGCTTGCGCAGCGTATTGGCCAGCGACTGGCTGCGGCGGGGACCGCCCAGCCGATCCCGCAGCGCCGCCAAACTTAGATCGGGGCGCAAATCGAGGTAAATCGTTGCAGAACCATCAGCCTGAATCGCGTCGCGCAGGCGACCGGACAGCGCATAGATAAGGCCGCCTTCGATGCCGGTTTCGGTGAGAACCGCCTCCCCCCGCACGGTGTCGCCACGAAATGTCATGGCCAAACGTTTCAGCGGATGGCCGGCGAAACGGGTCCGCAGATGCGGCGACCATTCGACCTGGAAACCGCAATTAGCCGGCTGGAACGGCGTGACGACGTTGGACAGAATTGGCACCCAATCTCCGTCAGACCCCAGGCGCGGCCACGAAGCGCCGCCCATCGCCAGAATTGTCACGTCCGTCTGGTCTCGCACCGTCTGGTCCCGAGATATATCGAACGGCGTGGAAAAGCACAGGTTGCCGTCGTTGTCCCAGCCGGTCCAGCGGTGCCGAACCCGAAGCTGCACGCCAAGGTCCGCCAACCGGCGCAGCCACGCACGCAGCAATGGTGACGATTTCATCGTGGTTGGGAATACCCGGGCGCTGGAACCGGTGAAGGTCGGCTGGCCCAGGCCGTTGCACCAGGCGATCAGGGCCTCCGGCGGAAAGGCGGCGATGATCGGTTCGATCCAGGCACCGGCTGCCCCGTAGCGCGACAGAAAAACCGGCATCGGTTCGGCGTGGGTAAGGTTCAGTCCGCCGCGTCCCGCCATCAGCAGTTTGCGTCCGATGGACGGCATCTGGTCGTAGATGGTCACGGCAATGCCGGCCTGAGCGAGGATTTCGGCCGCCATTAGGCCCGCCGGGCCACCACCGATTACCGCTGCTGTGTGGGTCAATATGTGTCCTTGAACTGTAACTGTCTGAGATTGACTGAACCTCGGGCGGGAGCCGCAGCCTAAACGAAAAAGCGAGGGCATAAAAGCGTCGGCCGGATTCTATCGGCAAGCCGAGACGGCGTCGCTGGCGGCAGGTCGTGGATCGCACCGATCGGTGGTTTTACTGACGCGGCAGGGTCACGGAACGCTGTTCGGCACCCGAATCAATCGTTGCGGCCGATCGCTGCTTGCGACGAAAATGAAGCCGATGCATGCGATGGCAGCGCCAATCGCGGCGTTGGCGCCGAAGCCTGACCACGCCATGGCTTCGCCACCAATCAGCGAGCCGGTCGATATGCCGAGAAAGAGCGCACTGTTGTTCAAGGCCAGCACCAAGGCTCGGCGCTGCGGGAACTGGCGAGCCAAACCCGCCTGCTGAGCCGGGAAAAAGAACTGGGCGAAGATCGAAGTGATCAGCAACATCGCATCGGCTGTCCACCCTGTACCGACGCCGGCCCCAAAAGCTGACAGGCAGGCGGCAAGACCGGCCAGGCTGATCATCATTGTCCTGCGCGTGCCGAACCGGTCAGCCAGTTGGCCACCGATCAAGGTGCCGGCCAGGGCGCCGACTCCGTAGAAGCCGATCGCGCGGGCGACTTCGGCGGACGACAAGCCAGCATCTGCAAGCCAGACGCCCAGATAGGTGTAAACCCCGTACAGGGCGGTTGCCCACAAGACCGTCGGCAGAAGCCACACCGCCATCGTGGCTGGCCTTAGAACGGGCAGACCGGCCATCGTATTCTCACCGGGCTTTTGGTCGCCCGGCCAGACCAACCTGTTGGCAGCGATGAGGGCGAGACTGAGTAGGGCAAGAACCAGAAATGGCGCTCGCCAGCCCCAGTAGGACGCCACAAGCGTGCCGGCCGGAGCGCCGATCGATAGTGCCAACAAGAGTCCGGACACCGCGATCGCCATCCAGGTGGCGCGCCGCGCCGGGGGGGCGGCCTCCCCGACGCCGGCATAGATCAGCGGCGATGTTCCCGCCGCCGCCGCTCCAGCGGCAACCCGCGCGGCCAAAAGCCAGGTAAAATCCGGTGCCATGCCGGTAAGGAAATTTGCCGCCGCAAAGCCCAACAGGCAGGCGATCAGCGTACGCCGCCGCCCGATTCGATCGGCCAGTTGGCCGATCAACGGCGCGCTGACCAAATAGGTCAGTGAAAATGCGGTGACGCTAAGGCCGGCGGAAGCCGCGGACCGATCGAATTCCGCAGCGATCGGCGATAGCAGCGGCGAGATGATGAACAGGTCCGTGCCGACCACAAACAAAGTGAGCCAGCCGCAGGCAAGGCGCCAACGCGGGCTCATAGCACCAGGACCGCACGCTGCGATTTAGGGGTGTCCATTCGAAGCAAGGCCCGGTGGCCCGATTTGAATGCCGGGCCGCATCGGGGTGAAATCGTACGGCATGACATTATAGTTACGATAATGCAATTAAAGCCGCTGCGATCTGCTGGCGGGTGAAAGGCTTCGCAATGAATTTGTCCATACCCACGTCAAGACATCGATCACGGTAGCTGTCGTCGGCATTTGCAGTCAGCGCGATGATCGTCGTGCGGGGAGAGCCTGCCGCTTCGCGCTTGCGGATCTCGATGGTCGCTTCCAGACCATCCATCTTCGGCATCTGGCAATCCATCAGGATAACATCGAAATGACGCTTCCCGTAGGCTTCCAGCGCCTCCAACCCGTCGCCGGCGGTTTCGACCCTCCAACCGAGATTTTCGAGAATACCGACCGCCACCATGAGGTTGACTGCGTTGTCTTCCACCACCAGGGCAAGCGGCCCCGTCAGCACATCATGGGCCGGCGAATCTTCGACAGGCGTAGGTTGGTCCGGGTACGCCAGGGTCGCCCCTGCTTTTCCATTGACGGCCATCTGCCGCCTGCTGTCGGCATTGTCGATCTGGCGCACGCTGTCCGCCTGTTGTCCGAAGCGGGCGGTAAACCGGAAGGAAGAGCCGATCCCCGGCTGGCTGGTCACCTCTATGGAGCCACCCATCAAGGCACATAAGTCCCTACAGATGCTTAGACCCAGGCCACTACCGGAAAAGCGCCGCGTATCGCTGCTGTCCGCCTGCGAAAATGCGTTGAAGATAACCCCCTGATCTTCCTCGGAGATGCCGATTCCCATGTCGCGCACTTCGAATTGGATCAGCGTGGAGTCCGTGGTCGCCTCCTGCATAACCGCATTGATGGTTATGTTTCCCTGGTCGGTGAATTTGATCGCATTGCCAACGAGGTTGTTGAATATCTGGCTGAGCCTGAAGGGATCGCCGATAAGGGCCGTCGGCAGGTTCGATGGGAGTAGCAGAGATAGGTGAAGCCCTTTCTGACCCGCTACCGAACCCAACATGAAGACCACGTCTTCCATCACATCGCGCAGGTCGAACTTCTTATTTTCAAGCGCAAATTTGCCGGCTTCGATCCTGGAAAGATCGAGAATGCCGGTGATAAGGATAAGCATCGAGTCTGCCGAACGTTGCGCCGTTTCGACATACATCCCCTGTTTCGGCTCCAGTTTGGTTTGAAGCAGCAACTCCAGCATGCCCACCACGCCATTCATCGGGGTGCGCAGTTCATGACTCATGTTGGCGAGGAACTGAGACTTGGCACGGTTCGCGGCGACGAGTTCGCGGGTCCGCTCCTCCACCCGATCCTCCAAAGTAGTATTGAGTTCCTGAAGCCGGTTCTCGGCCCGAAGCTGGGCGCTGTGCCGGGTTTCGACAGCTTCGGCCATTGCATTGAACGCGACGCCTAGTTGGCCGAATTCAGATCGCTGCTCCCTGGACCGGCTGCGCGCCGCGTAATTGCCGTCACGCCACTCGGTGGCAACTTGGAGAAGGGCCTGGATCGGGCGTTTGATAAAGACCCGCCCCCCAAGCCACGCCGCATAAATAGCCAGCAGAAGCCCGAGTACGATCAGAAGAATGCCACGGCGCGTTACATGGTCGATCGCCAAAAACGCTTCCGCCTTCGACTCTCCGGCACTGAGGAAAAAGTCCCTTGGCGACAGCGCCGGCGGCACGTAGCCGAATATTCGCTCGACCCCGTCAACGCCCTTCGATTCCTCCCAGCCTGCGGTGTTGCCATCCATGATGCCGACATGGCCTTTGCGCATATTCTTACCGACAAGTAGTTCGGGGTGGGGCAGGCGCGCGATGATATTGCCCTCGCGATCCGCAATAAGAATCGACTGGGTCGGCGTTAGCCCCCGATCCTTGAGATGCTCGGAAAGCCAGTTCAGATTGAGGCCGGCAAAGACGACGCCGACGACGGGACCGCCCCTTACGTTTGAAAACTGCAACGCGAAATGGATTTGCTTTTCGCCGCTGGTTGGATCGACCCAGTAATTGCCAACAGCCAGATCGGTTTGCGCCAAAGCCCGCTGAAAGAACGGGAGGTCGGCTACCGAGGTCAAGGACGTCGGTCTGCTGGCACAGCGAACCGTACCCGTCGCGTCGGCGACCCCCAAAAGACTATAATAGGGTGTCCTCGCATTCAATCCTGCGAGAAGCCTCGTGCAGCCCTCGGCGTCGAATGAACCGATAGGAGGGAGTTGGCTGACTACCTGTAGATATTGGTGCGCGCCCTCGCGGATTTCGCCCATTTCTGCGCCGAATTGCTTCGTGATCTGGACCGTTTTGTTCCGGATATCGTCTTCCCGCGACCTCCGCAAATCGTACTCATTGAACGACTGGATGGCGAGCGCGGGCATAACAGCAAGCAGCACCAGGACGAACATCTTCGTCGTCAAACTTACCGACCAGCGATCGAAGGTCACGAATCGCCGCTTATAAGCGGCGATCGTGCGGTACAGAAAAGCGGGTATTCGGGTCATATGCACACATTGCGAAACGGGCGGGGAGATACGCTGTCAGAAGCGGGATGCGCTGGATCGTTGCACGGCAAAAGCCGCGTAATGCCAGGAAAGCGTTGTAACCGTAGTATGTTGGCACCGAAGCCGCCGCTGGACCGAAGGCAAAAAAGTGCCGATGGCAAAGGGGGGCTGGCGCGTCGCATTCAATTACGCATAGACGTTTTCGTGCCGGCTTATGGCGGAGCCAACAATTTCGTCCATCGTCACCCATATTCCATCAAGCGCGTCGGCCATGGTCCTTGCGTCTTCGATCGTTTGAGCGAGAAGTTCCGGCCGCCGCTCCAGCACTCCCTGCGTAACAGCGATCGCTTCTTCCGCATGGCGTTCCTCAACCCCCTGGTCGAAACAATCGGCAAAATACGGTTCGTTGACGATACCCGGAAAATTCACGGAGAGGGCGTCGGCGAACGCCCGCATCCAGTCGTCCGACATCGTCTCGACGATGCACCAGGGACCAAGCGAGCGCGAATACAGCTTCTTCGCAAGCCGCACGAATTCGGCCGTGCCGGCATCGAGATGGCCGGTCAATTCCTCGGCGTCACCAAATTCCTCATCGTCGATGGGGCACAATGCGCCGATGTTCCGGAATGCACGAGTCAATTGATAATGATGCGTGTCGCCATCCGCCAGCCCGTCATCGTCGATGAATATCCGCAGTTTGCGCTTGCGCAAAGCAGGGCTATCGAGATGCGGCAGGAAATAGACCGCCGCGCGAGTCGCATGCATGGCTGCCTGATAAACGAGAAACAATTCGCCGAGCAGCCGTGGATCGCTGGCGATCTGCAACGGGAGTGCCTTGAGACGCTGAAAAAACGACCAGTCCGAGGGACGGTGCGCTTCAGCGATGGCATTAATGACAGCGGGGAACCCGGCAGCGGTTTCTATGGACGAACTCAACGCCGCACCGCTTTGGCCAGAGGCCGAAAGCATCGCCCGCTCGAGTGATTTTAGATCCTTTGAAGCGTCAGCACGATCAGACGAATGCATTCTTTTTCTCCGAATAGCGTTGGGTCCATCGGACAAATCACAACGCCGGTGAGGGAGTTCAATCGACAGAGAACACCCACAGCATGTGAATTTGGCAGACAAAAACCATCTTGCTGGCTTACCTTGTATCGTTGCCTTATAGGGGTGAAATCCTCTCTCTCCAAACAAAAAATCGATAGGAGTGATAAAAAAGGCGATATGATTTTCAACAAAAAAAGACTTTTGGACAACCAGTTCAATAAATAATTTGCCTAAATCTCACCCAATACCTCACTGCATATAAATTACATCATTGATTTTGTTATCTATTAGCAAATTATACGCTATCATGATCCGAATGCAAAATACGCCTGCGTTAATAGCGCCTGATTCGGCCTATATCGATATTGTTGGCTATAGACATCGATAAGCTCGGTATCCGAATCGGCATCAAAAAATTGTGTAATGAAACCAAATCGTCGCCAGAGCAGTGAGCCAATCGATCCGGGCCTTTGCCGCGATTGCCGCCGGCCCGGAAATCACCATCGACCCGGCTGAAAGCTTCAGCCTTCAACCATCATGTGTCAAACGGCCGCCAGCTTCATCACCGTCAATGCCGGCGTTCAACGAAAAGGCGCGAACGCCCCGGCGATCCATTGCCAACGCAGGCGATCGCAGGATGCAGGACTATGGTCGGGACGGACCGGCGCAGCGGTTCGGTCGGGTTGTAGTCATCGGGTGGCCGATGCACACGCCGAGACGGGGGGGCTTCGACCCGGAATATCGGCAACCATACCGCCAGACGAAATCCCACGGCGGGCAAATCACACGGCGACCTCGTGCCACCTGCTGGAAACAACCCGGTAATCGGGGCCATCGACCGGATGCCCGGTTGCAGGATCGGCCAACACCGGGATCACGTCCTCGCCGGTTTTGACATTGACGATCCGCACACTGCGGTCATCGGGCGAAAAGTGTTTGTTACCAAACGCCAGCAGCGCCAACAACACCGGCCGGAAATCCCGCCCCCGCCCCATCCAATCAAGACATACGCGTCCCCGGGCGGGTGTTCGTTGTAACGTTGCCGCTCAATCAAGCCGGCCTCCACCAGCGCGGCCAGGCGGCTAGTCAGCATATTCGGTGCAATCCCCGGGCTTTCAGAGAACTCGTCGAACCGGCTCAGACCGCGTAACGCGTCGCGCAGGATCAGGATGCTCCACCATTCACCTACATGCTCCAGGCCGCGTGCGATCGGGCATTGCATGTCACTGAAGCCCTTGCGCTGCATTTTACAAGGCTTCGCCTTCAAACTACGATGTTAATCGTTGGTGGGCCAAACGGAGGGCGTCAATGCAAAATCTGCCGGGGCAAAAACCGGCCGCATCGGTCGCGATCGTCGGCGCCGGCGACTACATCGGCAGCGCCATCGCCCGCCGTTTCGCGCTGGAAGGCTACCACGTTTTCGCCGGCCGCCGAAACGGTGAGAAACTGGCACCCCTGGCCGCCGAGATCGAAGCCGCCGGCGGTACCTGCACCGGCCTGTCGCTGGACGCCCGTCAGGAAAACGCGGTCACGGATTTCATGGGCCGGGCAGACGATGCCGCCCCGTTGAAGGTCGTGGTCTTCAACGTCGGCACCAACGTCAGTTTCCCCGTGCTGGAAACCACCGAGCGGGTGTTTCGAAAAGTCTGGGAACTGGCCTGCTACGCCGGATTTCTGACCGGCCGGGAAGGCGCCCGCCGCCTTTTGCCGCACGGGCGCGGATCGATCTTCTTCACCGGCGCCACCGCCAGCGTACGCGGCGGCAACGGCTATACCGCCTTCGCCAGTGCCAGGTTCGGACTGCGGGCGGTCGCCCAAAGCATGGCGCGCGAACTTGGCCCGCAAAACATCCATGTCGCCCATCTGGCGATCGATTCCGGCGTCGATACCGAATGGGTCCGCCAGCGCATCGCGGCAAAAGGCGGCTCTTCCGAAGAGAGAATCCTCATGAACCCGGCTTCCATCGCCGAAACGTATTGGCACTTGCATCGGCAGCCGCGCGATGCGTGGACTCACGAACCAGACCTGCGTCCCAACAGCGAAACCTGGTGAGAAAATACGCCATGCAAGTGGAATTCCATTTCGATTTCGGCAGCCCGAACGCCTATCTGGCGCACCGGGTCATCCCCGCCATCGAAGCCCGCACCCGTGCCAAATTTCGTTACGTTCCCGTCCTGCTCGGTGGTGTTTTCAAAGCAACCGGCAATCGCTCCCCGATGGAAGCGTTCGGCGGCATCCGCAACAAGCTGGAGTACGAACGGTTGGAAACCGAACGCTTCCTGCGCCGTCACCGAATCACGGATTACGTGCGAAACCCCTTCTTCCCGGTGAACACGCTACAGATGATGCGCGGCGCGGCGGCGGCCGAGGTGGACGGCGAACTCGATCGCTACGTGAACGCGATGTTCCACCACATGTGGGAAGCCCCAAAAAAGCTCGACGAACCCGATGTGCTGCGTGACGCGCTGACCGCCTCCGGCTTCGATGCGGCGAAAGCGATGGCGCGGTCGCAAGACCCGGCGGTTAAGGCGAAACTGATCGCGAATACCGAGATGTCAGTCGCGCGCGGCGCATTCGGCTCCCCCACTTTTTTCGTCGGCGATGCGATGTATTTCGGCAAGGATCGGCTGCGGGACGTGGAGGAAGCGATCCAGGGCATCGCCTAACGGTAAAACCGTAATGATGCGACGGCAAAGCCTCAGTGTAATGTTCGGCTGAGGGTTACGAACCGCTTGATCTTTGCGGCAAAATGTCTCAATTTTTCAAGACTATAAGAGTGGAGACGTTGACGATGCGCCGTGGTTTTTGGCTGGCAGCGCTGCTGCCGGCATTGGGCGGCTGTTATATGGCGCCGCAAGATGGCGGTTACGGGTACGCCCAGCCAAACTATCCGGCCGGAGCCTATGTCCAGCCCGGCTATGCCCAACCGGTTTATCGCCAGCCGGTGTACGACCCGTATGCCGGCTATCCCGGCTATAGCGAATACAACGGTCAACCGGCCTTCATCGATGGCGGCATGCCCATGCCGCTTGTCATGTTTGGCAGCGAATGGGGCTTTTACGACTCTGGACGCCGCTGGCATCGCGCCCCCGAGGGCATCTCCCGCCATATGGAGGAACGCCGAGGCGACGGTTGGGGCGGTGGTGGCCACTTCCATCCCAATGCGGCTTCGCGCGGAGAAGCCTTTCCGCAGCATCGGCAAGAAGGACGGCCGGGCGGCGAACGCTTCGGCGGCCAGGCGGCCTTTCGTCCGGCGGAGCAACAACGGCCGGCACCGATTCAAGCGGCGCCAGTTCATCTGGCACCGGTTCAAACGGCACCACAAGCCGCCCCCGCCGCGCAGCCACGTCAGGCGGAGCGCGAACGCCGCCGCGATTGCCCACCCGGTCAACGTTGCTGATCGGCGACGCGTATTCGGAATGCCATATCTCGCCGGGAGGCGAGGCGGGGTATCATTGACCTTGACGACCGGCATCGCCGCCTTTCCCCAATAAAACACTGGGGGACGGCATGCAGGGCATTATGCCAACCGGAAGACGTTCCGTTCGGGCCTATCGATCCACGATATTTCGAAGCCGGCGGAAATCCGCGAGATCGGGTTTCTGGAAATGCCAAGCTGCATGTTCTGAAGTATAAGGGATAGAGGACCGGTGCGTGACTGCTCCGGATCGAAGCGGTCACGCTCTCTTATCGGCGTTTGACTAACGCTTTAATGCGTATTCGTAATCCTCGCGCTCGCCCGCGCCCTGGCGCAAACCTTCCGGCAGTGGCGGACGGGTGGTGTTTACCTTCGCGTGGACATTAAGCGCGGCCTGGTCCACCCAACGCTCCAGCAACGCCAACCTATCGGGGTTGAGCACGCTTTGAAACACCTCGAATTGCTCGCAACCCGGTTCTTGCATTACGTCCAGGCAGCGTTGACGGAATGCTTGGGCAAGGTCGGCTCCCTTTCCGGGCGCGGCGGTGATCGAGACAATTAGCCGAACTGACATGATGGTTTCCTCCGTGTGCTATACTGGCCGAATTTGGCAGCCGTGTCCCATCGTGTGTCAAGCGTCGCCCCTGTCGCCGATGCAATTGCTTCAAAGGTTGCATATTTTTTACGCTCGAGACGTGTCCGTTTCCTATAAAAAACATACCAGGTAATACCAACCGGCGTTGATGTTGACGTACTGCCATCCAACCGTCATGCCGGCGAAGGTCTGCATGCACATCCTTTGTCAGTCTAAACAAAGACATGATGATGCACCTTCGCGCACCATGACGAGGTGAGGGCCGTCGGCGATTTGCCGCTTTCGGGATTGGCTTTGTCACCGGATATTCTGTGAGCAAGTACCGCCACGAAGTCTTCTCAGTGGAAATCCCTGCAAACGCCGTGTCCGATTCATTACTTGAAATTTTCAAAAAAACCGGCAATGCCGACTGGTATATCACCCTGCGAAACGCCGAACCCGCGATCCTTATGGACCGCGATCGGCCTTCGGCCATTCGCGCTTATCAGCAAACGCCACGCTCACCCGCCTCACTTCAACAACAACGGCAGTTGCCGCGTTAGGATCCCCTCCGCATCCCGCAACTCATGCACGATCGTAAAATGGTTCGCCCTCGGAACCGGAATCAGCGCCCCGGGCAAATGCGCCGCCGACCGCAGCGCATGCAAATCCCGGCTGTCCGACACCAGCGGCGGCAGTTCGGCCGTACCGTATGCAAACGCCAGCGGCTTATCGGTCAGCGGCAACCGCATCGGAGAAAGCGCAACGATCTCCTCCTCCGTCAGCCGCAGCTTTTCATTCAGATACGTATCCCGCACCGGCCCCAGTTCGAACACGCCAGAGATCGCCAACCCCGCCTTTACCAACGGATGCCCCAGGCACATCGCTGTCAGATGGCCGCCCGCCGACCAGCCGGACAGCACCACCGGCCCGTTGATTCCGTGCGCCGGGCCGTGGACTCCCAGCCAATCCAACGCGGCGTTGATCTCGGCAACGATCTCGGTCAGCGAGGCGTCGGGTGCCAGCGTGTATCCCGGCAACGCCGCCGACCAGCCGCGCGCGTAAGGACCGGCGATCAGGTTGGAGAATTGTTCTTTGGCGTTACGTTGCCAGTAGCCGCCATGGATAAACACGACGCACGGCGCGTCGGGATCGGACTGCGGGAACAAATCCCAGGTGTTACGCTCCTGCTTGCCATACCGCAGGTCCAGGTGCGCCGGGTTCGACATGCGGAACACCGATGCCCCCATCTCGCGCGCCGCGTTCAGTACCGGGCTGTCGGACACGGCCGCCGAGTTATTATAGGCCGCGTCCCGTTCGGCCTGGCTCAGCGTGCCCCATCGCGCCATGAAGCTCATGCTGTTACCTGCTGATACCAGTCCATGATCTGCCGTCCTTGCCAGAACAGCGTGCCGGGCCGGCTGGCCATGTGGGTCAGCGCCCGCTCAAACCAGCCGATCCGGTGCGGCACGCCGCTGATGTAGGGATGGACCGCGAGACCCATGACCTTGGCCCCTTGCTCCCCCGCTTCCTCATACAGGCGTTCGAATTGCGCGATGGTGCGGTCGTACAGTTCTTCCGCGCGATGATGCTGGATCATCATCATCGGAATGTCGTTCAGTTCGACGCTGTACGGCATGGTCAGCATCGGCCCGTGTTTGGTGCGCAGCGTGGCAGGCAGGTCATCGACCACCCAGTCGGCGCAATACCTGATACCGGCCTCGGCCAGCAGGTCCGGCGTGTCCAACGTCTCCGTCAAACCGGGGGCGAGCCAGCCGACCGGGTCATGCCCGCCAGCCTCCCGCAACGTCGCAATGGCTTCCTGGATCATCGCGCGCTGGTCCTCGACCAAATGCGTCGCCATCTGGTGATGACCGTGGACCATGAACTCCCACCCCGCGTCGCGGCAGGCTTTGGTCACCCGCGGATAGGCCGAGGGCACGATGCCGTTGATCGCCAGTGTCGGGGCGATGCCGTGCAGGTCCAGCGCCGCTTTCAGCCGCCAGAACCCGACGCGCATGCCGTATTCGTGCCATGCCCAGTTCGGCACGTCCGGGATTACCGTCGCGCCCTGCGGCGGGGTCAGCACCTGCCGGGGCATCGTGCGGTCGATGTCCCACCGCTCGATATTCACCACCAGGAACACAGCGACGCGTTTGCCGTTGGGCAGGGACAATTTGGGACGGTCGATGGATGCCTGATAGTCCAGACGTTCGAAGGGCTTTTGGGTCATGGACCGATGATGGACGCCCCCGGACACCATATCAAGATCGGTCACGGCCTTGCAGGCCGGCCGCTGCGAAACACACTGCCCCATATGGCGGTTGCACGGATACCGGACCCGATCAGGCGACCAGCGCCTGCCCATTGCCGAACGTCGTGTGGCTGGACAGCAGATTGGCCGCGGTCAGGCTTGAAGGCATGCCCAGCAGGACAATGCCATGGGCGGCATCGGCGCTGCTGTAGAGTGAAATCGCATGCACCCCGTTCACCGAGGTGTCGGCCGCTCTTAACGCGCTGCCCGCCGCGCCGGTTAGGTTGATCGCCAGTTGATCGCGGCCATACTGGAAGTTGGCGATCGTTTCGATCCCGCCGGCCGGTTGCAGGGCATACGAGATCGTGGTGGCGCCCGAACCAAGCGAGATCGAATCGACGGCGCCGATAAAGGTCAGCCCGGGCGCGGTCAGCCCGCCGCTGGCGCTGGCCAGGTCGCCCTTCAGATCGATCGCCGCCGCGAACCGGGAGCTAGTCAACGTCAACGTATCTCCCGTGGCCGTGCCAATGACCGAAACCGAGGATAGCTTGGTTTCGGCGTTCAGGACTGTCACCGCCGCACCCGTATGCGCCGCGGTATCGGTCACCGAGAACGACACGACATGAGAATTGCCCTCCATCGCCACCGCGTTCGCCGCCGGAACATCGGTCACCGCCAGCGTGTAGGTGCCGGGCAGCTTGCTCAGCGCCACCGTATTCGCCGTGAGTTGCGCATAGGTCAGCGGCAACGCGCCTGTATTCGTCAACGTGATCGCGGTTAGCTTCGTATCGCCATTCAAAGCGGCGATACCGCCCGCGACATTCGCCGCGGTATCGCTTACGGTGAACCCCGTCACCCGAACATTGGACTGCAAACCAGCCGCCGCCGGCACCAACGCCGCCGATACCAAAGGCGAGGCGTGTGTCGCGTTGTCAACCGTGATCGTATCGCCAGCGGCGAGCAGCGTGCCGAGACTGATTTCGAACGTGGTGTCCCAAGACTGTCCGTTCGCAGTGCCCCAGGGGTTGCGTATCTGCAAATTGCCGGTGCCGCTGTTGTAGCCATAGACCGACAAGGCGTGACCAGCGACCAGCGTCATCTTGCCGCTGCTGTCCGTGGCATTGGTCCGGGACGACAGAACCGCATCGAAACCGGCGGCAAGATCGGCAACCAGGATTGCCAGCACGGACGCCGTTGAAAGGCCCGCGGTGCCGGACTGATAGCCCAAAGCGCTGTTATAGACGTATTTTCCCCAGGTGGAGCCGTTAGCCGAAAAGTTCGTAATGGTGGCCGCACCGGTGATCTCTTCCAACGCAAAGCCCGGGAAGCCTCCGTTTCCGATGGTCGAAAATGAATTGCCGTAATTGACGCGGCTGTTGCCGGTAATGACGCCGCTGGCCTGGATCTGGGCATAGGCCTTCTCGATCAGGCTGGCCCAGCCGGCGGCCGCATGATTGAAAATCGAACCGCCATTCGCCAGCGCGTTGTTGACCGTGACGTATTGGGCCGATCCGTTTATGTAAAACCGGACGCCATAAGTATTGTTGCCGTTGTCCGTGATCATCGACTGAATGATCGACGGATTTTGCCGCGCCACCTCGGCCAGGGACGACAGCAGGTAACAATCGCCCAAATACCCCTGGTTGATGTCGTTCATGCTCGGTCCGCCCGCCGCGAACAGCGGCGCGGATACCGGGGAATACGAAACTGTAAAGGACGCGTGGCCCGACATCGCCACTATGCCGATCGGCAGGTCGGTACCGAGAAACCATTTGCCGTTTAGTTTGCTCACCTGCGTTGCCGAAGCGCCGGCGGCGAGGTTGCCCAGCACGGTGCTCGCCGCCGTGCCGCCGGTCCAACGCGCATTGGCCGCGTTCCCGTTGACCAACGCGTTGGTCACATATGTCAGATACGACGACGCCATCCCCCCAAGAGCGATGGACGCCGAGATCGCCTTAAGGTCGGCGAACTGGCCCGCCGACAAAGTTGTCTTGGTGGCAGTCAGTTCGGCCACCAGATCCCCAAATACTTTGGCCATTCCGGCCTCTGTCACGATGCCGTTTGCCGCCGCCGCAGTCATGGCGGCTTTCAGCGCCGGGTCGTTCAGCGCCGCGATCCAGGACGGCGTCGCCAGTGTGGCACCCAACGTGAGGCCGGCAGTGGCCGCGGCGATCCTGGATACGGTGGCGGCCGAGGCGATGCCCGCAGCGGCCAGGGCGAAGACGGCGTCACCAAATCCGGCCACAGCATCGGACGCGCCCAAACTCGGCACGATGTCTTCCAACCAGGATTCCTGTGAGTCGGTGTTGAGTTTAAAGCCGGCTTTAAGGGTTGCATTCATTGCGTCGGTATCCCCGGTCGAAGCGAATGAAGGCTTACCCGCCGTAAGTTGGGCTGCTTCATTTCGAATAATGTGAACCTGCCATCAAGGTTAGTCAATAGTCACGCGGTAGTATTCAGGCCCAAAATTAAATATATTTCTATGCCGTTTTTATATATTTCACGATGTGTCTATATCAACGATATTCACATTTGTTCCGCATCGTACCAAAGCATGTCGCGGCCACCTGTCGCTGCACTGAAAGGAAACAGGTGCCATGGACACGCCGGGCATGCGCTCAAAGGATGCCGTCTCATACGCAACCGCCGCTGAAACTAATGCCAGTCCGCGTTGACGTTAACGTACCGCCATCCAACCCGTCATGCCGGCGAAGGTCGGCATCCACGTCTTTTGTTCGTCCACACAAAGACATGGGTGGTTCTCCTTTGCACACCGTGATGATGCGAGGACGATCGGCGGTACGTCAATGTCAGCGCCGGTTGGTATAATTCACGATCCTTCGTCATGGCATCGCTGCCAAACAGCCGTCTGTGCCAGCGGCAGTTACCTCATTTTGGCAAAGCGGCGATTGCGGCCCACGCCGTCACGGCGCGGCGCGGGTGCGGCCGGCTGCCTGATCACCAGGCCAAAGCCTGATCGCCACCTTTCAGGAATACACGTTCGCCGCCAGCCATACGAATTGGAACAATTCGCCTGCCGGAACCCCGCGCCGATTTTCGAGCGGAAGTCGTAATGATCGAGTGGATCGATGGATCGTTCTCATATAATCAATTAGATCGATGCCCGCCGATGGGTTACCTTACTCCCCGGATACCAGTGCAACACACGGTTGGAGAAATCATGTCAACTGAAAACAAGTGCCCAATGTCGGGCGGAACCCAAGGGCACCAAACCGTTCTGGCCAGGGTGAACCGGGACTGGTGGCCGAACCAACTGAACCTTCATGGTTTCCACCAAAACTCCCCCCTGTCCGATCCGATGGGCAAGGCGTTCGACTACGCCAAGGAATTCAAGAGCCTCGACCTGGATGCCGTGGTCAAGGATCTTCATGCGTTGATGACGGACTCGCAGGATTGGTGGCCCGCCGACTATGGCCACTATGGGCCGTTTTTCATTCGGATGGCGTGGCACAGCGCAGGCACCTACCGCATAGGCGACGGCCGCGGCGGTGCATCCTCCGGCACACAACGCTTCGCACCCCTCAATAGCTGGCCGGATAACGTAAGCCTCGACAAGGCCCGCCGGTTGCTTTGGCCGATCAAACAGAAGTACGGCCGGAAAATCTCGTGGGCCGACCTTATGGTTCTCGCCGGTAACTGCGCCCTCGACTCGATGGGGTTCAAGACGTTCGGTTTCGCCGGCGGGCGCGAGGATGTGTGGGCACCCGAAGAGGACATTTACTGGGGACCTGAAGGCAAGTGGCTGGCAGACCAGCGATACAGTGGCGACCGGGAGCTTGAAAAGCCTCTCGCCGCCGTTCAGATGGGTCTAATCTACGTCAATCCGGAAGGGCCGAATGGCAAGCCGGACCCGCTCGGTTCGGCGCGGGATATCCGAGAGACGTTCGCGCGCATGGCGATGGACGATGAGGAGACAGTCGCGCTGGTTGCCGGCGGACACACGTTCGGCAAATGCCACGGCGCTGCCGATCCGGGCCAGTATGTCGGTCCCGAACCCGAAGGCGCTGGCATTGAGGAGCAAGGACTCGGCTGGAAAAGCTCTTTTGGCAGCGGCAAGGGCGTCCACACGATCAGCAGCGGGTTAGAGGGTGCATGGACCACCAACCCGGTGAAGTGGGACAACAACTACCTGGACAACCTGTTCGGTTATGACTGGGAACTGACGAAGAGCCCGGCTGGTGCGCTCCAGTGGACTCCCAAGGACGCGTCCGCAGCGGGCACCGTGCCCGATGCCCACGATCCGTCGCAGCGTCACGCCCCGATGATGTCCACGGCCGACCTCGCACTCAGGATGGACCCGATCTACGCAGTAATCGCGAAGCGCTTCCACGAGAATCCGCAGGCGTTCGCAGACGCCTTCGCCAGGGCATGGTACAAGTTGACGCACCGCGACATGGGGCCTCGTTCACGGTATCTCGGCAAGCTGGTGCCCGCCGAGACGCTGCTGTGGCAAGACCCTGTTCCCGATCTCGATCATGCATTGATCGGGGAACAGGACGTTGCTGCTCTGAAAGCGAAAATTCTCGCATCCGGACTGTCCATCTCCCATCTGGTCTCGGCTGCCTGGGCGTCAGCTTCGACGTTCCGCGGTTCCGACAAGCGCGGTGGCGCCAACGGTGCCCGCCTTCGCCTCGCACCGCAGAAGGATTGGGACGTCAACCAGCCGGTTGAACTCGCAACCGTTCTTCGGACGCTTGAGCAGATTCAGCAGGCGTTCCAGTCCGGCGGTAAGCGGATCTCGCTCGCTGACCTGATCGTTCTGGGCGGTTGCGCAGCCGTGGAGGCAGCGGCGAAGAAGGCCGGACACGACGTGACTGTTCCGTTCACGCCGGGGCGGACGGACGCGTCGCAGGAGCAAACCGACGTGGACTCGTTTGCCGTGCT
>JANXLQ010000325.1 GCA_025355085.1 Rhodopila sp.
CAGAAAACCATATCGACGAACATCCGGATCATCATCCGGTCGTCCGCTTTGGTTGCTCCGACAAGGTCGGACACCAGATCGCCCGGCAGGAAGAAGATTTTTACAGCGAGTTTCATGACTGCACCCAAGGTGTATCGTGGATACACCTTAAACGAACCGCGCTGGGAAAGCAATATCGAAAATGCATGTTCGGAGGCTGTCTTGTTGCCTCGCCGGCAGCCTCTTTTGCCAGAGCAGTCTCTGGCGCATCGTGTGGGTCCCTGTTGGTTGAAAGTTCCCCGCATGATCACGCTGTCCGAAAACTTCCGCGCATTGTTCTACACTCCGTTCTACGCCGCACACGCCATTGGCGCCTACGAAAAGGAAGGCGTGGAGGTCGCGTTGCGGCTGTCAACCGATCCCAACCGCACCGCTGCCGCCCTGCGTTCGGGGGAGGTCGAAGTGATGTGGGGCGGGCCGTTGCGGGTGTTGTTAACGCACGATGCCGATCCCGCGTCGGAGGTCGTGTGCTTCTGCGATGTCGTCGCGCGAGACCCATTTTTCGTGATTGGGCGGGAACCCAGACCGTCGTTCCGGGCGGCCGATCTGGTCAACGTCCGCCTTGGTTCGGTGTCAGAGGTGCCGACGCCGTGGCTTTGCCTGCAAGACGACATTCGCCGCGATGGCGCGGACCCGGCGGCGGTTCGGCGGGTGACCGATGGGACTATGGCGGCGAATTCCCAGGCGCTGCGGGACGGGCGGTTGGACGCGATCCAGGTGTTCCAGCCGTATGCGGAGGATCTGCTGGCCTCCGGTGCCGGGCATCTTTGGTATGCGGCGGCGAACCGGGGTCTGACGGCCTATACGACTTTGGTAACGCGGCGGTCGGTTCTGGATCGGAAGCGGGATGAATTGCTGGCGATGGTGCGGGCGATGCATCGGACGTTGCGGTGGATCAGGGCAACGCCCGGGGTGGAAATCCAGCGTGTCGTGGCCTCGTATTTTCCCGATGTGCCGCCGGCGGTCTATGCGGCCGCCATCGACCGTTACCGTGCATTGGAGCTTTATGGTCCCGACCCGGTTACCCGGCCGGAGGGTTTTGACCGCCTCGCCGCCGCGATGCGTTCAGGCGGGGCATTGAAACGAGATGTGCCGTTCGCGGAATGTGTGGACAACAGTTTGGCCGAACAGGTCGTGGCAGAGGCCCGGGCATGATCACCGCACTCGGATTACGTATGCCCCGCCCAAGGCACTTTATGACCGGCGCTGTGGCCAGGCCGCGGTGGAATCCACGCTGGCTTGGCTGGTGGATCAGCCGGATGCGATGTTGTACCAACAGCTCTATATCTTGACCGTTCGGCCCATTGTCGTCATTGCGGGCACCGGGCCGCATCGGCGCCTCGCGATGCTGGTTCGGACAAAGGCGTGGATGGCAGGGCTTCGCCTGCCATGACGGGTCAAAACATAGGGCCGTTGGTATTATACTGAAAGCCGAGCGGCGAGAGAGCCAACGCGCGAACATGGAGGCCACTCGCCTACGGCTGGACAATGCCGATCGCGCTCTGCTGAAGACGCTGCGCTGCGTCAATCCTCCATTCGCGCCAGAGTGGGATTCTTTTGCTCGGTAGTTTAAAATGTAGTGATGTAACGACATATCGGATGCGAGGTACTGTCATGACGATTACGACTCTATCGAGCCGGGCATTTAACCAGGACACCAGCCGAGCGAAAAAGGCCGCTAACGATGGGCCGGTATTCATCACCGATTGTGGCAAGCCCGCGCATGTGCTGTTGAGTTTCGAGGAGTATCAGCGCATTACGGGTGGCCATCACAAGATTGCCGATCTGCTCGCGATGCCGGGCATCGCTGACATGGAATTGGAAATTCCTCGGGTGGGCGACCTCGCACAGGCGGCCGATTTTTCCTGATGTTTGTTCTGGATACGAACGTGGTGTCGGAATTACGAAAAATTCGCCTCGGTCGGGCCGATGTCAACGTTGCCCGACAGGCCGACAGCGTTGACACCAGCGAGTTGTATCTGTCCGCGATCACGATCCAGGAACTGTAGATCGGCATTCTGCTGATGGAGCGGCGAGACGCTGTCCAAGGTGCGATTTTTCGGGCCTGGATGACCGGTCACGTCTTGCCGGCGTTCGCCAATCGGGTCTTGGCCGGCGATACAGCGGTCGCGCAACGCAGTGCCGGACTGCATGTGCCAGTGACCCGGCCGGTGCGTGACGGGTTGATCGCGGCGACCGCGCTTGTCTATGGGATGGTCGTTGTTACCCGAAACGTGGCCGATTTCGTCCCGATGGGTGTTCCGGTCTTGAATCCGTGGGACGGTCGGGTGGCCGAGGCTTGAGCGTCTAGGCATCCCTTTACCTGGCATTCGCGAGTATGATTCCGCTGTAATGGTATCAACGGCGCTATGTTCTGACCTGTCATGGCAGGCGAAGGTCTGCTTTCCCATCTTTGTACGAACAAGCATCGCGAGGCGCAGATGCGGCCCTACACTCGCCATGACGAAAAATAAGCCGAACGGTCAAGATATAGGGCCGCTGTAATGAGAGGCATCCATTATTTTATCGATACACTTAGATTGGTGCCGGGCTAATTCTTCCTATACCAATCGGCGTTGACGTACCGCCAACCGCCCTCGCATCGTCATGGTGCGCGAAGGCGCACCCAGCATGGTCTTGGTTTGGACGAACAAAAGACGTGGATGCCGACCTTCGCCGGCATGACGGGTTGGATGGCGGTACGTCAACGTCAACGCCGGTTTGGTATTACATCGCCAAATACCGGCTTCGAACCTCCTTATTCGCCTTCAACCCGGCGATCGTATCGCGATAGACGATTTGGCCTTTATCGATCACCACCGCATCGCTCGCGATCCCCAAACAGAAGTGCATGTTCTGCTCGGCGATCAGCACAGTCGCCCCGGAGGCCCGCAACTGCTTCAGCAACGTTCCAATCCTGGCCACGACGATTGGTGCCAGACCCTCACTCGGTTCATCCAGCAGCAGCATCACGGGATTGCCCATCAACGCCCTGGCGATGGCAAGCATCTGCTGTTCTCCGCCCGACAATCTTCCGGCGGCACGCGCCTTCAACGGTTCCAGCAGGGGGAACACCTCGTAAATCCGCTTCAACGGCCATTCGTCCTGACCCGCAGGCCCTTTCTTGGCCGCAATAAGCAGATTGTCCTGCACCGAGTGATCCGGAAACACCTGCCGGTCCTCCGGCACGTAGGCCAGACCCTGCCGAGCCATCACGTAGGGCTTGCGGGCGGTGACATCGTGGCCTTGAAACAATACATGCCCGCGCTTGGGGGGCGCCATTCCGGCGATGGCCTTCATCGTCGTGCTTTTGCCGGCACCGTTGCGCCCAAGCAACGCCATCGTCTGGCCCTGCTGCACCACCAGCCCCACGCCGAACAGGATTTGGCTGGCACCGTAAAAAACGTCGATGCTATCGACGGACAAAACCGGGCCGCTCATGCGTCGTCCTCCGCATCGGGGGTGCCGAGATACGCCTCTATCACCGCCGGATTTGCTCGGATTTCGTCCGGCGTACCTTCTGCCAGGACGCGGCCGTAACACAGCACGCGGATCGAGGATGAGATGCCGAATACGATGTCCATGTCATGCTCGATGAAAACCAGTGTCAGATTCTGCAACTGCCACAGGCGCTGGATTTTCTCGATCATCCGCCAGCGTTCCTCGGGTCCCATTCCGGCAGTGGGTTCATCCAGCAGCAGCATGGACGGTTCCAGCGCCAGCGCCAGCGCGATGTCGAGCAGCTTTTGGTCGCCATGCGACAGGTTGGCGGACAGCACGTTGGCGTTGTTTTCCAAACCGAGCATTTCGGCGACTTCGAGGGCTCGTTCGCGGACGCCCTGGCGGGGAAAGCGGTGGTTCAGGTCGCCCCATTGCCCGCGATGCGCCGCGATGGCGGCCTGCAGGTTTTCGGCCACCGTCATCGACGGGAAGAAGCTGGCCACCTGGAAGGCCCGGCCGATACCGCGCCGAACGATGGCGGCGCGGTCGAGGCCGGTGATGTCTTCACCCTGGAAGACAACCTTGCCCGCATCCGGAATGATCGCGCCGGAGATCAGGTTGAAGAACGTGCTTTTGCCCGCACCGTTCGGGCCGATGACGGCGCTTAGGGTGCCTTGGTCGAAGGACAGCGTGACGTCGTTGATGGCCGCGAGGCCGCCGAAGCGTTTGGTAAGGCCGGTGATCTGGAGCATCAGCCGCCTCCCCCAATGTCATGGCGGGCGAAGGTCCGCCATCCACGCTTTAGGGCGCGGGCGAGCAAAGGCATGGATGGCGGACCTTCGCCCGCCATGACGGAATACTCCACGGCGATGCTGGAGAAAGGCGCCCTCAGTCCTGCTATCACGAAATGCCCCCAGCCGGCCGGCCGCCCAGTCGTTCCGTAATGAAATCCAGCACGCCCCGGCGCAGTCCCAGCGCGAAGCCAAGGATGATCAACCCGAGTGCCAGTCCGTAATACTCCGTTTGCCGTGTCACCACGTCGTTCAACAACAGCAGGATCATCGTTCCCACGGTTGGGCCGAGGAAACTGCCCACCCCACCCATGACGATCGCGAAGATGGCGTCGCCGGAGATCGGCCAGTTGATCAATTCTGGATATGCACCTGAAACGAACAGGCTCATCACCATGCCACCGACCGATGCGAACACCGCCGACAGCACGAACACCGTGAGTTTCACTCTCCAGACGATGATGCCCAGAAATGCGGCGCGGGTTTCATTGTCTCGGATCATTCGTAACGATGTGCCGAACGTGGTGTTCACGATATGGCGCATGAGTAACAGTCCGACGACCAGCATCACGGCGCTGAAAACGTACAGGTTGTATTGGTTGCTCAGATCCACCCCTGCGAACGTACGCCTGGGAATTCCGCCTTGCAGGCCTTGATCGCCGCCGGTCAACCCGACCCAGGATATGATGACCGAGTGCAACAGCATCTGCATCGCCAAGGTAACAAATGCGAAGTAGATCAACCTCAGCCGGATGCAAATCGCGCCCACGGCGGTGGCGGTCATTGCTGTTATCAGCAACGTCAGCAGGAAGGCCGTCAACAGCGACATGCCGGTCTTCTGCATCAGCAGCGCGAACGAGTATGTCCCCAGCCCGAAGAACATCCCGTGCCCGAACGATGATAATCCCGTATAGCCGACCAGCATGTTCAGCGACGTGGCGAACAACGCCATCGACGCACACCGAATGACAAAATCCTGGAACGCCTTGCTAGGTAGTAACGACGGAATCGCGGCAAGCACGGCCACGACGAGGCAGCCGATCGCGATATCGCGCCAAATGTGCATCCGGCCCATGTCAGACGATCTCCTTGCCGAACAGGCCGCTGGGTTTCAATACCAGGATGATGATCATTGCGATATACATCAGTCCCTCGGTGAACAGCGGGAAGCCAATCGTGCCGAAACTGCGGATCAGGCCCAGCATTACCGCCGCGATCAACGCACCGCCGATCGAACCCATGCCGCCGATGACCGTTACGATAAAGCTTTCGATCAGAATGGAGAATCCCATGCCGGGGGTCAGCGACCGGACCGGCGCCGCCAGACCGCCCGCGATGCCTGCCAACATGCCGCCAACGGCAAAAACCAATGAGTAGAGCAGCGTCGTGTTGATCCCGAGAGCCGAAACCATGTCGGGATTATGGGCAGCGGCGCGGATAATTTTGCCGATTTTGGTTAGTCCGAGAACCATTGCAAGTCCACCGCCTATTACCAGTGCGACGGAGATCAGGACGAGGTAGAATGGTGGGACCACACCGCCGGCGATGAACAAGGGCGGCACCTGGAATTCCGGCGGCATGCCCATTGCGTAAAAGTCCGGACCCCAGATGATTTTGACCAAATCGTCGCAAATCAGTACGGTGGCGTAGCAGATCAGCAACTGCATCAGGACGTTGGCGCCATAAACCCGCCGGATCAGAAAACGTTCGAACACGATGCCAAAAAACGCCATTCCCAGGCCGCCAGCCAGCACGCTGAGGATGTAACTGCCGGTTATTGCGAATACGGTGTAGGCCAGATAAGCACCCAGCATATAGAACGTGCCGTGGGCAAAATTGACGATCTTCAATACGCCGAAGATTAGAGTCAGTCCGGCCGCGACCAGGAACAACAACATGCCGACGATCAGGCCGCTGGTCGTCTGCGTGACGAGACAGGATGTCGTCGTCACGCACTCTAAAAGGGCGTCCAGATCGATCACAGCGTTCCAACCGTCATGATTGGTGAACGACTATCCTGCCCGCCGCTGCCAACGCGAGTGCGGAAAGGCATGGGTAGCGGGACTTTGCCCGCCATTACGATATTCGCGTGCATGGGATTGCCGTTCGCCTGACCTCAGATGTAGCCGTTCTTCTTCTTCCACTCGGTCTCGAGTTCGGTAATTTGGCCCCAATCGCCCGGCTCGATCCCAGTCACGAACGGTTCCTTCGGCACGGTCGTGCCCCAGCCAATGGCATACCCGATCATGGTATGGTCCTCGGCGCGCATGGTGATCTTGCCGGTGGTGCTGAAGGGGCTGTCGATGGTCAGGCCCTCCAGCGCGGCGGCAGCGGCCTTGCCATTGGTCGAACCGGCTTTTTTGACCGCGGCTTCCATGAAGCGTGCGGCGGTCGAGCATTCCCATGACCAGTTGGTCGGATAGTCGTTGTTGTTAAACTTGCGGTTCGCCTCATACCAGGCGGCATTGACCGGTGTATCGGGGAAGGTAGGCAGATAGCGTGCGGCGGAATGAATGCCGGCGGGCATGTTCTTGATGGTGGTCAGCACCGGCAGGTCGCCCATGGCGGGCACGAACACCTGCATCGCGCTGAACAGAGCGTAGGCGTTGCCCTGATTGATGAACGCAGAAAGATCGCCGGCGAACATTGCCGAATACAGCGCCTGCGGTTTCGCCTGCAGGATCTTGGTGACGACCTCGGTAAAGTCAGGCTGACCCATTTTCGGCCAGCTTTGCGAGGTGATCTCGATGTCCGGGGCGAAATGCTTGAGGAACTCGCCAAACTGCGCGGTGGTGTCGCGTCCGAACGAATAGTCGGGCGAGCAGGTGGCCCATTTCGTTAGTTTTTTGGCGACAGCGACTTTGGCCGAATACGAACCGCCAACGATCGCGTCATGCACCCCCTGCCGAGCGCTGCGGAATGCCGTCGGCGCCCGTAGCTTCGGATCGGCGGTCAGCGAGGATGCCTCGGCGGTGGTATGAATGCACAGCACCCCGAGGTCGCGCACGACTTCCTGCACGGCATAGGCGCCGGAGGATGCTTCTGCGTTCAGCAGGATCTCACACCCATCGGTGTTGACCAGTTCGCGGGCAACGCGGGCGGCTTCCTGCGGTTGGCCCTTGGAGTCGCGATAGATCGGCTGAATTTGCCGGCCCAACAGGCCGCCTGTGGCGTTGATGCGATCTATTTCAGGCTGGATGGCGCCTTTTGATGAGGCACCGAGCAACGCGATTGGGCCGGAAAAAATCGACTGGATGCCGATTTTCAGGGGGTTCGCCTGGGCGCGGGCGACAAATGGCATTGCAAGCGCACCGGCGGACGCGGCGAGAACCGTGCGGCGGCCGAGATGGGTGGCGGTTTTTTCGCGCATGACGTTTCCTCAGATTTGTTCGGATCGCTTATCGGCGGGTCTGATCGGTTAAAAGACCGGAGTCGTCAAGACATAGATCGGGACGATGCCACACTCTTACCTTGGCTTCACCCCGTTGCTGCCACGGGGTGGAATTAGCGTCTTTCAGTGTTCCCGGGCCCGGCATGATCGCGGGCATGCAGATGGAGGCCCATAATGCGACCCTATCTCAGGTCTGTTGGCATTATCATTGTGTTGTTAGGCACTTACCTCGCCATGCTGTCGCTTTTCGTCTGATACCGCCGATTTTCGTAACCGTTGTTTGGTGCCAGGGGTCGCGGACGAAACGGCGGAAACGTCATGGAAATCGATGACGTGTCGCTGACGATGTTTGTCCGGGACAACATCCGGGCGGCGATTTACCATCCACGAATTGCGATGCTGGTTTGGACGAAGGCGTGGATGGCAGGCCTTCGCCTGCCATGACGAGAGGGGCTTCCATGACGAAAGGGGCTTCCATGACGAAAGGGGCTTCCATGACGAAAGGGGCTTCCATGACGAAAGGGGCTGTCATGACGAGAGAGGCCTGCCGTGACGGGTGGCCCGGACAAGCCGGGCTAGACGATGGCGAAATGGTGCGGGCCGATGCGGTAATGGTTGGGTGTCGTCTTAGGCGACGAACTTCTTACCCTTCAGCACGGCCTCATTCCGGCGCTGCCAGAAGGCCATATCGGCATCCTTGCTGAACATCACGCGCACGCCCTTGCCGCCCTGACTGACCCGGATTTTGCCGCCGTTGCGGGCCTTATGATCCGCCAGCCATTCGATAAATTCCGGATCGTCGCTGGTGCGTCCTTCGAACTCCAGGATACCAGCGATGTCTTCCTCTTTGCGACGTTTGACCATGGAAGCCTCCGGGACGCCTTATCCGGCGTTTCGGTTGAAAGAGAGATGACTCATGTGTGCTGCCTGCACACAATGGAAAAGGCCGGCGAACAGGTCGCCGGCCGTTAACTTATTTCCAGGCTACTTCCGCGCCTTACGGGCGGCGTATTTGGCATCTCTGGCGGCCTTGCGCTCAATTTCGAGCGTGGCTGCGCGTGCCTTGGCAGCGACGGCTTCCGCCTGTTCCGCAAGGCGTTTGGCCACCAGTTCCGCAGCTATGCGCGCCGCTTCGGCCTCTTTCGCGGCCTTGCGTTCGGCGTTGCGGGCGTCGCGCGCATCGGCAATCGCCTTCAGGGCTTCCTGCTGCGCAATCCAGACGGGGTCATCCGTGCTCGGACGTGCGCGAAAGCGTTCCAGCAGCGCCTGCTTTGCGGCGGCGGCGGCACTCAGGCGGTCGTCGAAATTGGTGCGTGTGTGGGTAGGCTTAGTGGAAGGGGAGCGGTTCAAGTTCGACATTGCGTGCCCTTACAGCGGACGCGGCCAGCGAGCAAGGTCGCTTGCCAAAGTGAATAAGATCTCTACGCATGGCGCAGAGCCGCAATTGCGTCGAGATGGCGTTCATGGTCGCCGGCGAAGCGTAGGACAAGATGGCTGGCCCCGGCTTGCGCGTAGGTGTTCAGCCATTCAGCCGCGCCTGACGCCGGGCCGGCGTAACATGCCTGGCGGCGCCGCGTGGCGGCGGCGGGGTGATCGTAGTACCCGGTGAGAAAATGATTGAGCCGGTCGCCGGCCTTCTCCGGATCATCGTCCAGCGACAGGGTGAGGTACATGGCCCCAATGACCGACTCCGGATCGCGGCCGCGTTCGCGGGCGACATTTCGGACATGTAGGAGTCCCGAGCCGAAATCCGGAGCGTTGGGGGCGATCGGAAACCAGCCGTCAAAAAATTTACCGGCGCGATCCAGGCTTGGGGGCAGGTTGCCGCCGATCCACAGAAGCGGTCCGCCGGGGCGGGCCGGAGTCGGGCCGATCACGGCCTGCGCCGTTTGCCAGCGGCCATCCCAATCGACGGGCTGGCCGGACCAGAGAGCCTTGCACAGGCGCAGGCCTTCCAGCATGCGGCCAATCCGAAGTTCGAACGGTACCCCGGCGGCGGCGAACTCGGCACGGATGTTAGGGCGGTCGGCGGCAAAACCGACGCCCAGGATCAGGTTGCCCTCTGACAGTTGGTCCAGCGTGGCGACCTGATGCGCCAGGATCACCGGGTTACGGAGCATCGGCAGCAGCACGGCGGTGCCGATGGTTATGCCGGGGATGCGGCCTGCCACGCCAGCTAACAATGTCAGCGGGTCGTGGCGAGGACGGGCGGTCAGCGAGTCGCCTACCCAGATGGAGTCGAAACCGAGGTCACTGGCCTTTTCCGCAAGCTTCAGCAGGGGGGCGGTCTCGGGACGCCCTTCCATGATCCGTTCACGAGTGGGTAGCAGGTAGCCAAACTTTGGCGGCATCGGTTAGTTTCCCATGGTCTGTTCGTTTCGGCCCGCGAGGGCGTCCGGTCGTCTTGCATAGGCACAACCGCACGCATGTCCCATGAAATCGGCTATAGACTGAAACGGTGCAAGCGGCAGGTGCTGTTACGTAAATAAGGGTTGCCATGCTTTATCCGCGACTGGCGGCCTGAGAGTAAACCGGTGGACGTAACAGAGGAAGGCCCGCTGCCCTCCGGGTAGTTCTTATCGTAGATAGGCATCAACATATCTTTGGGCACAAACCCCTCCCGGGGGTTCGGCGTTGAAGGCGTTGCTGTCGGCCGTCAAGTGCTGTGGCGGTTCGGCACTACGCTCGCCGAATGGTAAGGGCAAAACAAAATGAAATTTTTATTGGCGGTCCTAACTATTGCCGCCGCGGTTGCTGCGGCTGCTTGCGCTCCTATTCCATGCGCCAGTGGATACCCCGACCCAAATTGGTGCAAGCAGCGAACCGGCGGAGGGGGGCAGGGATAAAATTTTATACCACCGGCTTTGTGTCCTGACCAGTCACAGTCATGGCGGGCGAAGGCCCGCCATCCACGAATCGCGATGCTGGTTTGGACAAAGACGTGGATGGCAGGCCTTCGCCTGCCATGACGAGAAGGGGCCGGAACATTGGGCCGGTCGATACTATGCCGAATGGGCTGTCGATTAGCCTGGACGCA
>JANXLQ010000326.1 GCA_025355085.1 Rhodopila sp.
GCAAGCTGACGGCACGCACGCGCCCGCCGAAACGGCAAGACCGGTGCCGAGACTGGAAAAATGGCTCAACGTCACGATCTGTTTGATTTTGTTCGACTGCTGGGGCACCTACTCCGCCCATGAAGTTTGCGAAAAACCCAACCGGCACTCGACTCCTGCTGATGCGGCTTTGGCGGGAGTATATCCGCCATTACAAAGGCACCCTGGCCCTGGTGCTGTTCCTGAGTATCGCAATGGCGGCCTCGACCGCACTGTATCCACTGGTCCTGCAATACGCCGGCATCCTGTTCGCCCACTCCGACCCTCGGATCGCGTATCAAATCCCGCTGCTGGTGATCCTCGTCACCTGCCTCAAGGCAATTTCCCAGTATTTTCAAAGCGTCGAGTCCCAGGACCTCATGCTGCGGGTGATTCGCGATCTGCAAAACCGCATGTTCGCCCACCTCACCCGCACCGATCTGGCGCGGATCGAACGAGAGGCCCCCGCCCAGCTCGCCACCCGGTTCACCACCGATGCCACCATGATCGGCGGCGCGTTGATGCGCACCGTCAATGGCGTCGCCGATGTGGTCACCGTCGTCGGTCTGGTGGGGTCGATGATCTACATGGACCCGCTGCTGTCGCTGATGTCGGCGCTGCTCTATCCGATCGCCGCTGTGCCGATCCAGCGCATAGGCAAGCGCGTCCGCAGAGCATCGGGTGGCATGCAGGAAACGATGGGCGAAACGGCGGCGCTGCTGAACGAAAGCTTTGCCCAGGCCCGCACCGTCCGCGCCTACCGCCTTGAAGCCACCGAAACCAAACGCGCCAGCGCCACCTTCCAGTCGCTGTACCGAACCTTGTTGGGCATCACCAAAAGCCGATCCCGCGTGGAGCCGGTGCTGGAAGTCCTCGGTGGCATTGCCGTAGCCATGGTAATCGCCTTCGAGGCATGGCGAGCCACCGTCAACGACCACACGCTCGGTGATTTCAGCGCCTTTGTCGGTGCGTTGCTGCTTGCTGCCCGTCCGTTGCGGGCGCTGGGATCGTTGAATACCGCCCTGCAAGAGGGACTGGCCGGGCTGGTCCGCGTATTCGATGTAATCGACGAACCCGCGCGAATCCAGGATATGCCGGGCGCGGGGCCGCTGCCGCCGGGCCACGGTCATGTACGATTCCAGAACGTCGGATTCGTCTATCCAGACGGCCGCGCCGGACTGAACGGCCTAACGTTCGATGCCCAACCCGGCCAGACCGTCGCCCTGGTCGGTCCATCCGGGGCGGGCAAATCGACCGCCCTGGCACTGATCCCCCGGCTACACGACGCCACCACCGGCACCGTCACCATCGACGGCGCGGACGTGCGCGGGATAACGCTGGCCAGTCTGCGCGACAGCATCGCCTATGTCGGCCAGGATGCCCTGCTGTTCGATGACACCATAGCCGCGAACATCGCCTTAGGGCGTCCCGGCGCCAGCCGAACCGAGATCGAGGCGGCAGGCGAAGCGGCCTACGCAGCCATTTTCATCGCCGCGCTGCCGATGGGCTACGACACCATCGTCGGCTCTGGCGGAGGACGCCTGTCGGGCGGTCAGCGCCAACGAATCTCCCTGGCGCGGGCACTACTCCGCAATCCCCGGATACTGCTGCTGGATGAGGCCACCAGCGCCTTGGACGCCGAAAGCGAGGCCGCCGTGCAAATGGCGCTGGCGAAACTGCGGGCAGGGCGCACGACAATCGTCATCGCGCATCGGCTATCGACGGTGCGCGACGCCGATCTGGTCGTTGCGCTGGCCGACGGCAAGGCGGTGGAGATGGGCACACACGCCTCGCTGGTCGCCGACGACGGACTGTACGCACGACTCGTCCGCACCCAATCGCTGGGCTTAGCCGCATGAACGAAAACCACCATGTCCGACGCGTCCCGGGTGACCGGGTCGCTTCGTGAAGATTCTGCTGTTCGGCAAAACCCGCAGCGTCAACCGGCTGGTAGAGGACGCCGCGGACGGTTTTCGCCGCGCCGGTCACGACGTGCATACATTTTCTTACCGCAATAATAAATTAAAGAAGACGCTTGAACCTTTGCTGCTTTCGGCACGGCTGGGGTTTCCGCTTGCCGCCATGATGGCCTATCGGATGCGGCGGATGGCACCCGACCTGGTGCTGGGAATTGGTCCATTCCACTGGTTTCCCCCGGAAATTTTCCAGATGCTTCGGGCGGTCCCGAACCGGCCGCCGCTGATTGCCTGGGTGGGCGATACGTTCGGACCCGAGGCGGGTCCGGTCGCCGATTTGTTCGATCTGGTCGCCTACACCGACTCCGGAATGCAGGCACTTCACCACCAATACGGGTTCAACTCGCCCAGCGCCTTCATCCCCTTGGCCGCTGAGCGTAGCGCCGCCCAAAGGGGCGGTTTGAGTGGGGTCCGAATCCCTCGGTTGGCATTTGTGGCATCGGCAAGCCCGCACCGCCGCACTCTCTTGTCGCGTGTGCCCGAACCGGTGGCCCTGTTCGGCACCGACTGGCGCGATGGGACCGGTCTTATACAGCATCCACGCGATGGACGCAGAATTGGCGCCACAGAACTCATCGATATATATCGAAAATATACAGGTGTGCTAAATATTCGCCATGAGAAAAATGTCATAAACGGCCTCAATCAACGGCACTTTGCCCCCTATATCGAGGCCACTCCGGTGATCACCGACCCTCAACAGGACGTGGAAAGCTGCTTCGACCCGGGCACCGAGATGTTGGTATATCGCGATGCCGAAGAATTAACCGCGCTGCTGTGCGAATTGCGGACCAACGCGACCCGGGCGCGGACGGTTGGGTTGGCCGGCCAGCGCCGCGTCTTGGCGCAACACACGTACGGGCACCGGTTGAATGCAATGGCATCGCTGGTTGGAATTGATAAAGTTCGCGGACGGTAGCAGGCGCGGTTGCACTCAGCGAAACGTATCATAGTGGCCATCTGGCAACGCTGTGTTGTTCCGATCGTTAAATCGTCCAAGCGTTCTTGACACCCGCCCCCCCCGTGGGTAGCAAGCGGCGGCTTTCCGGTACGTAATGTTGCCAGGAGCGAGCATGAGCCAGGATACTGGCGGCCCAGATTCTTCTTTTGAAGATCGTCTGAAAGCCGCCCGAAGCAAGCAGGGTCTCGATGCCCCGCCGAAGCCGCCCGAGCAGGATGGCCTTGGCGGTTCCGCATGGGGAATCGGCGCGCGGGTTGGAGTAGAATTGGTTTCGGCCCTTGTGGTGGCGGTCGCCATCGGATACGGGCTGGATCGAATTTTCCACACCACCCCGATCCTGACGGCGGTGTTCGTACCCTTGGGCGGTGCGGCGGGAGTATTGAATCTTTGGCGCGTTTTCTCGCCAAAGCAGTCTGATAGAGGGTAGGAGCGCATAGCGTGGCGGCGGAAGGTTCGAATAGCATCGACGCGCTGGGGCAGTTCCAGCTACATTCGGCCCTGGGTGCCGTCGGCGGTTCGGTGAATTTCACCCAATCCAACCTGATGATGGTTGCCGCCGGCCTCGGCGTAATGGCCCTTCTGTGGATGGGCATGAAGCCGCGCGCCATGGTGCCCGGCCGCCTACAGGCCGCAGCCGAGATGGGTTACGAAACCATCATGGGCATGTGTACCGAAACGATCGGCGGCCCGCAAAGCCGTAAATTCTTCCCGTTCGTTTTCACGTTGTTTTTCTTTATCCTGTTCGGCAACCTGCTGGGCGTCTTCCCGCTGTTCTTCACCTTCACCAGCCATGTGATGGTGACCCTGGCACTGTCCCTGACCGTCTTCGTGTTGGTGACGATCGTGGGCATCAAGGAACACGGCCTGCACTGGTTCACCTACTTTGTGCCGCAGGGCATACCGAAGGCGCTCGCGCCGCTGATGGTCACGATCGAGCTAATCTCCTATCTCTCGCGCATCATCTCACTGTCGGTACGTCTCTTCGCCAACATGATGGCAGGCCACGTGATGCTGGAGGTCTTCGGATCGTTCATCGTCATGCTTGGCGGCCTCGGATTGCTGGGCTACTTCCCGGCCGCTCTTTCGCTTGGTGTCAACACGATGCTGATCGGTTTCGAGCTGCTGGTGGCCACCCTGCAGGCTTACGTCTTTGCGATCTTGACCTGCATCTATCTTCACGATGCGGTTCACCTGCACTGATCTCCCTCTAACAACCCCTCTGAACAACCGGGCGGACTTCTCCGCATAAAAACCAAACGGGCTTGTCGGCCCGTGCGACCGGATAACGAAAGGAACTCGGACTATGGACGTCGCTTCCGCCAAGATGCTGGGTGCCGGCATTGCCATGATTGCTCTCGCCGGAGTCGGCGTCGGCATGGGCACGATCTTCGGATCTCTCGTCACCAGCGTGGCCCGCAACCCGGCTTCGCGCGCCAGCGTGTTCCCGCTTGCCATTCTTGGCTTCGCGCTGACGGAAGCCGTCGCGTTGTACGCGCTGGTTATCGCCTTCATCATCCTCTTCGTCTGATAAAGGCGGGCGTACCCATGCTTACTTACAAGAGAGTGCGCGTGCGCCCGACAAGCACCATGAAGATGTCCCGCTGGATCATGCCGCTCTCAGGGGCCGGTTTGCTCATGTTGCCCGCCGCCGCAATGGCGGAAGGCATGCCTCAGCTCGACTTCTCGACTCCGCTCACGCTGAGTCAGGTTGTCTGGGGCGCGATCATCTTCGGCGTGCTGTATATCATGCTGTCCCGCACCGGCCTGCCATTGGTGGCGTCGGTACTGGAAGAGCGGGCGACGAAAATCTCCCGGGACCTGGATGAGGCCCGAGCGGCCAAAGCCAGCGCGGATGCGGGTATGGCGGAGGCCGATCAGGCCACCGCCAAAGCCCGCGCCGACTCCCAGGCGGCCATCAACGCCGCGTTGAATGACGCCAAATCGGCAGCCGCCGCCCAAGCCGAGACGCTGAATGCTCGGTTGGAAAAGCAGTTGCAGGATGCGGAAGCGCAGATCACCCGGGCGCGTGCCTCGGCGATGAGCGCGATCCGTCAAGTGGCTACGGAAACAGCCGCTACGGTGGTGACCCGGTTGACCGGCACCGCGCCGGACGCCGGTCGTCTTGATGGCGCGATCGGGTCGGCTTTGGCCGCTCGCGGTATCGGTTAAGCAGGAGACACCGCGATGCACCACGAGGAAAGCTTCTTCGCCGATCCCAGGAATTGGGTCGTCGTCGCGTTCTTTCTGTTCTTTATTCTGTTCGGCAAGAAAATCTGGGGCGCGCTGTCCGGGATGCTCGATGCCCGCGCCGTTAGCGTGAAGGCGGAACTGGAGGAAGCCTCCAGACTTCGCCGGGAAGCCGAAGCGATGTTGCGGGATGCTGAAAAGCAGCGCCTGGACGCAATGGCCGAAGCCAAGGTCTTGATCGCCGGTGCCCGCGCCGAAGCCCAACGACTGACTGCCGCCACGGCAGCGGAAGCCGAAGCATCGGCCAAGCGCCGTGAGCAGATGGCGATCGACCGGATCGGTGCCGCCGAGAAAGCCGCTGTCGATGATGTTCGGCTCGCCGCCGCCGATATCGCGACGACGGCTGCCCGGCAAGTGATGGCCGAGGGTATTTCGGCTGATGCGGACGCAGTGTTGATCGATCAGGCGATTGCACAACTGCCAACAGCGTTGGCCGCCCGCCGCGCGGCTTAGAGCGTGGTAGTTTGAGGTTGCTTTCACCTCAAACGTGAATCACGCTATCAAACATAGAATTAGGCTATGACCGGCACGGGAGAGGTTCAACCTCAAACGATCATGGTCTGGAACGTCAGGATGCGTCATCCCCGGATTTGATCCGGGGAGTCCGTCAGCCGCCAGAATTCAGACGAATTCCCCGGTCCATTCAGTGACGGCGGAAGGGCAGGGGCGATCTCCCCGCGTCCGTTTGCGGTGGGCCTTATTCGACCGTCCAACCTTTCAGTTCGTCAACCCGGGCTGGTGTTACCCACCAACCGCGAACACCGGGTCCAGCGCCCGGTCCCACAACCGCACCCCACCGGTAATTCCCGCCTCGTTCGACACCAGCCTGACGTTCGAGGGTAGTGAGATATCGACCTGCCTGGCGTTACCGCCCCCGATATAAAGTGTATCGAATCCGACCAGCGTCGTGATGTTGGCCAGGACCCGCTGTAACCGTCGGTTCCATCGTGCTCGGCCGACTTTTTTGAACGCTGCGACCCCGATGAATTGGTCGTAGGTTTTGCCCTTGTGAATCGGGTGCTGACTCAACTCCAGATGCGGTGCGGGACGGCCGTCCTGAAACAGCGCGAATCCCATGCCGGTGCCAAGAGTGATCACGCACTCCAACCCCTTGCCGGCAATAACGCCCAGACCCTGAACCTCGGCGTCATTGAGCATCCGGACCGGTTTGCCGAGTTTATCGATCAGCGACGCCGCCAATGGGAAATGCCGCCATTCCGGAGTGCCCAGGTTGGGTGCCGTCAGCACTTGGCCGGCTCGCACGACGCCGGGAAATCCCACGGAAATTCGGTCGAAATGACCAAACGGGGCGGCTAGCCCAATCAAAGCATCGACCACGATCTGTGGGGTGGGATGCGGCGGCGTGTCCACGCGGTTGGGGCCGGCCACCATCTCCCCCTTTTGGTCGAGCAGGCCGGCCTTCAGTCGAGTCCCGCCAACATCGATAGCCAGCGTCAACTTCCCCCGTTTACCCGGTGGATCGGTGGTGATTTCCATAATTCGTCCTTCCCGGCGTGGCATACCATCTGGCGTTGACGTTGACGTACCGCCATCCAACGCGTCATGCCGACACCCGGGTCAGGCACAGGCCTCGGCCGGCATCCAGGTCTTTTGTTCGACCAAACAAAAGCATGGATAGTGCGCCTTCGCACACCCTGACGACGCGAGGGCGGTCGTGTTGGTGGTTCATCCGGCCGGCGGTTCGATATGGCTATTGTAACCAGCGGCCCGTGGCCGCAGCACGCGCCAGATGCCATCCACCGCACCAACCTCACGCGTATGCCCGCTATCCCGCGCGCCGAGAACGCCCCGTACAAACACAAGACCTTGTGTGCGCCGTGTGACCTCACCGCGAAGTTCGATGAATTCGCCCGGCCGGATGCCGTCCAGAAAGTGAGTGTTGAGCTGTATCGTTGAGCAATTGCCGCGATCCGCTGCCTCCCAGGCCAGGAAACTCAGTCCGTGATCGGCAAACGCCATCAGGACTCCGCCATGAATGACGCCATTGTTGTTGGCATGTTCGGCGGTGGTCAGAAGGCCATAATGCCACGCGCCGTCCACCCGCTTGGCCCAGGGAACGCCCAACCCGGCGGGCATCGCGGCGCCCGGCAGTGCGCGCCAACCCTCGCCCGCTGGATCGAAGCCGATCATAGGGTGGCCAAACGATCAGGCAGGTCGAGGAGACTTTCCAGACGGATATGGGCGCGTTCGATCTCGGGCATTTCTGCGTGCATCCAGCCCCACGGACCTCGGCGTACGAAGACCGCTTTCATGCCGGCAGCCAGACTCGGCAGGACGTCGTTGTCCAGGCGATCGCCCACATAGGCGATGGATTCGGGTGGCTCGCCCGCCGCTTCGATAACTTTAGCGAAGAATTTCGGGTCGGGTTTCGCGACACCCCAGCCTGCCGAACTGGCGATCAGGTCGGCCGGGACATCCAGGCGGAGCAGTGCGGCCTCGGCCTCCACCGGTTGGTTGCCGGCGATTAGAACCTTGTAGCCACGCTCTCTGAGGGCGGTCAGGCAGGGAATCGCGTCAGGGTAGAGGTCTTCGGCGGTGAAATCGTAGATCCAGCCTTGAGCGGCGCGCAATTTGCGGGCGGTGCCGGGGTCCATGCCCGGTTTGAAAATTTCGAACACACGGCGAAGCGACTGGCCGCGTTCCATGGTCACGCCGATGGCAGTGAACAGCGTCATGGCCGGGACGCCGAGAAACGCGGCCCACTCGATCCAGTGACGGGTTTCGTCGATCAGGGTTTCCCCGACATCGAAGCAGACAACGCGAATGGGCATGGAAGATTGGTCGATCCCTTGGTTTCGGTGGAGATCATGTTGTCGCTGGGGGTCGTTGGCAATGCAGGATCAGCGGCGGCCGATAAACCGGGGCCAACAAACGGCAGTAATTCTCATTATGGCCTGTGCGCCGCAGAAATTCCTTTCGCCATCGACCGATGCGTGCTGGATCAGGTGTCCTGTGCCAATGCTGCACTGACTTCGGACGGCAGGCGCGAAATTGCCAACAGGTATGCTGCGGCCGGTGCGTCGGGATGGCGGCGCCCTTGTTCCCAGTTCTTCAGCGTTGGCAAAGGAATCCGGTAGGTTTTCGCGAAGACCTGCTGCGACATGTGCAGATTCCGCCGAATCGCCCGTACGTCCGGCAACGCGACGGCATAAACCCGCACGCCGAAGGTTTCTCCCCGGGCATGCGCAAGCGCATCATCCAGGCTTTCGATCGGCGCGCCACCAAATTTGGTCATTTTCCTAGTGCTTTCTGTAGGCTGCCTGATGCTGTCTGTCAGCGCCTTCGCGTGCCGATTTTCGTCCCGGTCCAGTTTTCCCGTTCGGTTTTCGCGTAAATCAGCAGCAAATACAGCGGCACCGAGTCGTCGTGCTAAAACTAGATGACCCGAACACCACCGCGCTTGCCGATTCCCCGACGGCCCTTGCACAGGCCGCCAGTGTCCGGAATGACATCGCCGGAATCGGGATTGGCTGCGATAAAATCCTCGAATGCGTTGCGATCGTCCTATGTCGAAAATTTCGCCGCCTGACGGACAAATGGAACTGATTCGGCGACCGTCATCACTCATGGGTTATATACGCCATTGGCGTTTTTTTGGTAAGAGAAAAGGACGCCATTGGCGTCTTGATTTGGCGCCGTTTTAGCCTGGCTGTCCAAACCCACCGTGCCGTTAATACCGTGTGCGCGTTTCGCTGGAAGTGCGGTCTCGATTGCCACCAGAAGGTCCGATGCCGCTTGCCGCCAGACCTCGGAGGCATCCGAACGTGGCAGGACGTGGCGGGGTGCCTCCAGCCAAAGTTGGATGGCGCGGGACAGGCTGGCTGCTTTCGGCTCGCACAACACCGCTTGGGGAGCGTTGGACAACTGCTCCCGCAGGCCGCCCACGCGGGTGGCGATGACCGGCCGGCCGGCGGCCAGCGCCGCCGCCGCGACGCCGCTTTGGCTGGCCTCGCGATAGGGCAGGATCAACGCGTCCGACCAGGCCAGAAGCGAGCCGATCTCGGTCTCCGGCACCCAGCGGTTTTCCACCGTCACGCTGCGACACTGGCGCAGTGCATCCAGCGCGGGCGTTTCCGGTCCGCTGCCGACGATCCGCACGTCGATTTCGATGTTTGGCGGCAGCGACGCCAACGCGCCGGCGAGGAGGTCCAGACCCTTGTAGGGCAACAGGCGGCCGAAGCAGAGCAGCCTGGGCGGCCCCTCGATTCGCTCTCCCGCAGGCATGTCAAAGGCGAACGGCGGGTGTTCGAAGCGGATTAGTTTGGTGGAAGGGCGTCCGGCCAGACCCTGATTCTCCAACTGGGTCCCGACATGGGCGCAGAGTACCGCCAACCCGCCGGCGTAGCGGCACAACAGGCGTTGCAGCAGCATTTGGAACGGAAAACCGTCGCCGGGATGCGTGTCGGCCTCATGCACCACGACAACCAGCCGCGTGCCGAACGGCCGCAGTGCGAGCGCCATTAACAGATCCAACGGTCCCGGCATGGCGCAGATTGCCAGATCGGGGCGGACCCTGCGCAACCTCGCCATCAGCAACAGCAACGCCACCGGCGCAGTCGCCACGCGTAGCAGGAACGAGGCGATACCTTGGTAGGTCCGCACGGGCATCTCGCATCGCGGGGCGCCCGGTCCCGCCATGATCTCGGCATCCCGGCAAAGCGACAATGTGACATCAACGCCCGGCCGGTTGCGTAACGCCGCCGCCAGGCAAGCCCCGAAGCGCGGACCCGCACCCCGCCGGCCCCATTGCCAGACCAGGATCTTCATGCGAGCCCCTTTACGGCTGCCGCGAGTTCATGCCCGTCCAATCGGGCCTTGGTGCTGGCACGGGCCTGCTCGCCTATGGCGCGGCGCAGTCCGGGATCGTCTGCCAGCGTCCGCAACAGGCAAGCTGCTTCCGCAACGTCTGGCTCTGCCCACAGGCCGCGATACACCGACCGGTCATCGCGGGCCGGGACGAGGCGATAGTCGATAAGAGCGGCGTTAGATCGATCCATGAAGTCGGTGTTGCCGGACCATGCCGTGGCGATCACGGGTTTACCGAGGAGCATCGCCTCGGCCAGAACGAGTCCAAAACCTTCCCCCCGGTGCAGCGACAGCACGATGTCGGCACATGCCGTCAGGGCGTGACGGTCATCCGGCGGCAGAACACTGGTTTCCAGCCGCATGTTTGGCGCCTGCGCCATCTGGGCAAGGCGCACGAAGTCGGCAGGCGCATGGTCCGGATGGCTGACCTTCAGTACCAATATCCGATCCGGCCGCTCCCCGAACGCCCCTCGGAAGGCGGCGATGGCGGCAAACGGGTTTTTCCGCGCGAACGAGGATGCGAGGTTAAACGAAACCAGCACCACCACCGCATCCAGCGGCAGGCCGAACGCCGCCCGATCCATTGCCGAGGCGACCGGCGGCACCATCCCCAGCGGTGGGGGTACGATCCGAACCCTGCCGGGCAGCAACGGCTTCAGCGCAGCGGCGGTGAAGCGGGAGGGAACCCAAATTTGGCTGACGCAGGCCAGAGCGGGGCGCCATTCCGGCGGCACCTCGGGCATCTCCCACGCCCAATAGCCGATAATGGGACGGTTTCGGGTAGCCGAGGCCGGCAGGCGCAGCAGGGCGAGCGGCAGCATCGGGCCGTTGACATGCAGCACAAGCGGCACCCCCGGCGGGAGTGCGGCGGATGCGACGCCAGCGACCTCTGGCCGAGAGTCGGCCAGCGGCGGCAGATCGATGGTCCAAACCGGCAGGCCCAGGCGTTTCGCGGCGTCAGCCATCAACCTGGCAGACTCGCCCAGGCCGGAGGCGCGGGTGAATTCGCCAACAACGGCAATACCTGGCGCAACGCGCATGCCAACATTCGCCCGGTGTGCGGGTTTAGGCGCAAGCCAACCTGTCGCCTGCGCGAGAGCGTATCGCCGCAGCGAAGCCGGCAGACCGCGCCACACGGTATGCGATGCGGTGCGAACGAAGGAGCCATTGGGGTTGGGGTGCGCCTGCATGTCCCGGACTCTCGCCGGACGGGGTTAACATCCGATTAAGAACACGCCGGAGATGAAAATTTAATTCGGCGCCGTCCGCTTTCACGGGAGAATCGCCGCCAAGATTGCTTCCCGAAACTCGTCAGGAAGTTGGGGCGGCCGTTCTTCAGGCCCTCGATTATCTCATTGAAAACCTCGTGCCCAATGCCGTCGGGGTTACTTTCGGTTTGCAACAGATAGGGAGGCACGGCGGACACCAACACCGCCTTGGCGACTCGCGCACCGTTATGCCGGCCCATATAGCGTGCGACCTCACCGCTACCCACTGAAACGCCGGATGGCGAGACACGTTGCTTCACGTCTTGCGCGATGGGCTTTCCGGGCGCTACTCCCGCCGCACAAAATCAGGAGATTTGCAACGCCATGGCCGTCAGGGATGTGAAGAAGGTTGTTCTCGCCTATTCGGGCGGATTGGATACCAGCGTGATCCTCCGCTGGCTGCAGACGACCTATAAGTGTGAGGTCGTGACCTTCACCGCCGATCTCGGTCAGGGCGAGGAACTGGAACCGGCCCGCAAGAAGGCCGAGATGGCCGGCGTGAAGGAAATTTTCGTCGATGACCTGCGGGAAACGTTCGTCAAGGATTTCGTGTTCCCGATGTTTCGCGCCAACACGGTGTATGAGGGCCAGTATCTTCTGGGCACCTCCATCGCCCGGCCGCTGATCGCGCAACGCCAGATCGAAATCGCGGAGATGGTCGGGGCCGATGCCGTGGCGCATGGCGCGACCGGTAAGGGCAACGATCAGGTGCGGTTCGAGCTGGCGTATTACGCGCTGAAGCCGGACATCAAGATCATCGCCCCCTGGCGCGAATGGGAACTGACCAGCCGCACGCGTTTGCTGGAATTCGCTGAGACGCATCAGATTCCGATCTCTAAGGACAAGCGCGGCGAGGCGCCGTTTAGCGTCGATGCGAACATGCTGCACTCGTCTTCCGAGGGGAAAATCCTGGAAGATCCGGCGGTGGAGGCTGATGAGGCGGTGTATCAGCGCACCATCCGGCCGGAGGATGCGCCTGATGTGGCGACTGTGATCTCCATGGATTTCGCCGGCGGCGACCCGGTGGCGATCGATGGGGTGGCGATGTCTCCGGCCTCTGTGCTGACCCGGTTGAACGAACTGGGGAAAGCCAATGGGATCGGCCGGCTGGATCTGGTGGAGAACCGGTTTGTCGGCATGAAGTCCAGGGGGGTTTACGAGACGCCGGGCGGCACGATCCTGCTGGCGGCGCATCGGGCGATCGAGAGCATCACGCTGGATCGCGAGGCGGCGCATCTGAAGGACAGCCTGATGCCGCGATATGCGGAGCTGATCTACAACGGGTTTTGGTTCAGCCCCGAGCGGCGGATGTTGCAGGCGCTGATCGATACCAGCCAGGCGAGCGTGAGCGGGCGGGTGCGGTTGAAGCTGTACAAAGGCAATGTTTCGTGCATTGGGCGGGAGAGTCCCAACAGCCTGTATTCGATGAAGGTGGTGACGTTCGAGGACGACCAGGGGGCGTACGATCAGGTCGATGCCCAGGGGTTCATCAAGCTGAACGCGCTGCGGCTGCGGTTGGGCGCGATGGCCGGGCGGCGCGGCGGCACGCTATAGAATTGGACCGATCGGATGGGGTGGGAGCGATGCTTCCGTTTCGTCCGATTCCAGAGCATGTGATGCGGGACCATGACCAGGTAGCGAAAGCCCAATAATGTACATCCCTGACCACTTCAACGAAGTCCGCACCGCCGTCCTGCATGACCTGATCCGAGCCGGCGGTCTCGCCACGCTGGTGTCGATGACTGAGGACGGGATGATCGCCAGCCATGCCCCGATGATGCTGGATTCCGAACCAGGACCCTATGGCACCCTGGTCGGCCACCTCGCGAAAGCCAATCCGCACGCCAGATTGGCCGACTCCGCGGTCCAAACCCTGGTGATCTTCCACGGACCGGACGGCTACATCACCCCGTCCTATTACGCGGCCAAGAAAGAACACGGCAAAGTCGTTCCCACCTGGAACTATACCGCGATCCACGCCTACGGCACGCTGGAGGTGTTCGACGACCCCGTCCGTCTGCTGGCGGTCGTGACCCGCCTGACCAATCAATACGAGACCCCTCGCGCCGCGCCATGGGCCGTGTCCGATGCGCCCGCCGATTTCGTGCAAGCGCATCTTCGCGGCATCGTCGGTATCGCGCTGCCGATCGCCCGCCTGGAGGGGAAGGTGAAAATGAGCCAGAACCGCCCGGCCGCGGACCAGCCCGGCGTGGTGGAGGGGCTGCGGCGCGATGGGCGGGACGATCTGGCGGAGGCGGTCGTCCGAGCCACGGCGAAACCGTAGTTCCCGGGTCCGGGCGTTGGCGCGCTAGCCTGCCAGCGCAGCGTGTTGGGTTGTGGGCGCCGTCGGGATATGCGGGGCTGGGTTTGCCTTCTTTAGATTCTCGGCGATGCGCTTGGCCGCCTGACGTTGCCGATAGCCCTGCGTCCAGGTTTGGCCGCCATTCTTGCCGGCGCTCGGGGGCGCTTCCCTGGTGGTTTCGATCGGTTGGAGCGGCGTGTCGATGTTGGGCCGAACGGGTTCCGGCTGTGGGGCGGGGGCCTGCATTGGCTGGGTCGGGATGCCGGCGCGGCGGGCCTTTTGGAGCTGGTCGAGTTTGCGCTGGGATTTGTGGGACTCGCGGCTGAGGCTGACGGCACTGCCGCGGAGGCGGAGTTTTTGGTTCAGCGGCATGTCCGGATCGGCGGCCTGGCTGAGGGCGTCCAGCGCATGGAAGGCGAAGCTGATGATTTCGGCGGCGAGGCTGAATTCGTCCTCGGTTTCCGGGTGGTAGGCGGCCAGCATTTGGCTAGCGGCGTGGCGCGCGGCGGTTTGGTCGCCATTGGCGCCGATCAAGAAAAGGCGGGCGAGACGGGCGAGAATGGTGGCCAGGATGACGGCGGGGAGGCTGGTTGGGAGGGACATGGGTTGAGGTCCGGGGTTGGTGTTCGATGTTTGTTCATATGGACAATAGGTTGAAATACCCCCGAATACAAGAATAATTTCTTTCGTGGCGTTGCGGTGGTGGGAGCAGAGCGTACGGGTGGCGTTCGCGTATCTTCCGAAGACGAGCACAATCCGCACGGCAGGGAGCGGTTGAAACCATGAGCCTGCCTAAGGCCGGGACGGGTCCTGTTGCTCATGCCCGGTTTGGGGATCGGTAATTTCTCCGGCGCCGGGTTGTTGTTAACGGCGTAACCGGCGACTTCGTTCAGGACATGCTGCGCGGCGGCGTCGGGATAGTGTTGGCGATCACGCAACTGGAGGGCACCATTTACAATGGGCCACGGCTTGGCGGCCAGAACGATCCGGCAGAAGTTTAGCGCGATACGTGGGGCAGCCAGCGGTGGCAAACGCACCGCCGGCCTCCCAGTCTCAGGTGCTGGACGAATTGAATGCCCCGCCATCGAGCAACAAATTCTGTCCCACGATGAAGCTGATCTTTGCCGAACACAGGAATGCGCAGGCATCCCCGAACTCCGCCGGATCGCCGGCGCGTCCGGCCGGGGTGGCTGACAACCGTTCCTGTACCAGTTCATCCACCGGACGGTTGGTCTTGCGGGCGGCTTCCTGGAAACCGCCGCGCAGACGGTCGGTCAGGAACGGCCCGGGCAGGATGTTGTTGATGACTACGTTATGCTTCGCCACCTGACGTGACAATCCGGCAACGAATCCGGTCAGTCCAGATCGGGCGCCGTTGCTCATGCCCAGTTCGGGAATCGGCGACTTCACAGACCCCGAGGTGATGTTGACGATGCGCCCGAATTTCCGATCGATCATGCCGTCGATCACGCTCTTGATCAGGAAGATCGGCGCCAGCATGTTGGCATCGACTGCCTTGATCCACATGTCGCGGTCCCAGTCACGGAAGTCGCCACGCGGCGGGCCGCCGTTGTTGTTCACCAGAATATCCGGGTTCGGGCATGCGGCCAGCGCGGCTGCCCGGCCTTCCTCAGAGGTAATGTCGCCGGCCACCGCGGTGACCTTCACGCCGGTCATTTGGCGGATTTCGGCGGCGGTTTCCTCTAGCTCCGAGGCGGTGCGGGCGGTGATGACCAACTCGACGCCCTCCCGAGCAAGCGAGATCGCGCAGGCTCGGCCCAGGCCCTTGCTGGCGGCGCAGACGATGGCTTTCTTGCCTTGCAGTCCTAGATCCATGATTCGTTCCCTCCGTTTACCACCGAACTCTAACAGGATGAAACGGTATCGCCTACCGTTGGCGATCAAATGCTTTAGCGTCAGCCTATCGGGCTCCGCGATCGTGCCGGCCCGGGTCTGTTCGGTTCGATATGCATCAAAATTTTGGTCGCAATTGGCGCCCGATGCGCCCCGCAGTTCCCACGTACCTATCCCTCAAAAGTTGACACCTCGCGCATCGCGTATGACGATATCGCGTTGAACTAAGATCTCGTGTTGCCCCTCGTCCATTTGTGATTGAGCGAGGCCCACCAAGGCGAGGTTCGTTAGCGGGACACCGAGTCATGCAAAGATCAGCCTCGCTGGACCATAACCGCCCCGACAGCCGCACAAAAGCAGGCCCGGGCCGCGCTCACCCGCCTTCGCGATCACAAATAAAACAAATGGGAGAATCCGCATGCCAAATCGTGTTCAGTACCCGGCAGCCATAGAACCGTTGGTCCAGTTCATCGAGGACACGCCGCCTTCCGAAATCCTGGATCGTACACTGGAGAAACTCCGATCCGGCGTTCCGGAACAAACCATGTTGACGGCCTCCGCCCTGGCGGTTGCCCGGTCGTCCGACCTGCCTCCGGGCCATCACGGCGGCCCGTTGCATCCCTTGGCCGGACTCTACGCCGTATCGAAACTCGTCGGCCGGCTGGAAGGAGAGCAACGTTTCGTTCCCGTTTTGCAACACGTCGCGCTGTCGAACAAGCACATCCACCACCCGGCGATGGGCCCCTACAGCATGCTGGAGTTCGAACCCGTCGATGCCGGCGGTGTCGAGGCGACCAAGGCCGCGTTCCTGGCTGCCGTCAATCGCGGCGAGACCAACCGCGCCGACCACCTGTTCCTCTGGCTCTGGCAGAACGTCCCTCAGATCGAGGCATTCGACCTTTTGCTGTCCGTCGCCATCCCGAAGAACGCGCTGGACGATCATTACTTCATCTTCCCCGCTTACACCTGGCGCGCGCTACAGGGCATGGACCCGCAATTCCTGCCCATCCTGATGCGCCCCGCCGTCCGTTACGTAACCCGCTTCCCCGCCCCTCGCGCCATGCCTGAAATCGATGCGCTTCTGGAAGAACACCAGCTTTTATCCCGCGTCACCCGCCAGGAAACCGGCGAGGATGAAACCGGAACGATTGGTCGCGTCGGAGAAGCCATCGGCGCGTGTGCCGACTACAACGACATCCCTAAACTGCTGGCCAAAGCACTGGCAGACGGCCTGTCCCTGGACGGCGCCGGAGAGGCTCTGTCGATCGGCGCCGCCGGTCTGTTCATGCGGTCCCTGACCGGCAATCCGATGGACGTTCATCTGCACACCAGCGCCAATCTGCGCCGGTACCTGATCCGTTTGGAAGGGCTGAGCCTGCGCAACAAACTGCTGATCCTGCTGTTCTGGCACACCGGCCCGGAAGTAAAAGCGACTCAATACCGGATGGAATCGACCCAGCAGCCCGACCCGGCAGCCGTCGCGGCCCTGCCGCACCGGACACAGGACGAACTACTGACCGCCATTACGGAAAGCATCTACAATCAACCCCCGACGGACTGGTCCACGGTCACCAACCTGGGTAAAATGCGAGCGGTGCCGGAAGTCAAAGGGACGGTGAACCTGGCGCAGCAATACGTGAATTTGGGCTATGACGCTCAGGCCCTGATGACCCGCCTGGGTGAAATCGTCTGCCACGACAGTTTCACGGAAATGCACGCCTTCAAACACCATCAGGCCATCGTCGAGGAATTCTACGCCACCCGCGAACCCTGGCGCTGGATGCACCTGGTTTCCGGCGCCCAGGCGGCCGCGATTTCCTTCGGCAAGAATATGGAAATTTATGAGGAGGCGCTGGAATTGCTGCACGCCTAATACCAACAGCCCT
>JANXLQ010000405.1 GCA_025355085.1 Rhodopila sp.
TCAGTCCCTTTTGAAACGTCTGAAACCATACGTTGAGTTTCGCTGATCCGGCCACAATGAATTGAACCGTCACACGATTCCGGGGCGGTGTGTGCCGCCCCAGAACCGCGATAGTGGATGAACAACCTTAGGGCTGCGGCGAATCGGATGATTCCGGCACGGGGCGTCTGTCCACCACCTCATCGACCAAACCAAAATCGCGGCTTTCTTCGGCTGACATATAAGAATCGCGTTCAAGTTTGCGCTCGATCGCTTCGATCGGCTGACCTGTGTGCTTCACATAGATCTCGTTTAGCCGCTTACGCAGCGTCAGTATCTCACGCGCCTGAATTTCGATGTCGGTTGCCTGACCCTGCGCGCCGCCGGAGGGCTGATGCACCATGACGCGGGCGTTTGGCAGAGCGAATCGCTTGCCCTTGGCACCGGCGGTCAGCAACAGGCTGCCCATCGATGCCGCCTGACCGATACACACCGTGCTGACCGGGCTGCGAATGTATTGCATTGTGTCATAAATCGCCAGGCCGGCGGAAACGACGCCGCCGGGGCTGTTAATATAGAAGGAGATGTCCTTCGACGGGTTTTCCGACTCCAGGAACAGCAACTGAGCGCAGATCAGCGCGCTGACCTGATCATAGACCGCGCCAGTGAGGAAGATGATTCGCTCCTTCAACAGGCGCGAATAAATGTCGTACGCCCGTTCGCCGCGGGCGGATTGTTCCACCACCATCGGAACCAGGTTGTTACCGTAAATCTCGACAGGGTCGCGGTCCCGCATCGTGCTCACCTAAAGTTTCATGGTCGAAGAAAGAAGCCAAACATAGATATGCGCGCCGGCCCGGAAGTCCACCAGGAATTCCGGGATCCCGGTCAAATGGCCAGTTCTAAGCGGCCTTCGCCGGCTCTTCCGGTTCCTTTGCCAGTTCCTCCGGGGTCACGACTGAATCGGTCACTTTCGCCAATTCCAGGACGAAATCGACAACCTTGTCCTCCAATAGCGGGCCGCGGACGCTGTTCGTGAGCTGCGGGTATTTGCGGAAGAATTCGAGCATCTGCATCTCCTGCCCCTGGTACTGCATGGCGCGCTGATACAGCGCCCGATCCAGTTCCTGTTCGGTTACAGCGATGTTGTTGATACGGCCGATTTCAGCCAGCAACAGACCCAGACGCACACGCCGTTCGGCAATCGCCCGGTACTCGGCCTTCAGCGTGTCCTCGTCCTTGCTTTTGTCTTCTTCGTCCTGCGTGCCGGCCTTCCGGGCGGCTTCGAACTGCTGCCATATCTGATCGAATTCCTGGTCCGCAATAGACGGAGGCACCGGGAAGTCGGCCATGGCAGTCAGCGCGTCGAGCAGCGCCTTTTTCACCCGCACCCGAGAGATGTTGTCGAATTCCTGCTGCTGGCGCGATTTCACCATCTCACGGATTGTCGCGAGATCGTCGGCACCGAGCTTTTTGGCGAGATCGTCGTCGATCGGCGGAATGGTCTGGGTGCTGATCTGCTTGACGGTGATGTCGAACGTCGCAGCCTTACCCGCCAATTCCTTGTTCCCGTAATTCTCGGGGAAGGTGACGTTGATGGTCCGGGTTTCGCCGGGACGCGCGCCTTCAAGACCTTCCGCGAAGCCGGGGATGAAGCCGGTGCCACCAATCTCGACCGGGGTGTCGGTGCCCGTGCCGCCTTCGAACAGCACGCCGTCGATCATACCGGCGTAATCGACCGTCAGGACCTCACCGGCGGATGCGCCGTTTTCGCGCGCCGCCAGCGTTTCGACGGGGATCGGTTCAAGCGTGTGATTGAACTTGGCAATTTGCTCCAGCGCCTTGTCGATCGCCTCGTCCGAGACTTCGGCCTTCAGACGGATCAGTTCGATCGTGCCGAAGTCAGGTAGCGTGATGTCGGGCAGCAATTCCAGCGAGACGCTGAATTCCAGATCGCTGGTCATCGCGGTCGGGTTTTCGGTGACCAGATCGACCTTTGGCTGTTGCGCCGGACGCAGGCCGCGCTCGCTCAGGACCTTCTGAGTAGCCTCGTTGACCGACTCCTCAAGGATTTCGGCCGACACCGCGGTGCCGTAGCGCTGTTTGACGATGGGCATCGGCACCTTGCCGGGCCGGAATCCCGGCAACCGCAACGTCTTCCCCAAACTCGTCAAACGCTCGGTCCGGCGTGACTCCAGGTCCGCCATGGGCAGAACCACGGTGTAATTGCGCTTCAGGCCGTCGGAAAGCGTCTCGGTAACCTGCATTGTCCTAGCCAATCCTAACAAAACTCGTTCAAACCCAATCGCCCATACAAAGGGCACCCGTCGCGGGCCAATCACCAACGTCCAAGCCAAGGCGGTGTGGTGCGGGCGAAGGGACTTGAACCCCCACGGCTTGCGCCACCAGAACCTAAATCTGGCGTGTCTACCATTTCACCACGCCCGCACACCGACGACCCGGATCGCAACTGACGCGTACCGAACGTGGCGCTTTACCCTAGGCTTCATGCCTCCACAAGCATCAAGCGCAATCTGAACCCGATGCCGCGAATCTCATCGGAAGGGAATTCGATGCATAGCACCTATGCGCACTCGGCTTTTGCGGCAAACTTGGCGGAATGTAATTCTACTGATCAGTAAATTAAGGCGGATGGAGTGGCTTTTGCGCAAAATATGGCGCGTGAATCGCTACTGTCGGCTTAAAACATAAAAGGAACATACAATGGGGACTGCCAAGACCAGCACCGAGACACCCCAGGCGAAGCTTAAGGCGCCCCCTTCCATAGCCAATCCATTCCCCGACCCTCCTGCCCGCGACTACAATATTGCCGCCGTGGACCGGACGCTCGACCTGCTTGAATCCCTCGCTCGGCTTGGCCCGGCATCGCTGGCGGCACTGGCCGATAGCGCCGGATGCACCCGGACAGCGGCGTTCCGCCTACTGCGGACGCTGCAGGGACGCGGTTTCACCATTCAGGATGAGGCCCGCGGCCTATGGCGCCTGGGTGCGCGTTGGGGTGCGCTCGGGCGTGCTGCCACCGAACAAGGTGCATTGGCTGCTACGGCCATGCCGTTCCTGGTGGCGTTGGGCAAGGCGACCGGAGAGAACGTCTATCTGCGCGTTCGTGACGGAATGGAAAGTGAGACGGTCGCCATCTATCAGACCGATCCGACCATTCGCCTGTATTCGGAAGTGGGCAAACGCGGCCCGCTGCATGCTGGCAGCAGCCGTATTCTGCTCGCGTTCGCTCCGGAGTCTGTGCAGACCCAGCTTCTGGCGCAGCGGCTGAACCGCTACACTCCGGCGACCCGGGTCGATGCAACGTGGATCGCCGCCGATTTGCACCGCATCCGCACCCGTGGATACCTGGTCACCTCGGATGAGGTCGTTGCCGGCGCTGTCGGCATCGCCGCGCCTATCCGGGATGCCGCCGGCACTGTGATTGCCGTGGTTCACGTCAGTTCCCCATCGATGCGGATGCGCCCGCCGCGCCCACGCAACTTGCTGCCGCAGGTGATGGACGCGGCTGCGAAACTATCGGAGGCGCTTGGTGCGGCAGGCAAACCGGCACAACCGGGGCCGCTTCGCGAAGATTCCGCCCCCACCGTCTGGCCCGTGAATGGCGGCATGCTGACGTCCTCCCGCCCGCATACGATCTTTCGGTAAGACTGGGCTGCTGTCGCCCGCGTCCACCTGATCGCCGGTCGATTGGGTGCGGGCGGCAGGCCGCCGAATTTTCCAGCGGGATACCACCTCTCCGGTTCGAAATCCCGCTCTGCGTAAAATGCCACGGCATCGCGTAATAAGTGGAAGACGCCGTTGTGGTAGAAGCTTTGTTTCAACGCCAGATTTCTCAGCGATGGCGCCTTGAACATCCCGCAATATTTTGCAACCCCTGCCAGGTCGTGCCGATGCGGCCCACAAAGTCCCAAATCGAAATAGGCCGGACTGTTATAGGCGGAGATCGAGCGGTTCCGAAGCACCCCCAATGCCGCATGGCCTAAATCATGAACATTGGCGGCTGCCCGAGCATAGGCATTCGTGGCGGAAGAGGCCGGCCCCCGGGGGCAAGGTGGGTTCCAGGGCCGCAGCAAAAGCCGGAAACAGGGCGAATAACCCGGTCAGCGCAACACAGATCCGCACCATGTGCCCGTCTTGGCGCCCCCCCCTGCTCTCGACCACAGCCCCCGGAGATATCTTCATCTAATCGTAATTATCCAACCGCCTAGCCACCTTACATTCCGAAACTGGCCTGATCCGGCTTGCGTCAAGGACCCAAAATGCTGAAACTGACCACCCTGACTGCGGCGACCCTGCTGGCAAGCGGACAAACCATGGCGGCAACGCCAAACTATGCCGATATCCAGACAGTCGTCGTGATTTATGCGGAGAACCGCAGCTTCGACAATCTGTATGGTACCTTCCCCGGGGCTAACGGGGTGGCAAAAGCCAGCCGCACGTCCATCGTTCAACTCGACCGCGACGGCAAGCCGATGCGGGGCCTGCCAGCAATCTGGGGCGGCATCTCGGGCAAGACCATGGCGGGCGCACCGGTCGCGCCGGTTCCCATTACCCAGGACCAGACAGCAACCTATCTCGGTGCGTTCAACCACCCGTATGACGTCGCCGGACTGTATCGCACCGGGGCTGCGGCAAACTCCGATCCGCTGCAATACACCCACCGCGACCTGTATCACCGGTTCTACGAGAATCAGATGCAGATCAACGGCGGTGCCAACAACATGTTCGCGGCGTGGTCGGACTCCGGGGGCATGACGATGGGGTATTTCACCCCGAAGCCAAAGGACCTGCCGCTGTGGAACTGGGCGCATCAGTACGTTCTGGCGGATAATTTCTTCCAGGGCGCGTTCGGCGGGTCCTTCCTGAACCATTTCTACCTGATCTGTTCATGCACCCCGCTGTACGGCCACGACGGGATCAATCCGAACGGCGGCGCCAACCCGAGCGTGTCGGCGGTGGAGGCGGATGGCGTGACGCTGACTCAGGCACCGAATTCGCCGGTGTCGGCGCTTGAAGGGCCGCCGGTATTCAAACTCAGCGGCAATCTGACGCCTGATTTCTATGCAATCAACACCATGATGCCGCCGTATGCCCCCAGCGGCAACGCCGATGCGGCCCAGCAGGTGGTGGACCTGAAATCGGCCACCACGCTGGTGCCGCAGACTGAGACGACGATCGGCGATCTGCTGACCGGGGCGAAGGTCGATTGGGCCTATTACGCAGGTGCCATGGACTTCGCACTCAGGCATGCACCGTTCGCGGCCGGTTCGACGAAAGCCAACCCGAACTTCCAGTATCACCACCAGCCGTTCAACTATTTCGTGGCGTTCGATCCCGCAACGCCAGGGGGCAAAGCGAACCGCACGGCGCATCTGCTGGACGCAGGCGTGGTCACCGACCCGAACGCGTTGCCCGAGTCCAGGTTCCTAAGCGACATCCGGGCCGCCAAATTAC
>JANXLQ010000440.1 GCA_025355085.1 Rhodopila sp.
CGCATCTCGGCCAGCCCGGCCAGAGGGTGCCGGCGATCGGCCCCTCCTCGTCATGGCAGGCGAAGGCCTGCCATCCATGTCTTTGTCTGAACCAGCATCGCGTTTCGTGGATGGCGGGACTTCGCCCGCCATGACGGTGACAGGTCAGAATATAAGGCCGTTGGTATAACTACTTCAGAAATACGAACCGACAGTCCGGGAGGTCGATCGGTGCGCATCCGGCCTATGTCTCCAACTCCCCGGTTAGCCGTCGTTTATCCGGCCATCCTGAACCGCAGATGTGGACTGACGCCTTGAAGACGTCAGTCCAGAACGAAGAAACGGCGTGTGTCAAACGAACAAAGAAACATTTTAGGGCAGGAAGCACAGATTAGCCAAGCAAGGGGCGATCAAGACAACCCTTACGAAACAGCAAAGATGCGATCTTCTAATATCCGCTCGAATCTCGATTTATATCTAAATTTTAAAATGATTTGATATAACAAATATAATGATATCGATAGTTTCATAGTATTTTGTTCACGATTTCGTGTTTTTATCTTGCCTCAAATTTAGAGATGGGCTTTCTACTAACCAACCGCGCTGATTGATGAGCAACGGCGGGGACCGACACTACGGGAGAAGGTCAAAGGCCGCGCCCGTAACCTGACCGCCGGCTCCATCAAGGATAGATATCCCGGACGGGAAGGAATAATGTAGGAGACATACATGGACTTATCGACCTTAACGGCCGCTTCGCCGGAGGTTACCCTTGCCCTCAAGACCGGGCTGCGGGTCACACATTTTGTTGGGCTTGTGCTGGGACTCGGCGCAGCCACCTCACTCGACCTGATTATCCTCCGATTCCTCGCAAAGGGAACCGTGTCGAGCGATCATTACCATACCGTAGAATTCGCATCGAAGGTCGTTTCCGCCGGCCTGTTACTTCTCTGGATCTCCGGCTTCGGCTTCCTGTTGCACTACGGCCTGTTCGATCCGGCAAAGCTGGGGAATCAGAAGATTTGGGCAAAGATGGCGATCGTTGCAGTCCTTACACTCAATGGCGTATTCATCCACCGCTCCGTGCTGCCGATCCTCCGGCGCAATATCGGACGAAATCTTTTTGACGGTTTGACCAGCATGCAACGCGGTCTTCTGCTTGCCTCAGGCGTGGTCTCCGCCACCTCCTGGTACGTGCCACTCCTGCTCGGCAGCGTCCCACAGCTCAACTTCGTCGTACCGGCCTGGATAATTCTGTCCGTTTACGCAGCACTGTTAAGCGTGGGAATCGGTGTCACCCAAGGCATTGCACAGATCGTCATTCCACCAACCGCGCAAGTCCCGTTCGCCGGCACGGCAATCGGCATCACCCAAGGCATCGCACAGATCGTCATTCCGCCAACCGCGCAAGTCTCGTTCGCCAGGACGCGATATGACGACAAGGCGGCATGGTACCTGGACAGACCGGTCCAGCAGATGAAGCTGACCTTTCGCCGTGCATCGCGGTCCCCGGAACCGGCCACAGCCCATCTCCGCCGAGCTTGATCACACTCAGCGTGCCGCCGGGCATTATTAACCCCGGCGGCACACCTCCAAGAAGAGTACGCAAGACCTCGTTGGCAAGCAGCAGATTGGGACCGCGCACCTGATCGCAAGCTCCGCCACCGCGAAACGGTCGAGCTCGACACAGTGGACAGCACCAATTCGCAAATAGGCAAACCCAACGATCACGCCACTTAGGCAACGCCCAACAATAGTACCGACAGCCCTATATCCTGATCGTTCGGTCCATTCTCATCATGGCAGATGCAGGGCCGGGTCGTCAGTTGGGTATGTGGCCGAAAAGCATGGGCAATTATCGGCCACATATCAAACCAACGGCCCAACCCAACTGACGACCCGCCTCGGAAGGCGCGCAATCCCGTAGCAGACAAGCCAGGCCATGGCGAGGAGGGCCATACTCGCCGAACCCTTTATTGTTGGGCGTTGCCTAAGTCCGGTAAGACAGTCCTGGCCACCTATTGCAGTAAGGTGCCGGAACAGCTCGCCCGCACGAGCCAGGCTATGCCGAAACTACAGCGACTCCAACCTGAAGCCATAATATTTGGTTGGCGCTTTGGTGGCTGATGATCAAATCGCCCCCGCCCGCTTCAGTTCAGCGACATCCAACCCAAGCCAACCGCCGTACACATCGAGATTATGCTGCCCGAGCGAGGGGCTTGGAATGGGTGCGACCGGGTCGGAGCCGTGCAGCCGCAACGGCGAATTCGGTACAATAATGGAACCAAGCGAGGGGTGGTCGATGCGTTGGAGCATGCCGCGTTGGTGCATGTGGGGATCGTTCATAACCTCGACCGCGTTCCGAACGGCAGCGGCCGGAATTTTGTATCGTTTTGATATAGCAGCAACCTCGTTCTTGCCCAGCCCAATCGTCCAGGCGGTGACCAGTGCCTCGGTTTCCGCCATATTGGCAGTACGGGCTGCATTGGTGTTGAAACGCGGATCGTCCAGCAGATCCGCTCGCCCCATCGCGCGCAGTAGATTCTGCCAGTGCCCTTCGGTGACGACGTGAACCGCGACCCAGCCGTCGTTGGTCTGGAACGCGTTGTACGGCGCACTGGCCAGCCCGGATTGGCGGTTGCCTGCACGAGGCGGAATTTTCCCGGTGCGGACATGGTAGTCGTAACTGGATGCGAGGGACGGATAGACCGTTTCTTGCATCGCCACCTCCACCAACTGCCCTTGCCCGGTGGCAGTTCGCTGTAGAAGTGCCGTCATAACCGCGGCATAAAGGTGAATACCCCCCATGAAATCGACCAGCGTAGGCCCCGCTTTCATCGGTGGCCCATCAGGATCGCCGGTCACGCTCATGATGCCGGAGGCCGCCTGAATGGTGAAATCCATCGCCAGATTGTCGCGATCCGGGCCGCTGATGCCGAACCCGGTACCGGTGGCATAGACCAGACGGGGATTGATGTCTTTCAGCACATCGTAACCGACTCCAAGTCCATCCAGCGTGCCGGGAGAAAAATTCTCCAGCAGCACATCGGCCTTGGCGACCATCTGCTTCAGCAGGTCCTTGCCGATGTCGGATTTAAGGTTGAGCGTCACCGCGCGTTTGTTGGCATTCAGCATCGCTATCGGCAGCGTGGTGTCGCCGCCGGCCGCAATCACCCGCCGGCGCAACGGTTCGCCGCCGGGGGGCTCTATCTTGATGACATCGGCACCGGCCTTCGCCATCAGCATGGTGGCATAGGGGCCTTGAAAAATCTGGCCGAAATCCAGGACGGTGATACCGGCCAAGGGGGTCGTCATCGGGGGAACCTCGTGTCGTGGCTGCGTTGGTATCGACCATAGAGGCTCCCTGTCACGATGGCGACAGGCGCCATGGATTGGACAGACCGGCCACGCTTGCGCCGAGACATCCGTCAGGGAAAGGCCGCACCCTGCGTATTGATTTACAAAGCATAGACCTCGGTGGCCAAGGCGTCATGGTGTTTTCTCTCTGCGTTGCTTCGCGGCAACCACGGTGCCTGAACGGACTATCCGGCCAGGGAGAAAGGGTCCACCACCGCTATCCCCATCGGCGCGAAGTCCCGAACGTTGCGGGTAGCGACCACCAGACCGCGAGCGCGTGCGATGCACGCAACCGTGAGGTCCGCGAAGCCAACCACCGCGCCGGCTTGTCGAGCGGCGAGGGCTAATGGCCGGGCATGCAAAGCGGCTTCGGTGTCGAACACCATTACATTCTCGGGGTAGGCACTCAGAACCGCCCTGAGCCAGTCCGCCAAGTCCACTGCATGCCGTGTTACGCCGGCACCTTCTCGCGCTCCGATACAGGCTGCTATTTCGGCAATGGCGGTCACAGGAAGGTAAATGCGGCTCTGGTGGGCCGATATCCATCGCCGCGCGGCCTCTTTAGCAGGTTCCGGCACAGTGCGGCGATCCGGCGCGGTGGCGGACAGAACGTTTGTATCGAGAAGAAAGCCGCCGTTCACAGATCGAGATCGCGAGGCTGTGCCGGATCGCGAGGCGGTGCCGGATCGCGGGAAATCGCCTCAACGCCCGGAAAATCGAGCAAGAGATCGGCGAACGAAGGACGTACGCCTGTCAAGCACTGCCATGCTTCATAACCCAAAACCATTGCCACTGGATGACCATGCCGGGTTACGATGGTTTCCTCACCCGTCGCCGCCTGTTCGGCAACCGCGGAAAACGCAGCTTTCGCATCCCGTAATTGGAGTGCGCGCACGGCTGCCTCCTACAGTGACCACAATGCTCATATATTACGACCCCGATGGATTTGACCAACCATTTCAGCAATGGAGCGCTTCACGCCGCCAATCTGCTAAAACTCACGCATGCCGCCACCGCCGCCGCGATCGACGCGATCACCAGCGCCACCGTCGTGCCGTTCGCCGGGAATGCCGTGAACACCAGCGCCACCATCGCCGCGCCGATCGATTGCCCGAACAATCTGGCTGTGGCCTGCATCCCACTTGCTCCACCAGTCCGCACTGGGGGAGCGGACGTAATGATCGCCCGATTGTTCGGCGTATTGAAAAACCCGAACCCGATCCCGCACACCGTCATCCGCCAGACGATATCGACCGTGGTGGGATGGTCCGGCAGCATGCTCATGAAAAACAAACCCAGCGCCATGACGGCCATGCCGGCGCCGCCCAACAGCCCGGCGGGGTAACGATCGGACAGACGGCCGATGAACGGTGCCAGCACCGCCACCACCAAGGGCCACGGCGTCATCAGCAGACCGGTCATCACCTGATCCATCTCAAACCAATGCTGAAACAGGAACGGCAGCGACACCTGCGCGATCGACTGGGCAATGAAGGAGCTCA
>JANXLQ010000446.1 GCA_025355085.1 Rhodopila sp.
CAGACCGAGTCGGGCCCCCACCTTCGCCACAACTGTGCCGTCGAACCGGCACAGTTCGCGACCGCATCCAAACCAAACTGCGCCTTGGGCGTCTACCGCGACGGCGGACGTCTCGCCCGCATACAGCCGCGTGGCTGTAACGACCCCGATCAATCGAGAGGGGTTGCACTTTCGGGCGGCACAGAAGGGGTGATCGTTTACGACCTCGCGGTCATCTGCACGCGATATGATACCAATGGCCCTATATCCTGACCCGTCACTGTTATGGCAAGCGAAGTCCCGCCATCCACGAAACGCGATGCTGGTTCAGACAAAGGCGTGGATGGCAGGCCTTCGCCTGCCATGACGACAAGGAGCCAAACGGTCGAAACATTGGGCCGGTGGTATGAGACCGAGGAGTACGACGTCAGCAACCCCGTGCTGATCGTCGAAATACTCTCCCAGTCCAATCGTGCCGAGACGTGGCAGAACGTTTGGTCCTTCACCACCATCCCCAGCCTGCGGGAGATACTGATCCTCAGCAGCACGGCCAGCCAGTAATTTGGCATCCTGCCCGGTTCGTCCCACACTTCCGGACGGAGGGAACCAATAATGCCAACATCCAGACAAACCGCCTCAGCCGGGGTCGCCATCGTCACCGGGGCCGCGAGCGGCATGGGACGCGCCATGGCCCTGTGCCTGTCCGAGGCCGGCTTCGATGTCGTCGCCGTGGACCGCAACGCCACAGCCTTGGGCACCCTGCCCGCCCCGATCAAACCGGTAGCCGCCGATCTGTCGCAGGCGGACTCGTTCGACATGATCGTTACCGAAACATTAAGCGCGTTCGGCCGCATCGACGTGCTGGTTAACAACGCCGGCATCGGCCAGGCCGCGATCCGAGACGACCTGCGCCGCAACCCGATCCGCTTTTGGGAGGCGACTCCCGAACAGTGGAACCGCTTCCTGTCCGTCAACGCGACGGCGCCGATCATGATGTCTCGGGCGGTGCTGCCGCATATGCTGAAGGCGAACCGAGGCCGAATCATTACTGTTACAACCAGTCTGGGAACGATGGTCCGAGAGGGCTATCTGCTGTACGGCTCCAGCAAGGCAGCGGCGGAATCCGCGATGGCCGTGCTGGCGGCCGACCTCGCCGGCACGGCCGTCACCGCGAACGTGCTGGTGCCGGGCGGCGTCACCGACACGCCTTTGGTGGGCGATGCCGGGGACCGGTCGAAAATGTTGCGGCCGGAGATTATGCTGCCGCCGTTGCTGTGGCTGGTGTCCGACGAGGCTGCGTCCGTCAGTGGCCGGCGGTTCATCGCGGCGGACTGGGACGTTTCGTTGCCGGCGGCAGAGGCGGCCGAAGGTGCTGGCGCGCCTGTGGCGTGGTTGAGCATCGCCCGGATGCCCATCGAACCGGGATAATTGTATCAACCCGCAGAGACACCGGTACACCCAGCCGTCCAGTTGGTCCGAGCCATTTTTTCAGGCACCTGCGTCGCGATAGGTGGCTCGGACAGGGCGAACCATATAAAGAGGAAATACATGCGCGGTCTGAAAGACAAAGTCGCAATCGTCACAGGCGGCGGCGGAGGCATCGGCGGCGCCACTTGCCGGAGCTTCGCTGAAGCCGGAACAATAGTGGCGGTCTTCGACATCGATGGCGCCGCAGCGGAACGTGTCGCCAGCGCAATTGTCGCCGCGGGGGGTGCTGCCATCGGCGTCGCCTGCGACATCACCGACCACGAAATCGTCGCCAAAGCCGTCGCCGGGGTCGAAACCAGGTATGGCCGCATCGACATCCTGGTGAACAACGCCGGCTGGGACGTCTTCCGCCTGTTCAAGGACAGCACCCCGGCGGAATGGCAGAAGCTGATCTCCATCAATCTGATCGGCGCACTCAACATGCACCACGCGGTATTGCCCGGCATGATCGCACGCGGCGGCGGCCGGATCGTCAACATCGCCTCCGACGCCGCCCGCGTGGGTTCGTCGGGGGAAGCCGTCTATGCCGCCTGCAAAGCCGGTCTGGTCGGCTTTTCCAAGACCCTGGCACGCGAACATGCGCGCCACCGGATCAACGTCAACGTCGTCTGCCCCGGCGCCACGCACACGGCGCTGTTCGAGGGCTTCAAACAAGGCGCCGGCAATCCCGAAAAACTGGAAGAAGCGTTCCGTCGCGCCATCCCAATGGGACGCATCGGCGAACCCGAGGATCTGCCGGGCGCCATTCTGTTCTTCTCAAGTGACGACGCCGCATTCATTACCGGACAGGTCATTAGCGTGTCCGGTGGCCTGACGATGGCTGGTTGAAGGAAAACGCTCATGCAATACGAAGACATTCTGCTGGACGTAGAGGCTGGCGTCGCTCGGATTACCATCAACCGCCCCGGGGTGATGAACGCCTTCCGCGGTCAAACCTGCGAAGAACTGATCCACGCATTTGGAAAAGCCGGGTGGGACAAATCCATCGGCGTCATCGTGCTGGCGGGCGCCGGAGACCGCGCCTTCTGCACCGGCGGCGACCAATCCGCGCATGAAGGCCAATACGACGGACGTGGCATGATCGGCCTGCCGGTCGAAGACCTGCACGCACTGATCCGTGACGTGCCGAAACCGGTGATCGCCCGTGTGCAAGGCTACGCAATCGGCGGCGGCAACGTTCTCGCAACCCTGTGCGACCTGACCATCGCATCCGAAAAAGCCATCTTTGGCCAGGTCGGCCCGAAAGTCGGGTCGGTCGATCCAGGCTTCGGCACCGCCTATCTCGCCCGTGCCGTGGGGGAAAAAAAGGCGCGCGAAATCTGGTATCTCTGCCGCCGCTACACCGCCGCCGAGGCATTGGCCATGGGACTGGTCAACACTGTCGTTCCGCACGACCAACTGGATGCCGAAGTCGCAAAGTGGTGCGCCGAGATCATGGAACGCAGCCCGACCGCCATCACTATCGCGAAACGGTCGTTCAATGCGGACTCGGAAAACATTCGCGGCATTGGCAACATGGGGATGCAGGCCCTCAGCATGTATTACGCGACCGAAGAATCCAAAGAAGGCGTCAAGGCCTTCAACGAAAAGCGCAAACCCGATTTCCGGAAATACCAATGATCTTTACCGAAGATCAACGCGCGATCCAGGATGTAGCGAGACGTTTTGCTAAAGAGCAGATCGCTCCCGGGTACATGCTGCGCGAGCAAACCGGGAAAATCGACCGAACCCTGCTTCTTGAGATGGGCGCACTCGGTTTGATCGGCGTCGATCTACCGGAACGCTTCGGTGGCCCGGGCGCGTCCAGCGTCACCGCCGGCATCGTGATCGAGGCCATCGGTCATGCCGATCTGAATGTCGCCTATGTTCAGCTTCTGGCGTCACTGAACGGTCAAATTATCGCGCAGCACGCTGCGGACTCGCTGGCAGCGGTCTGGTTGCCGCGGATTATCTCGGGGGAGGCTCTGTCCGCCCTCGCACTGACCGAACCACGCGGCGGGTCGGATGCGGCGAACCTGATCCTATCGGCTCGGCGGGATGGCAACGACTATGTGCTGAATGGCGAAAAATCCTCGATAAGTATGGCCGATCAGGCCGATGTGGCCATCGTCTTCGCCCGAACCGGCGCACCCGGCAGTGGCGCCCGCGGCGTTTCGGCCTTTCTGGTGCCCATGGACGCGCCCGGCATTTCCAGGTCTCGATTCAACGACCTGGGCAGTAAAGCGGTCGGACGCGGCTCGATCTTCTTCGACGCGGTGCGGGTACACGCTGACCACATGCTGGCGGCCGAGGGGCTTGGGTTCGTCCAGGTCATGCAAGGCTTCGACTACAGCAGGGCGCTCATTGGCTTGCAGGTCTGTGCATCGGCGCAGGCGTCACTCGACGAAAGTTGGGCCTATGTAACGGAACGCCCGGCATTCGGCGCCCCGCTGGCGCAATATCAGGGCGTTAGTTTTCCATTGGCCGAAGGCGAGGGCATGATCGCGGCCGTTCGCCAACTCTGCTATCACACGCTCAGTTTGCGCGACGCCGGCGAACCGCACACGGCCGAGGCCGCGATGTGCAAATGGCTGGGTCCGAAAACCGCCGTCGATGTCATCCACCAATGCTTGCTGACCCACGGTCATTACGGCTGGTCGATGGACCTGCCGCATCAGCAACGACTGCGCGATGTGATGGGGTTGGAAATCGGCGACGGCACCGCGCAAATCATGAAGCTGATCGTTGCACGGGAAAAAGCCGGGCGAATTGCCGTGCAG
>JANXLQ010000461.1 GCA_025355085.1 Rhodopila sp.
GTTGGCCCGCGCCACGGAAGGCCGCAGTTCCCCGTGCTGGGGCGCGGAGAATTTTATCGACCACATCCTGGCTGGCGGCGCCGCCGCCAACTGGATGCAAGCCGATACGCTAAAAGTCCTGATCTACCGGGAAACGGACAAGGCCATGAAAGACCGTCTATCCGACCATTGCCCGGTTTCGATACGGTTTACGATTCCCGATTAGGCGTTCGACCGCACCAGTTTGCCAGGCCGAGCGCCGGTTTCCTGGCCACGCTCGAAGATTGGCACACCGGCCACGATCGTTGCCTCGTAGCCATCCACGCGTTGCACAAGACGTTTGCCGCCGGCGGGCAGATCGTGGCGCAACTCCGGATGATGCAGGCGTAACGTGGACAGATCGACGACGTTGACGTCGGCTTTCTTGCCGGCGGCCAAGCGTCCGCGATCGTGGAAGCCGAAGAAATCCGCAGTCTCGCTGGTCAGGCGCTTGACTATGAACTCCAGCGGGAAGCGCGGGCCGCGGTGACGGTCGCGCACCCAGTGCGTCAGCATGTAGGACGGCAGGGAGGAATCGCAGATCAGGCCGCAATGCGCGCCGCCGTCACCGAGACCCAGGATGGTGTCCGGGTCCTTGATCATGTCGTGGACGACGCCGTGGTCGCCGTGAACGTAGTTCGTTACGGGGTAGAACAGCATGCGGTCGCCGTTTTCGCCAATCAGGTAGTCGTAGCAGAATTCCTCCGGTGTGGTGTTGGTCTTTGCAGCCATCGCCTCGATGCTGCGGCTCTGATCGGGTTCATAGTCCGGCGGATCGCCCAACACGTATTGCCGATCCCAGCGGGTGGCGATCGGCCGTTGCAGTGGCGGCAGGATTGCCAGCAGTTCCTCCGATGACGCCTGCGTCAGGATTTCGCGGCGCACCGCCGGATCGCGCAACCGGGCGAGGCGATCTTTCACCGGCAGGGATGCCAACGCGGCGAATGCCGGCCGGGCGGCGAACGGGTTGAGCGATGTTGTCAGGCCCAGGATAATCCCGACCGGCCGCCCGGCAACCTGCGCTGTCACAGACGCCCCGCCGGCGCGTGCCTTGCGCACACCGTTCATCAACCGGCCGTAACGTTCTGGATCGTAGGACCGGTCCGTCAGAAGGAACCATAGAGGCCGGCCTGTGGATTTCGACAGTTCGCTCATCCACGCGAATTCGGCGGCTTCATCGTCGAAGTCGCTCAACATTCCGAAGGCGCCGGTCTTGGTGCGGCCCAAAGCGGCCCCGATGCCGAAAAGCTCCTGGTTTTCGGCAAAGCGGCCGGGAACGAGGTCGCCTTTCGTCGTCTTGTGCTGTTCGGTGCGCGATGTGGTGAAGCCGAATGCGCCGGCGCGCAGAGCTTCTTCAGTCAGGCGCGACATCGCATCGATATCCATTGCAGTCGCGATTTCGCGCCGAACGGCTCGGTCGCCCATCACATAGACCCGCAGGGGATGGTGCGGCACCTGGGCAGCGACGTCGATGGTGCGCGGGAAGCGGTCGAGGGCGTCTAAATACTCCGGGAAAGTTTCCCAGTCCCAGCGCAGACCTTCGGCCAACGCGATGCCGGGGATGTCTTCGACGCCTTCCATCAGGTCGATCAGGCACGCATGGTCGGCCTTGCGCACCGGGGCGAACCCGACACCGCAGTTGCCCATCAGGACGGTGGTCGCGCCGTGCCAGGAAGACGGCGCCAAAATCGGGTCCCAGGTGGCCTGACCGTCGTAATGGGTGTGGATATCGACCCAGCCCGGCGTTACCAATTGCCCGTTGGCGTCGATCTCCCGCTTGCCGGGACCGGCCTTGCCGCCAACCTGAGCGATGCGGTCGCCGTCAATCGCCAGGTCGCCGGTGTAGCTTTTCGTGCCGGTGCCATCGACGATCGTGCCGCCCCGGATGACGATGTCATGCATTGCGTTTGGTTCCTTAAGTGCTGCTTAGGTGGAGCATCGTCCGCACCCTAAAAATTTTCAAGGGACGCGAGATTGCCGGCACCATCGGGTACCGCGGTACTGAGAGCCTATCCGGGGTTCGGGCGGAATGGCCGGCAGCCTTGACTTGCTGGTGGCGGGGCGCGCGCCGGTCCGCGCGCTCCCCGAAGTCGCGAAACCGTATCTTCCGTCACATCCGATCAGCGGCCCCGCTCGGTATGACTTTGCCGGTACCACGGATTCAGGCACAGTGTTCGGCATGCTGGCGTGAGGGAACACCATGAAACTGGATATCAGGGACTTTCGCATCGACGAAGGCAGCAAGGTCGATCTCGGGAAATGGCCGACAGTGGTCGGGCGCGTGTACAAGTCGCGGGACGATTACCACGAAATCCTGGCGGATCATGTCGCGCAACTCAGTATCCAGCAACAGCTTCTTTATGCGTCTAACCAATATTCGGTGCTGCTGATTTTCCAGGCGATGGACGCAGCGGGCAAGGACGGCATCATCCGTCACGTAATGTCCGGGGTTAACCCGCAAGGCTGCCAGGTGTTCAGTTTCAAACATCCCAGCGCGACCGAGTTGCAGCACGATTTCCTTTGGCGCACGACACGCGATTTGCCGGAACGCGGACGGATCGGTATTTTTAACCGATCCTATTACGAGGAGGTTCTGATCGCCCGCGTCCATCCGGACATCCTGCGCAATGAGGGCCTGCCCAATAAACCGAGGAACGACAAGGTGGTTTGGCACAGCCGGTATCGTTCTATCGTGGATTTGGAACGGCATCTGCACGACAACGGCACCCGGATCGTCAAGTTCTTCCTGCATCTCTCGAAGGAGGAACAGCGAAAAAGATTCCTTGACCGTATCGACGAGCCGGAAAAAAACTGGAAGTTCAGTATGGCCGATATCGAGGAACGGCAATACTGGAAGCAATACATGAAAGCGTATGAGAAATGCCTGAGTGCGACGAGTACTCACGATGCGCCTTGGTATGCGGTGCCGGCGGACGACAAGGAGAACGCGCGGCTGATCGTGTCTCAGGTTATTCTGAATACCTTACGAAATCTGAAGATGCGGTATCCGGCTACGAGCGAGAGTCGCAAGCGTGATCTTTTGGCAATTCGCGAGCAGCTTTCGACGTAAAGGCCGGAATCGCGAGCCGGTGCATCAAAGTCCAACAAGTCTTATTTTGGTGTTCGCGGCCGCGATCGTGTTCCTCGTCATGGCGCGCCTTCACGCGCCATGACGACAGATGACACAATCGCCACATTGCCAAAATAAGTCACACTGCATCCGGGGGCGCCTGCAAGTCTGCTGGTAATATTTCCGGGATCAACCGGGGCGGTGCCATTCCCAGCAACAGGTCCTCCCGCCTCGGCAATTCACGGATGTCCTTTAGGCCAAAATGCGCCAGGAATGCCGGTGTGGTGCCCCATAGCGTTGGCCGGCCGGGGCTTTCCCGGCGCCCCTTGGGTGCGATCAGGTCGAGTTCCAGCAACGAATCCAGCGTCTGCTGCGACAAGGCGGTGCCACGGATATGCTCGATCTCGGGGCGCGTTACCGGCTGGTGATAGGCGACGATCGACAGGGTCTCCATCGCCACGCGGGGCAACCGGCGAGGCGATTCGATCACCTTCCGCAGCCGTGGCGCCAAATCCGGCGCCGACCGAAACATGACACCGTTGCCGGCATCGACCAGTTCGACGCCGCGTCCGGCGTATCTGGCGCGCAAGGCTGCCAGCACGGAACCGGCGTCTAAATCGACCGCCAGCACCCGAGCCAGCCCGTGCGGCGTGACCGGTTCGGCACTGGCGAACACCAGTGCCTCAGCCAATCGCAAGGAGTCCTCGTCAGGCTCCCGCTTCGGTTTTGGAGATACAGGGTCGAGGTTCTCGCTCATGCCGTCCTATCTGCGTAAGCACTGCCCTGGCGCACCAGGATGGGTCCGAACGCTTCATCCTGCCGTAGATGAATGGTGCCGCCGCGCGCCATTTCCAGGCTTGCCAGCAACGTGCTGGCCAGGGCGGCGCGGCGTTCGGTTGGGCTGTCCATATGGTCGGGCAGGAATTGTTCCAGCGTGGTCCAGTCCGGCAGGCTGCCGGCCATATCTGCCAGCCGGCGCAATGCATCCTGCACGGTCCACAGCGTCAGGGCGCGCGGGGTGTAGGGAGAGGATTTGGTGCCCCGGCGAATCGCCTCCAGGTAAGCCCGCACGAACGGGCCGGCTTCGATGATGACACGGGACCGGTCGTATTCGTGGTGGCTTTCGGGAACGCCTCGGGCGAACACGTCCTGCCCGAGGACCGGCCGAGCGGCGAGCCAGGCGGCAACGGTGCGGATGACGTTCAACTCCCGCAGGCGGGTGGCGAGCGCCTCGGCGGCCATTTCGCCGTCTTCCAGGTCGTCGCCGGCGGCGTTCGGGACCAGCAGGCGGGATTTCAGCCAGGTCAGCCAGGCCGCCATCACCAGCCAGTCGGCCGCCAACTCCAGCCGGATGCGCCTGGCGCCCTCTATCACCGCCAAAAACTGATCGACCAGCGACAGGATGGAGATCCTCGCCATATCGACCTTCTGTGCCCGGGCGAGGTCCAGCAGCAGGTCCAAGGGGCCATCGAAACCGTCGAGATGCAGGACGAGGGTCTCGGACGGCGGCAGGGAGATGTCAGATGAAGCTTCCATCCAGTCCATCGACGTCATGACCGGCCAGCCAAAACAGGGTTCGGAAGGCCCAGGGAAGGATGTTGGCCAAAGCCTGACCGACCGGGTCGAAGCCAATGAGGTGGGGCAGCACGAACACCACCAGCAGAACGACCGCGATTCCGGCGCGTTCCATGCGTTCCCATATCTGGGCGAGGCCAGCCGGCAACAGTCCGACCGCGATGCGTCCGCCATCCAGGGGCGGGATCGGCAGCAGGTTGAAAAGTCCAAGGACAATGTTGGAGAGCATGAAATACAGCAGGAACTGTTGGGCGATTTCCTGTGTTGGGGACAGCGCCTCGGCGGTCGGAATGACCAGCGCGGCCAGCCAGGCGAGGAAGAAGTTCATCAGCGGGCCGGCGACCGCGACGAGCGCCATGCCTTGCCTGGGGTAGCGGAATTTCCACGCCCCGACCGGCACCGGCTTCGCCCAGCCGAACATGAAGAACACCTTGTGCGGCGGGAACAGCAACTGGCTGATCAGCAGAAACCCCGGCAGGATAATCGTGCCGACCCGGTCGATGTGCTTCAGCGGGTTCAGCGACAGGCGGCCCGCGTCCCGTGCTGTCGTGTCGCCCAGGGCCAGGGCCGCGTAGCCGTGCGCGGCCTCATGCAGGGTGATCGCCAGGACCACCGGGATGACGGCGAGCGCCAGATTGAGCAGAAAATGGTTCACAGCAAGCGATCCCGCTCAGCCTTCAGCGATGCCGGGTCAAGGTTCAGGCGGCGGTTGGCGGCGGCTTGCCTGCCGACGCGCAGCCGTTGGCTGGTGACCGGTGTGACGGCCGGACAGGCGCGCAGCAGGGCCTCGGTCAGCGCGAAGTCGCCGCTGCAATACAGCGCGATGTCGCAGCCGGCGGCCAATGCCTGCACCGCGAGGTCGGCCGGGGTGCCGGAAAGTGCCTTCATTGCAAGGTCGTCGGTCACCAGAACTCCTTTGAAGCCAATCCGTCCGCGAATGATGGTTTGTATCACGGTTGCGGACAATGTCGCTGGTAGATCGGGATCGAGCGTTCGGTAAACGATATGGGCCGTCATCATCCAGGGCAGGCCGGCCCGAAGTGCGAACGGGCGGATATCGGCGGACAAATCGCCGTCGTCCACCCGAGGCAGCGAAAGATGGCTGTCCACCCGCGCTCGGCCATGCCCCGGCGCGTGTTTGCCGATCGGGAGAATGCCGGCCGCCAGCAACCCGTTGGCAACCGCTGCCCCCAGGCGGGCGACGGATACCGGATTTTGAGCAAAGGCCCGGTCGCCGATAACGTCATGGGCGCCTGGAATGGAGATATCCAATACCGGTGCGGCGGCGATGGTGAAGCCGGCGTTGCGGCAATCGAGTCCGATGAGTGCCCCGGTCAGCCATGCGCCTCTTAGGCCGGCTGCCGGATCGGTGTCGAACAGGCGGCCGAGCGCGGCGGCGGGTGGGTGAGCGGTCCAGTGGGGCGGACGCAGGCGGGCAACCCGGCCGCCTTCCTGATCCACCATGAGGTCGGCGTGTTCGGGCAGGACCTGCCTTAACGCGGCGATCAGGTGGGCCAGTTGGGCCGGGTCCTGGATGTTGCGGGCAAACAGGATGACACCGGACGGCGGGAAGGCGCGGAAGAGGGCGGCTTCCTCGGCCAGCAGGGCAGGGCCGGCGATGCCGACGATCGCGCTGGCCGTCATGCCCGGGTGTTGCGGCAGAGCGTCACCGGCCAGGATGTCGTTGGCCAGGATGTCGTTGGCCAGGATGTCCCCGGCCGGGATGTCACTGATCTCGATATCACTGATCTCGATATCACGGGCCTAGAATTCGGCAACCGAGCAGGCGCCGGCTTTGGCGCGGACGTGCTCACAAAAGGTGCGGGCCTGGGCGACATCGGCGAACCCCGAGGTCCGGACGCGCCAGAACGTACGACCATCGCGTTCGGTGCGGGAGTAGCTGGGTTGGCGGCCATGCAGCAGGTCCGGCATGCGTTTGGACAGAAGTTGCCACTCGGTGTGGGCGGCTTCTTCCGAGGCGAGCGCGGCCAGTTGCACCATCGTAACGCGGCCCGATGGTGCCGGATTGGTTTCCGCGGCAGGGGCGTCTGACTTCGCGGCCTGGGCTGGTTTGGCCATCGGGGCGGGCTTGGCGACCTGGGCGATCACTGCCTGCTTTGCGGCCTGAGCGGACTGGGCAACCTGAGCGGATTGGGCGGCCGGGGCGGGCTGGGGCGGCGGTAGCTTTGCGACTCCGGCCGGGAACGCCGGGGTTATGTCGGCCGGTGCGGCAGGCGGGGTCTTTACCGCGCGGAACGCCTTGGTATCGGGATTTTCCGCCGCCGGGGCAAGCTTCGCGTCGGCCGCGTCGGACAGGCCGGAGAAGACATCGTTCTCCGCCCCGTCGATCTTCATACCGCCGGCTTTCAGCGGCTTCTCTCGGATCGGGCGTGAGTCGGCCATGACCACGGGGATGTCGTTGCTATGCCGGCCGACCAGCGCCGAGGCAGCAACCAGGAGCACCAGCAACCCGCCCAGACCGCCGGCGAATATCATCAGCCGGCGGGTGTCCGGGTCCATACCGGGGCGTCCGCGGCTGGGACCGGTGCCGTAGCGGCCGGCGCGGCTGCCCCGGTAGCCTGAATTCGGAATGGTAAGATCGTCCGACACTGCTTTTCCCCGTCAGCCGGTCCCCCGGCTGGTGCGGGGGATCAGCGCATTTCCTCGACAGGCGCGACGCCCATCACCGCGAGGCCGGACCTGATCACCACCGCCGTCGCCGAGACCAGTGCGAGGCGCGCATGCGTCTTGGTAGGCTGATCGGGCTGAAGGAATCGCAGCGTGGCATCGTCCTTGCCTCGGTTCCACAGCATATGAAAGTC
>JANXLQ010000046.1 GCA_025355085.1 Rhodopila sp.
CGAAGCAAATTTTTTTCGCCGCGCCGGTCTCCGCATCCGCAACGTGTCCGATCGTGCTACATCGCCGCCTCTGCCTACGTGTTGGAATAACACTGATTACAGAGTTCAATATTTTCGTAACAATACCGGTTCTAATAGTTCAAAAAACCGCAATCTAAAATCAGGTGCCAAGTGCCTTCGCATAAGCCGCAACCGTCGCGGCAAATCCCATTTCGAGCGCGCCGGCCGTCAGTTCGTGACCGATCGAGGCCTCCGCCAGGAACGGCACGGCGTGCATCAACGGGGGAATATTGTGCAGATTCAGATCGTGCCCCGCGTTGACCACCAAACCGGCCCCCTTCGCGCGCTCAGCGGTTTCTGCGATCCGGTCGAGCATCGGTCGGTGGCCGCCATCGCGGAACGCAGCGGCATAGGCACCTGTGTAAATCTCCACGCCATCGGCACGAGACTGGACCACCCGTTCGATCACCGCCGGGTCGGGATCGATGAACAGGATCACCCGGCATCCCAGCGCCTTCATCGCGGCAATCGCCGGCGTCGCCAGCGCAATCTCGGCAGCGTCCAGCTTCCAACCCTCTTCCGAGGTAAACGCCTCGGGCGCATCGGGCACCAGTGTCGCCTGCTCTGGCCGGTTGTCGTGCAATATTTTCAGGAACCTATCGTCCGGGTAACCCTCGATGTTGAACTCCATAGCCGGTCGATAGGGCCGCATAACCGCGGTCAGCATCGGCACGTCGGAGCCGCGGATGTGCCGCTCATCCGGCCGGGGATGCACCGTCAGTCCCCGTGCACCAGCCTCCAACGCCAGGCGGCCGAAGCGGCAAACGTCGGGCACACCCGTGCGGCGGGAGTTCCGCAACAGGGCAATCTTGTTCAAATTCACACTAAGTCTGGCCATACCAGGCACGCTAGCGCGAACACGCGAACGACTCAACGTGACCCCCGGCCGGCGACATCCCGGCGTGAATGGATTTCATCGAAGGGATACTAACAACAACCAAGCGGCCTTCCTTGACACCGCTGGATGGATCTTTGGCCGGCGTGTTCGAAACCCTGGCACGAGGTTGTTCGCCATGTCGAACAACCTCGTGCCAGGGTCAACTTCATCATGCCCGGGGGCTGGTCACTCGTTGTGAACGATGCACAGACCCTGGATAAGGCCAACGCCGCTCGGTTGCTCAGAGCATGATCGTTTGAGGTTGCTTCTTTCTCAAACGTCAATCACGCGATCAAACATAGAGTTAGGCCATGATCGGAATCGGACGAGACTGCACCCTCAAACGATCATGGTCTAATCGATCGCAGAAGCCGATTTTGCCAGTTCGCGCAGTATGAATTTCTGAATCTTCCCCGTCGATGTCTTTGGAATATCACGAAAAACAAACGTCTTCGGGACTTTAAACCGAGCCATGTGCTGACGGCAGAAATCGCGTAGTTCGTCGGCGGTGACGGTGGCGCCGGGCTTTAATTCGATGAACGCGCAGGGGGTTTCGCCCCATTTTTCATCTGGTTGCGCAACGACGGCGGCGCTCAGTACGGCGGGGTGCCGATACAGTGTTTCCTCGACTTCGATGGACGAAATATTTTCTCCGCCGCTGATGATCACATCCTTCGAACGGTCACGAATTTTCGCGTATCCGTCCGGCTGCATCACTGCCAGGTCGCCGGTATGAAACCAGCCGCCGGCAAACGCCTGATCCGTGGCGGAGGGATTTTTTAGGTATCCCTTCATGGTAATGTTGCCACGGAACATGATCTCGCCCATCGTTTCGCCATCCCACGGAACCGGCTGCATCGTTTCGGGATCAAGGACCGCCATCGCCTCTTGCAACGGTGTCCGCACACCCTGACGGCCGTTGCGTTCGGCGCGCTTGTCGATGGGCATATGGGCCCATTGCTCTTGCTTGGAGCATACGCCCGCCGGCCCATAGACCTCGGTCAGGCCATAGACGTGGGTCAGTTCGATACCGATCTCTTCGGCGCCCTCTATGATCGCGGCGGGGGGTGCGGCGCCGGCGACCTGTCCGGCGATACGGTGCGAAATACCCGTCCTTAGTTCTGCCGGCGCATTGATCAACATGGAATAGACGATCGGGGCACCGCACATGTGCGTCACCTGATTATCCCGAATGGCATCGAGCATCGCCTTGGCCTCCACCCGGCGCAGGCAGACGTTCACCCCTGCCCGCTCTGCCATCGTCCAGGGGAAGCACCAGCCGTTGCAGTGGAACATGGGCAACGTCCAGAGATACACGGCGTGGTGCGGCATGCCCCAGTTCAGGATGTTGTTGACGGCGTTCAGGTGCGCGCCGCGATGATGGGTAACGACGCCCTTCGGATCGCCGGTCGTGCCGGATGTGTAACTCAGCGCGATGGCGTCCCACTCGTCGCCGGGGCTCTGCCAGGCATAGTCGGGATCGCCCTCCGCCAGGAACGCCTCATAGGTCATTTCGCCTACCAGCTTGCCGCCGGCCCAGGCGGGGTCGTCGATGTCGATGACCAGGGGTTTGGCGTCCATCAGGGCGAGCGCGGCTTCGACAACCGGGGAGAACTCCCGGTCGGCGATCAGCACCTTGGCGCCGCTGTGGTGCAACTGAAACGCGATAGCTTCGGGGTCGAGCCGGGTGTTCATGGTATTCAGCACCGCGCCGCACATCGGTATGCCGAAAGCGGCCTCGTACATCGGCGGGGTGTTCGGGGCGATGACCGCGACCGTGTCGTTCTTGCCGATGCCCCGGCGGGACAGCGCCGAGGCCAGCCGGCGGCAGCGGTCATAGGTCTGCTTCCAGGTCCAGCGTTCGGCGCCATGCACAACGGATAGCTTGTTGGGATAGACGTAGGCGGCGCGTTCTATGAACGTCAGCGGCGTCAGCGGCGTGTAGTTCGCCTGAGTCTTTGGTAGTTCGTCGAATGGGCTGGTCATGACCGTGTCTCCCCGGGCCGGGCGCTACCGGTTACTGCGTTGTCGCACATACTGCGCTGATGGGCCGGCCGCAATCGGCCGAACCAAATCAGGCCGGCAAAACATGCGAAACGGACAGTCCGGAAGGTACGATCAGCGGCCGGCAAGCAAGCGATTTTTACCACGGAGACAGCACGAGGAACACGGCGTGCCACGGAAAAGCACAGCCGCATCCACCGTTCGGATAGGCGGGAACGACCATTTTACGGCATGGATCGACCGCCATTTCCCGCCAACTGTGCTGCGCGCTGGCAGCAGTTCTCAATTTTGGCAAAACGGCGAAAGCGTCCCACGTCGTGATGGTGCGCGAAGGCGCGCCACCCATTTTTTACTGGTCCGAGACGCCAAAAAGGGTGCGGAGTGGAAGAACGCGGCCTCCACACCCTGGACCGAACGGCTACAGCCGCACTTCCGCGACCGCCTGCGTATTCTTGACGCGGCGTTACGTGCGTGGTGGGTAGGCGGAGATCGCGAGCCCTGACAGTGCCGTTTGCGCCCGGTTATCTTCGAGCGTGTTGGCCGGTCTTGTGCCGGCCATCGGCGGTTCGTGCGTGAATAGCCGGCACAAGACCGGCTATGATGGGAAGGGCAAGGCCATACCAATGACCCTACGTCCTAACCCAAATTAAATATTTTCTGCATTTTCGTAACGAACTCTGAAAATTTGGCGGAAGTGGCCGCCACGTTCTGGAAAATCGTTTATAGTGCCGCACGGGATTTTTTTGATCCACAAGATATTGATAAGGCATAATATTCTTGGATAGGTGTTAAACATGAGCTAACCCGTCACCGTCATAGCGGGCGAAGTCCCGCAACCCACGTTTCGCGATGTTGATTCGGACAAAATCGAGTAGGGAGACACTTGGCGGTGTCCCCCTCTCACACCCTAACGGGATTCTCACATTTCTAAAATTCCAGCTTAATCGATAATATAAAGAGGGAGGATGTTTTCGGACGGACACTCAGTATTTTAGGCCGTTTTTTCTACTCGCCAGCCAAAAACGCCATCGCGGCTTCAACTCCACCTCGGCCATGCGGGATTCCGTCGATCCGCAGTGCCATCTCGATCGCGGTCAGCGCGCCTAGCAGCATTGGTTCGTTGAGATCGCCCAGGTGGCCTATGCGGAAGATCGTGCCGCCCAGTTTGCCGAGACCGCCGCCGAGGGAGACATTGAACCGCTCCCGCACTGTTTTGCGCAGGGCGTCGGCGTTGTAGCCCTCCGGCATCAGGATCGCGGTGACGGAATCCGAATATCGGCCGGGCGTGACGCAAAACAATTGCGGGCCGTTGTTGCCGGCCCAGACCTGCACGGCGCGTCGGGTTGCCTCGGCCAAACGTGCATGCCGGGCGATGACGTTGTCGATACCTTCTTCGTCCAACAGGCGGATCGACTCACGCAGGCCGTAAAAAATGTTCACCGGGATGGTGCCGATGAAACTTTTAGTGGCACGCTTCTCCATCAACGTCCAGTCGAAATAGAAACGATGCAGCTTCGCGGCGGCGTGGGCGGCCATGGCTTTTTCGGAAACACCCGTAAAGCTCATGCCCGTAGGCAGCATCAAGCCTTTTTGACTGCCGCCGACGACGCAGTCGATCTTCCACTCGTCCATACGAAATTCTAACGAACCGAGCGAGGAAATGGTATCGACAAGGAAAAGAGCGGGATGACCGGTGGCGTCGATCGCAGCCCTGATTTCTGGCAATGGCAGCATCATGCCGGTGGCGGTTTCGTTATGAACGACGCAGACCGCCTTGATCGTCTGTGCGGTGTCGGCCGCAAGCGCACGATGGACATCGGCAATATCCACGCCGCGCCGCCAGTCGGCCGCGACCAAGCGCACCTCTAGCCCGTGACCGCGTGCCATGGCAGCCCATTCGTCGGAGAAGTAGCCCGACTCCAGCACCAGGATCGTATCGCCGGGGGATAGCAGGTTGGTCAGGCTGGCTTCCCAGGCGCCATGACCGGAGGCGTTGTACATAAACAGATGCTGGTTGGTGCGCAGGATGCGCTTCACGCCGGCAAAAGCCGCGTCGTACACGGGCACGAACTCCGGATCGTTGAAGTCGATGCTCGGTCGATCCATTGCCCGCAGGATGCTGTCCGGGATGTTGGTCGGTCCGGGGTTGGCGAAGAAGTGGCGCCCCCGGGGTTTGGGGATCTGCGGTTGGGTCATGGAACGGTCCTCCAGGGTTGGGGTTGAGACGCTTATAGATCAACCGGCGTGGCTCTTATAGCGTTAGTTGTTGAACGGTAGTATGGTTCGCCCATCGATGAATGGGGCATGTATGGATAGCGGGGTGTTTCCAGACTGGCTGAGCATGGTTTGCCTCCTGACGCCGGGTCAGCGGCAACAGGCATTTATGGCGTTGGGGCTGGCTGAGGCGAACGATGCTTCGGACGAGGACGCGATTGCTTTGGTTTGTTCGCTTGGTGAGGCTGTGGGGTTTGCTGTCGCCGGATGTGAAGAAGCCGGGCGGGAGATCGTCGGTCAGTCGCGGCCCGGTGTGCTCAAGACCGTCGCAACGACGCTGACGGCTGCCGCACAGGGCCGGGTGGAAACGCGGGGCTGTCCGTATTGCGATGAGAAAAACGTCAGGCCGTGGGGACGCGCCAGCAACCTACCCCGTTACCGTTGCTCAAACTGCCGCCGGACCTTCAACGCGCTGACCGGAACCCCGCTGGCCCATCTACGGCACAAAGACCGCTGGCCCGATCAGGCACAGGCCTTGATGAGCGGTGAGAGTGTCGCGGAAGCGGCCGCCCGTTGTGGCGTTGCTTACACCACAGCCTTTCGTTGGCGGCATCGTTTCCTGGTGGCACCGGCGCTCGACAAACCAACGCGGCTTGTCGGGATCGTCGAAGCCGATGAAACGTTCATCTTGGAATCCTTCAAAGGACGTCGAGCCGATTTACCGCGTGCCTCGCGAAAGCGCGGCGGCAAGCCGAAGAAGACCGGCTTATCGGCGGAGCAAATCCCTGTCCTGGTTGCGCGAGATCGCGCTGGCACGACCATCGATGGAGTTCTGCCGAAACTTGACCGGGCCTCGGTGACTGCCGTTCTGGCCGGTGTTGTGACCTCTGACAACGAGGTGTGCTGCGACGGCGGCAAAGCCATCGCAGCGTTCGCTCGGGCCGGCGGCATCCCGTATCATGTGTTACCAAAACCAGGCCGCCCGAAACCGGAAGCCCCCCATCTGCACATCAATAACGTCAACGCCTACCATAGCCGTCTTAAAGAATGGCTGCGCCCCTTTCACGGGGTCGCCACGAAAAACCTCACCCACTACCTCGGTTGGCGCAGAACTCTCGAGACCATCGGCCACACAGGTGCGCCCGGGTTATGGCTTAGTCGCGCAATGGGAATTGGAGCATATCGATAACTAACGCTATAAGAGC
>JANXLQ010000174.1 GCA_025355085.1 Rhodopila sp.
CTGCCATCCATGCCTTTGCTGGTCCGGAACGCCAAAAGGCGTGGATGGCGGGCCTTCGCCCGCCATGACGATGCTGGCGACTACCGCCGTTTTGTCAAAATGAGAACTGCTGGCTTTCCAGCCGCAGCCGATTGAACCCGCTATCGTCCAATGCCACCATCAAGACCCAATAGCAGGACCGCCGCCATGGACCCGACATTTCTCTCTGCCACCGACCTCGCGGACCTCGTACGCACCCGAAAAATCGGTGCTTTGGAATTGCTGGACCATCATATCGCCCGCACGGAACGGCTCGATCCGCGCATTAACGCCGTTGTGGTCCGGGACTTCGATCGCGCCCGTTCACGGGCCAAAGGGTTGGACTCCGAGAAAGACAAGACGGCACCGCTGTTCGGTGTTCCAACCACGGTCAAAGAGAGTTTCGACGTCCAAGGCCTGCCGACAACGCGGGGCCACATGGCGTTGAAGGATACGTGCGCCGGCCAATCCTCCATCGCGATATCTCGCCTGGAAGCCGCTGGAGCCGTGATCTTCGGCAAAACCAACGTCCCGGTCGATCTGGCGGACTGGCAGAGCTACAATCCGGTCTATGGGACGACCTCCAACCCGTGGAACACTGGCCACACGCCCGGCGGGTCCTCGGGCGGATCGGCAGCCGCGGTCGCGGCCGGTCTGACGGGATTCGAGATCGGCAGCGACATCGGCGGCTCGATCCGGGTGCCGGCGCATTTCTGCGGTGTTTATGGGCACAAGCCAACCTTTGGCCTGCTGCCGAACTATGGCGACCCGAAGACGAGTTCCGCCGCCGGGACCGATATTTCGGTCATTGGGCCGCTTGGCCGCTCCGCCACCGATCTGGCGACGGCGCTCGACATCCTGGCCGGCCCCGATCCGGATGAATCCGGGCTGACCCTCAACCTGCCCGCCCCGCGATTCTCCGGCCTGAAAGATCTGCGGGTGGCCGTCTGGGCCGACCAGCCGGGCAGCCACACCGACGCCGAAACCGTGGCGGCGATGCTCGCTTTGGCCGACGGACTGGAACGCCAGGGGGTGACTGTCAGCCGTACCGCCCGCCCCGGCTTCGACCCGATCGCGGCGTATCATCTGTATCTGCGCCTATTGGACTCGGGATGGAGCAGCCGCATCACCGACGAGGTGGTCGAATCCAAACGTAAACGCGTCGCGACCCTGGCGCCGGACGACACCAGTGCCGACGCCATCATGGTCCGCACCGTCGATATGCATCACCGCACATGGCTCGGTCTCAACGAGCAACGCCACCGCTGGCGCCGGACCTGGAGTGCGTTCTTCCGCGAGTGGGACGTGCTGTTGTGTCCCGCGTTCTCCACCGCCGCGCTGCCGCACCGCCAGGACGGCACCCCCTGGGAACGGCGGATCGCGGTCGATGGGACAGAAACCGGTTACGCCGACCTGCTGTTCTGGCCCGGTATCACAGGCGGCTACCACCTGCCCGCGACGGTCGCGCCGATGGGTTTCACCAAAGCCGGCCTGCCGTTGTGCGTGCAAATCGCAGGCCCGCTCTACGGCGACCGGTCAACCATCGCGGCGGCGGCGTTGTTGGAACAAGCGTGGATGGGGTTCCAACCGCCGCCGGGGTGGTAATCCTTATCCCACCGCCAGCATGATCTTGCCGATGTGCTGGCTGGACTCCATCAGCCGGTGCGCCTCGGCTGCCTGAGCCAGCGGGAACGTCGCGTGGATCACCGGCGGGCAGCGTCCGGCGTTCAGGGCCGGCCACACTTTGTCCCGCAGTTCCGCGGCGATGCCGGCCTTTTGCGCGGTGGTGCGCGGCCGCATGGTCGATCCGGTGATTGTCAGCCGCTTTACCATGACCGGCACGAAGTCGAACTCCTGCACCTTCGACCCTTGCAGGAACGCGATCATCACCAGCCGCCCATCCATGCCAAGCGAGCGGACATTGCGCGCCATGTAGGGTGCGCCGACCATATCCAGGATGACGTTGACACCCCGGCCCTCGGTCAGCGTCTTTACCTCGGCGGCAAAGTCCTGCGTCCGATAGTTGATCGCCGCGTCAGCGCCCAAATTCAGGCAGGCGGCGCATTTGCCGTCCGACCCGGCGGTGGCGAAGATACGGGCGCCGAATTCCCGGGCGAGCTGGATCGCGGTGACGCCGATACCGGACGTGCCGCCATGCACCAGGGCCGTCTCGCCTTTGGTCAGGCCGCCGAGTTGGAACAGGTTTGCCCAGACGGTGAAGGACGTTTCCGGCAACGCCCCGGCGCGAATCGCGTCGTAGCCGGCTGGCCAGGGCAGGCATTGCGTGGCCGGAGCGGTGCAGTATTCGGCGTAACCACCCCCGTTTGTCAGCGCGCATACCTTGTCGCCGACGGACAATGCCGTCACCTGACCGCCGATCGCCACAACCTCACCCGCGACCTCCAGCCCCAGGATCGGACTGGCGCCGGGCGGGGGCGGATAGGCCCCCTGGCGTTGCGCCACGTCGGGCCGGTTCACCCCGGCGGCCTGCACGCGGATCAGCACCTCATCCGGTTTGGGGGTTGGCACCGGGCCGGTTGCCAGGGCGAGAACGTCCGCCTCCCCTGCCCCGTTGGCTTGAACGTAGGTCATTGTCTGCGGGATCGGCATGGGCGGAGTCCTCCGATTGGATTGTTGGGCTGAACTTAGGCGCGTCGTGGCTGCGGGCAAAGGAGGCACGGCGGACAAATACAGCACAAGCGGGCGGCGACGAAAGATCGCGTTCAGGTTAGAGTACGCTCATGCCCCGAGTCGGACTCCGCCTGACACCCCACGGCCACCTGATCGCCGAAGATCAGGACGATGCACCGGAGATGGACGCAGCCATAGGCGCGCGCCTGACCGAGGCATTTGCCTCCGGCACCGGTCCCGGACTTGTACGCCTGGGCGCCGGGGAGGTCGGGCAGGTCCTGCCGCCCGTTTTCGTCTGGTGGCGCAGTTTTGCCACCCGTTACATCGGCGCGGTTTGCCTGAATGCCCCCGGGCGGGAAGAGGATGCAGCGGTTCCGGTCATTCCGCCGCTCGACGCCGGGGAGCTCGCGTCGCTGGTGATGACAGCGCCGATGATGACCGGGGCCGAATACCTTACCGACAGCGTTCTGCTGGCGTTGTGGGACGATATGGCACTGGCGTTCGCCGCGTCGCTGGCTGCCTCCCGCCTTGGATTGCAGCCGTTTCTGAACGGGCTGAACCCGGCCTGGAACCTTGTGGGGCGGGTGCATTTCAATTTGGCGGAGAATCGCCGCGACGCCGAACAGCCGTTCGCCTTCATGGCGACCTATACGACGCGGCTGTCGGCGCAGGCCCGAGCACAGCATGTGCGGCTGGGGCAGGCTTTGGAGGAATATGCGGGGGCGGCGAACAAGGACAAGTTGCTGTCCCTGCTGCTGCCGGTTCAACGCGCGAGCGAGCACTGCGACTGGTTGCGGCCGATGATCGACGCGGGGGATATCTTCCATCCGCTGCGCTGGGGACCGGCCGAGGCATCCCGTTTCCTGCGTAGCCTGCCGGAACTGGAAAGCGCCGGTGTCGTCGTCCGCATGCCGGCCACCTGGCGCGCCAACCGTCCGGCCAGGCCCCGCGTGTCCGCGACAGTGGGCAGCCGGAAGCCGTCCGCTGTTGGGATGGACAGCGTGCTCGATTTCCAAATGGACGTTATCCTGGATGGCGAACCGCTGACCGGCGCGGAAATCGCCACGCTTTTGGCCGGCACCGAGGATCTGGCGATGCTGCGCGGCCAGTGGGTGGAAGTCGATCGGGTTCGACTGGAAAAGACGATGGCGCGGTTCCGCGATGCCGAGGCACTGGCCGCCAACAACGGCCTGAGTTTCGCAGAGGCCATGCGGATGCTGGCCGGCGCCGCAGTGACCGGCGACGATCCGGCGGCTGCCGACGGTGACTGGTCGCGGATAACCGCCGGTCCGTGGCTGGAACAGACGCTGAAGGATTTGCGGTCGGGCGATGGGGAGGGTGCCGATCCGGGTCCGGCCCTGAAAGGAACGTTACGCCCCTATCAGCGGGCCGGCACACGTTGGATGCATATGCTGGCGAATCTCGGCCTGGGCGCCTGCCTGGCTGACGATATGGGTCTGGGCAAGACGATTCAGGTGCTGTCGCTGCTGCTGGTGGAGAAGGCCATGGGCCAGCCCAGCCTGCTGGTGGCGCCCGCGTCGTTGCTGGGGAACTGGGCGGCGGAGATCGAGAAATTTGCTCCCGGCCTGACGTTCGCGATCGTGCATCCATCGGCAATGCCGCCTGACCAGGTGAAGCAATTCACACCGGAGCTTGCAGCGGATTTCGATCTTGTCATCACCAGTTACGGGTCGCTGTTGCGCCTGCCGGCATTGACCGGGACATCCTGGCGCTTCGTCATCCTGGATGAGGCGCAGGCAATCAAGAATCCTGCCGCACGCCAGACCAAGGCGGCCAAGGCATTGCGCGCCAAGGCTCGGATTGCCCTGACAGGAACCCCGGTGGAGAACCATCTGGGCGATTTGTGGTCGATCTTCGACTTCATCAATCCCGGTTTGCTGGGCAACGCCAAACAGTTTTCCCGTTACGCCAAGGGCCTGGCCGAACGCACCGATAATCCGTACGGACCGCTGCGGGAGTTGGTGCGGCCTTACATCCTGCGCCGGATGAAAACCGATAAGTCGGTCATCGCCGACCTGCCGGACAAAACCGAGATGAAGGCACTGTGCGGCCTGAGCCGGCGGCAGACCGCGCTGTATGGGCAGACGGTCGAGGCTTTGGCGAAAAGCCTGGAAGAGTCCGAGGGCATCCAGCGCAAGGGCATCGTGCTGGCGACGCTGATGCGGTTGAAGCAGATCTGCAATCATCCCTCGCAATGGCTGAACGACAATGTTTGGGCCGAGGAAGACAGCGGCAAATGGGGCCGGCTGCGGGAGATCGCCGAGGTGGTTGCCGCCAAGCAGGAAAAGATGCTGGTATTTACTCAGTTCAGGGAAATGACGGAGCCGCTGGCCACCTTTCTGGGACAGATTTTCGGCCGGCCCGGATTGGTGCTGCATGGCGATACGGCGGTGAAAAACCGCAAGACCCTGGTTCGGACGTTCCAGGAAGACGAGACCGTGCCGTTCTTTGTGTTGTCGCTGAAAGCGGGCGGGTCCGGCCTGACGCTGACGGCCGCATCGCATGTCGTGCATTTCGATCGCTGGTGGAATCCGGCGGTCGAAAATCAGGCCACCGACCGGGCATTCCGGATCGGTCAGAAGAAAAATGTGCTGGTGCATAAATTTATTTGCCGCGGCACGGTCGAAGAGAAGATCGACGCCTTGATCGACTCGAAGAAAAGCCTGTCAGATGAACTGCTTTCCGGTGGGGCCGAGATCAACCTGACCGAGATGGCTACCGCAGACATCATGCGGCTGGTCGCCCTGGATTTAAACGCTGCGATGAAGGAGTAGAGCTATGCCAGGCTTTGATAGGGGATGGTCAGAGTATGTCCCGGTCGCCGTGCGACTTGAGAAGGCAGAACGGGAGATGGCAAAGCTGCGGAAGAAGGGTGTCACAATCTCCCCGGTCAAGCTGGAAAGCAAGAAGATCGCAACGACCTTTTGGGGCAAGGCATGGTGCGACAATCTGGAAAGCTACCATGATTACGAGAATCGCCTGCCGCGCGGACGCACCTATATCCGTAACGGATCGGTGGTCGATCTACAGATCGCACCGCACGAGATCACGGCGATGGTCAGCGGATCGTCGGTCTATAAAGTCAAGATCAGCATCGGCGAAGTCGCCAAGGCCCACTGGAAGTCCATCTGCACGGACTGTTCAGGTGGCATCGATTCTCTGGTGGAGCTGCTGCAAGGCCGATTTTCCAAAGGCGTGATGGAGCGAATCTGCCGTCAGGGCGCCGGATTGTTTCCGAAGCCGTCAGAGATTAAATTTTCCTGCAGTTGCCCGGATTATGCATCGATGTGTAAGCACGTCGCGGCGGCGCTTTACGGAGTGGGGGCTCGGCTGGATGCCAAACCGGAGTTGTTGTTTCGGTTGCGCGCCGTGAATGAGAACGATCTGGTGGCCGGCATCGGCAAGGTGCTGCCTATGTCCAAGCAAGGACCGGCAGCCGGCAAGGTGCTGGAGGCCGACGATATGGCGGCGATGTTCGGGCTGGACATGGGTGACGCGGACGCATCTGCCGCAGGGGTGCCGGCAAAGCGAAAGAGTGCCGCCACGAAAAAGACCCCCGTCACGGCAGCCGCGACGAAGAAGACCTCCGCCACGGTAGCCGCCACGAAGAAGGCCACGCCGGTGCGAAAGGCGTCCGGTGGATTTGCTCCGTTGAAAAAGGCGCCTTCGGCTGTGGGATTGCCAAAGGGTAAGGTTGTTGCAAAGTTGGTTATAGCGGCAAAGCCGAAAACTGTGCCGAAACCCAAAGTCGTTGTGCAACCGAAGGGCGTGACGAAACCGAAAATAGTTGTGAAACAGAAAGCAGTGACGAGACCGAAAATCGCCACACAAACCAACGTTACAGTCGTGGTTAGGCCTATGCCGAAGCCAACTTCTACCGCCAATCGAAGCGGTGTGGCGGTAGAAGTTGGCCGAAAGGCATCGATGGCGGGGAAGAAACCGGCAAAAGCAAAGTAGGGCATCATCAGAATTTATATTAAACGCGACAGAAACGTTCCTGTAAAATTTGGCACCCACTTTGTTTGGGTGGATGTCAGGGACGTATTCGTCGCTGTCAGCAAGAAACTGGACCGACGGACGGAACCATTTGGCGGCTGTATCCCTGCACGGTGCGGCACACATTGTTGCGTGGTTTTTGACTCGATGTGATTGTACTGTTGCTGAGATATTTTGTACCGATGCCGTTCCCGGGCAGGCAACGCCTGAATTTCTGCGACTTCTGTGAATCCTCACTTTTCCTCTGTGTTGAATATCTCTTTTCTCGCAACCATTCAGCCATCACGCCGCTTTCCGGGATTTTTACTGAAAATCGAGAGTAGGGAGATACCTCACGGTGCCCCCCACACCACCCACATATTTTGCTTCTGTATGAAGTGACCTCGTAACGTCTAATCAAAATCCAGTTGGGGAACCGTGCTCAACCTTGGCCGGCCAGCTTGCCCAGAGCAGCCTCAACCCCGAAATCGCCGGGCAGCGCACCGCGTGGAAACAACCGCGTGACGTGGCCCATCTTGCGTCCCGGCAGGGCCTCGGCCTTACCGTACAAATGCGGGATGATCCCGGGCTGTGCCAGCGCGGCCGGCCACAGCGCCATTCCATCCGGCCCGATCAGATTTTTCATGACCGCGTCGGAATGCCGCGTCGCCGGCGGCAGCGGCAAACCGGCGATGGCCCGGATATGCAGTTCGAACTGGCTCGCCGGACAGGCATCGATGGTCCAGTGACCCGAGTTGTGCGGCCGCGGCGCGATTTCGTTCACCAGCACCTGACCGGTGCTATCGACGAACATCTCCACCGCCAGCAGGCCGATCAGGTCCAGCGCCTCTGCCACGCGGCGCGCTATTGCCTGTGCCGCCCGATCGACGGCCAGCGAAATCCTGGCCGGCGCCAAGGTCAGGTCCAGGATGTGATCGCGATGGCGGTTCTCAACGGTGTCGAACGACGACACGCTGCCGTCCGCGCCGCGCGCCACGACAACGCTGATTTCCATGGCGAAATCGACGAATCCCTCCAGCACCAGGGGCCGGGGACTCAACCGTTCCCATGCCGCATCCAGATCGGCCGGGCAGCGCAACATTGCCTGTCCTTTGCCGTCATAGCCCAGCCGGGTCGTCTTTAGCACCGCCGGCAAACCGAGCCGCGCGACCGCTTCTTCGAGTTCCTGGCGCGACCCGACCGCCGCCCAGGGGGCCGTGGCGACGCCAGCGTTGTTCAGGAAGGTCTTTTCATCCACGCGGTCCTGGCTGATCCGCAGTACGGATGCCGCCGGGCGCACGGGGCGGATCGACGCCAGAAGTTCCAGGCCCTCGGCGCTGATATTTTCGAATTCGAAGCTGATGACATCGACCGCGTTCGCGAACGCCCGCAGCGATACGGGGTCGCTGTAGTCACTGATTGTGACGGCATGCGACACCTGTGCCGCCGGGCTATCGGTTTCCCGCGTCAGGATGTGGCAGCGGTAGCCAAGCCTGGCGGCGGCGAGCGCGGACATGCGCCCCAATTGCCCGCCGCCGACCAGCCCGATGGTCGCATTGGGTGGTAGAGGAAATTGAATCATGGAAGGTTTGCAGTCACCTGATGCGGCGCATCCGCTATGGCAGCGGTCTGTTCGGCCCGTAATGCGTCGAGCCGGTCAGCCAGCGCGGTATCCTGAGTAGCCAACATCGCTGCCGCCAAAAGCGCCGCGTTCACGGCCCCTGCCCGGCCGATCGCCATGGTACCAACCGGAATACCGGCCGGCATTTGAACGATCGACAGCAGGCTATCCATACCTTTCAACGCATGCGATTCGATCGGAACACCCAGCACCGGCAGCGGCGTCCACGACGCGCACATGCCGGGCAGATGGGCCGCGCCGCCCGCGCCGGCGATAATGATCTTCAGTCCGCGATCCCGTGCCGTCATCGCATAGGTCCGCAACCGTTCAGGCGTGCGATGGGCGGACACGATCTTTACCTCGTGAGGCACTTCGAGGCGGGTCAACATCTCGGCCGCATGCGTCAGGGTTGGCCAGTCCGACTGGCTGCCCATGATGATGCCGACCAATGGTGCCGCCGGTTCAGGCATCTCAGGCAATACTGTCGGGGATTAGCCGGCTTTCCAGCCAGGCGATCTCGTCACGCAGCATCAGTTTGCGCTTTTTGAGGCGTTGCAGATGCAACTGGTCAGAGGCGCCCTGGTCGGCGAGGCGCGCAATGACCGTGTCGAGGTCACGATGCTCGCTCCGCAGCCCGTGCAGTTTACGCAGCAGCGAATCTCTATCGCTCAGCATGTTTGCAACCCACGATAGAAATAAACTGTTATCCCGAATGCCACATAGCAACTGGTCAAGACGATGGCAATCGCGTTACGGTGCCTTGCCGCGACCACTGCGGTGGCCGCTGGCAGACAACCGGTTAAACGCGGAGGTACCCAGTCCATGAGTCTGAATACCCGTCTCGACGCCCTAAAGGAACGGCATGCGTCGCTCGAAACCAAAATTTTCGATGAAGACCATCGACCGCAACCCAATGCAGAGGCGCTGACCCGACTGAAGGTCGAAAAATTACGCCTCAAGGAAGAGATGGAGAGGCTACGAACCTTGGTACACTGAACGGACACCGTTCGACCTAACCCGTCACGCCGGTCAGGCTGCCTCTTCGGCTTCCGGCGGTGGCGGGACGGGAACGACCTTCCCTTCCCGATGCAGCCGCTCATTCGCTGTCGCGACGGCGGCATTCAAATCGGTTTGACTGCATGAACCCAGGATCACCGGATCGCGCGGCTTGATGTTGGGGCTGTTCCAGTGGGTGCGATCCCGCACTTTCTGGATGGTGTCCTTGGTGGTGCCGAGCAGCTTGCCGATCTGGATTTCCGACAGTTGCGGAAAATTGCGCAGCAGGAATGCGATGGCGTCCGGACGGTCATTGCGCTTCGCCACGGGGGTATAGCGCGCACCGCGCTGGCGTTTCGGTGCCGGCAGCGAATTGGCGATCAACTTCAAACGGGCATTGGGGTCGGATTCGCACAAGCGAATGTTGGCCAGGGTGGTCTGGACGTTGGCGACCGGATCGTAGCCCACGATTCCCTGCGCAACCTCGCCGTCGGCGATGGCCTGGATCTCCAGCGGGTGCATGCCGCAAAAGTCCGCGATCTGCGTGAACGTCAGGGCGGTTTTCTCGATCAACCACACGGCGGTGGCTTTGGGCATCAGCGGAAGGGTCATGGCTTTCACTCTCAGGGTCGCCGGCGGATGTTTTTAACTCTTACGGTGTCGCTTGCAGGCCATTCAGCGCAAAGGACACATCGTAGCCGCGGACGAACCTCGGATATGGCAAGACCGCGAGGGCCGGTCAAGCGACTTAAGCGGTATTCCGATTGTTCTGTCGCACATGGCTGAAATGCCCGGCTTCTGTGTATGCTCCGCGACAGGTCAGCGGGAGGATTGCATGGCACGGGATGACGACGAACCGCTAACGAAGCGCCGCCGGCTGGAGCCGTTGTTGCTCGACAGCCTGGGGATCGAAGAACTACGCAGCTACATCGACGAATTGCGAACCGAAATCGTGAGAGTCGAGGCGGACATTGGCCGCAAGGGCAGTCACCGCAGCGCGGCGGACGCATTTTTCAAGAAGACATGACACGACGGGGGCCGATTGCGCGGCCCCCGTTGTTCATTGGGCGTTACGCGGCTTTCGCGGCGTCCTGCGAGTCGTTGGCGATGGTGGCGGGAGCAACCGGCGAATTGCTGCCGATCACGATTTTCCGGGGCTTTAGGGCCTCGGGCACCACACGTTTCAGGCCGACGTGCAACAGGCCCAACTGGACGTCCGCGCCATCGACGACCATGTGATCGGCCAGGACAAAGCGACGTTCGAACGCCCGGCCGGCAATGCCACGGTAGAGAATCTCAGCCTGCTGGCCGTCGCTGGCGACCCGGCCGGAGACGAACAGCATGTTGTCCTTCACCGTGATGTCCAGGTCTTCCGGGCGGAAACCCGCCACCGCCATAGTGATGCGGTAGGAGTCGTCGCCGGTCTTCTCGATGTTATACGGGGGGTACGTTTGCGCTTCCTGGCTGGAAGCGGCGGTGTCCACAAGCCGAGCCAAACGATCGAAGCCGATGGCGGTACGGAACAGGGGAGCGAAGTTTACGGTCGTCATGGGAGAACCTCCTGCGAAGCAAGGTCGTTGGTTGCAGGCCGCCCGTACGTGGGCCGGCCCGGTCTGCGTTTCGGAAACCCCATTGGGCATTCCCGACGCAAACTCAGGTGGGTTGGACGGATCGGCGGTTCAAGAGGGGCGCGAGTTCATCTCAACAGAGTCGAATATCGCCAATCCGATATGACCTCGTCTAATCGAAGGTCGTAATCAACCTGTGGCAGATCGTCATGATCGGGCTATGGCCCGGCGATCGGTGCCGGATCAGGTCGCTGGCAGATGCGCACTTACCGAGGCGCCACGGATGCCGGGATCAAGTCCTGGCATGACGGGGTAGGAAGAACCCGGATATGTGCCTCCCGCCTACTCCAATGCGTCGTAGCCCTGCTTAATCCCAGGGCTACGACAAAACGACTTAAGCGGTCTTGATACCCAGGCCAGCGAACTTCTTGTTGAACTTGGCGACCTGGCCGCCGGTGTCCATCATGCGCTGCACGCCGGTCCAGGCCGGGTGGGACTTCGGGTCGATGTCAAGGCGCAGCGTATCGCCTGCCTTGCCCATGCAGGAGCGCGTCTTGAACTGCGTCCCGTCGGTCATGATGATGTTGATTTCGTGGTACTGGGGGTGGATGCCCGGCTTCATGGTCTAATTCCTATTTGGCGCCACCGATCCCGACCGGTCGCGCAAGCGGGGGCTATAGCGGGCCATCGCCGTTGGCTCAAGACCAGTTTTGCTTCCGCCGTCCAGAAAAGACGATCGCGGGCGATGGCGGTGGACCCAACCGAGCGGAGCGACTATCAGATGCCGGCTCCATATCATTTAGGTCTTCCCGTCGCATGCTGATCCGCCTGCTTATCCGACTGGTCGATTTCAGCCGCCGTCATTCACTGCCCGTCGTGTTCACGGGCGTGCTGTTTGCCGTGTTCGCCGGCTGGATGGCGTCCGCACATCTCGGGGTCAGCACCGACACCGACCTGTTGTTCAAGGACACACTTCCCTGGCGGCGGCAGGCGGTCGAATTGAACCGCAATTTTCCGCAGTTCAACAACCTGCTCGTTGCCGTGGTGGACGGCCGCATCCCCGAGGAAGCCGACGCTACCGCCAATGACCTCGCGGCGCGGCTGGCGGGGGACAAGACGCATTTCCTGACGGTGCGCCGTCCGGACTCCAACCCGTTCCTGGACAAAGAGGGACTGCTGTTCCTGCAACCCAAGCAATTGTCGGCGCTGATGGACCAGACGATCGACGCACAGCCGTTCCTGGGCCAGCTCGTTGCCGATCCGTCCATCCGGGGGCTGTTCGCGGCTTTGTCACTGTTGGGAATGGGCGTGACGCATGGGGATGCCGACCTGTCGCCCTTCCTCGCGCCGATCGAGGGTTTCCATCAGGCGATGGACGCCGCGCTGGCCGGCAAGCCCAAGCCGTTATCCTGGGAAACGCTGCTGGGGGGCGGCCTGAGCGCGCTGGCCGGTCCCTACCGATTCGTGCTGGTGCAACCGCATCAGGATTTCGGCTCTCTGGAGCCGGGCGGGGCAGCGACCAAGGCCATGCGCGAGGCGATTGCCGGCTTACCGTTCGTGCAATCCGGCGATGCCCATGTCCGGATCACCGGGCAGGTTGCGCTGGCGGATGAGGAATTCGCCACCGTGGCGCAGGGCGCGGTGGAGGGTTTGATCGGCAGCCTGGTGCTGATCACGCTTTGGCTGTTCCTGGCGGTGCATTCGTGGCGGCTGATCGTGCCGATTCTGATGACGCTGGGGTTGGGGCTGATGCTAACGGTGCTGTTCGCGACAGTCGCGGTGGGCACCCTGAACCTTGTCTCGGTCGGGTTCGGCGTGCTGTTTGTTGGCCTCGCCGTCGATTTCGCCATCCAGTTTTCCGTCCGGTATCGAGAGTTTCGCTTCGAAACCGGCGATGCGGCCGTTGCGATGACCGAAACCGCGCGCCGTGCCGGGTTACAGATCCTGATCGCGGCCCTGGCCACCGCTGCCGGCTTCCTGGCGTTCGTGCCCACGGCCTTTGCCGGCGTGGCGGAACTGGGGCTGATCGCGGGTGCGGGCATGATCATCGCCTTCGCCTGCACGTTGGGCTTCCTGCCGGCGGCGATCGCTTTGTTTCGCCCGCGCGGCGAAACGGCCGAGGTCGGGTTCGCCTTCGCCGCGCGTATCGATCCCATCGTTGTCCGGCGCCGGCGCTCGATTTTAATCACATTCAGCATGCTGGCCGTGGCGGCGCTCGCGGCATCGCCGTTGCTGGTGTTCGACTCCGATCCGTTAAACACCAAGAACCCCAATACCGAGGCCATGCGGACGCTGCGCGATCTGATCGACAACCCGCTGACCAATCCGTACACAATCGATGTCCTCGCACCCAACGCGAAGGCGGCGCGGGCGTTGAGCGCCACGCTGGAAGCACTGCCGACGGTAGCGAGCGTGATCAGCATCGACAGCTTTCTGCCGGCCGACCAGAAGCAGAAACTGGCGGTGATCGCCGATGCCAACATGATTCTGGCGCCGACGCTGGCGCCGCATGGGTCGGCCGCCCCGGTAACGGCGGAGCAGATCCGCATGGCCGCGAAGTCGGCGTTGTCACAAATCGATCCTGCATTGGCAAAGCTTCCGAAAACCCACAAGCTGGTGGCGATCGCCGACGATTTGCGCCGGTTGCAGACCGCGCCCGACACGGTGCTGATGGCGGCCGATGCGGCACTGACACGGTTCTTGCCGGGACAGCTCGCGCATTTGCGGTTGGCCCTGACCGCGGAACCGGTGACACTGGCGTCGATCCCGGCGGACTTCGCCCGCGACTGGGTGTTGCCGGACGGGCGGGCGCGCGTGCAGATCAATCCGGCGCCTGAGGCGCAGACTCCGGCCGGGTTGAAGATGTTCGTTCAGCAGGTCACGGCAGTCGCGCCCGATGCCGGCGGGTCGGCGATCACCATCGCCGCCACTGCCGATACCATCGTGGGCGCGTTCCGGGACGCGGCCATCTATGCGGTGATCGCCATCGCGCTGATCTTGTTCGGACTGCTGCGCCGGGTGTTGGATGTGGCGCTGGTAATGGCACCGCTGCTGCTATCCGCGCTGTTGACGCTGTTGATCGTGGTACTGCTGCCGTTGCCGCTCAATTTCGCCAATATCATAGCGTTACCGTTGTTGTTGGGAGTCGGCGTTTCGTTCAATATTTACTTCGTGATGAACTGGCGCGCCGGACAAACCCATCCCCTTGGAAGCGCCACCGCTCGGGCGATCCTGTTCTCGGCTTTGACCACCGGCACGGCGTTCGGCTCGCTAGCCTTGTCGGCACATCCCGGGACGGCAAGCATGGGCAAACTGCTGCTGATTAGTCTGGGGTGTACATTGTTGGCGAGTCTGGTGTTTATTCCCGCATTGCTGGCCAGTCTGTCGCCACCTTTACACAACCGTACGTAACCGGGGTTCTGATGGTCTGGAAGATAGCTGCTGCGCTTTCCTTGCTTTTCCTGGCTGCGGGGGCGGCGCCGCCGGGCGATTGCCTGTCCGGTTCGGCTGGCGGATCGCTGTTGCCTACCTCGCTCGATCTCGCCGGGCGTCCGAGCGTGGGGGCGGGGCTGAATGGGCAAACGTTTGCGGCGTTGCCGAGTACGGATGCCGGGGCGGGTTGCCGGGCGGTGTCGTCTGCCACACAGGCTACGACGCTGCGGAGCGAATCGGGCGATGTGTTGCACGGCCTGCCGGCGCTGGAGATTCTGCGACCGATGAACGAGCCGAGGCCGGCGCCGAATTTTCAGTAACGGGGCGCGTTTCAGTAACGAGAACGCCAAGCATACGCACAGCCATTTGAGGAGTCGTGCTATTCCCGAGCATGCAAGCGGGACCATTTGCATGCAGTGTTATCGTGAAAGGATCCGTTGCGTGAGAAAATTGCTTCTTGTCGCGCTCATTCCGCTGAGTCTCGGAGGATGCCTGAGTTTCCATGAAAATCCCTCGCCGTCGAGGAACACGATCATCGTTCCGCCGGGATCTGTAGTGACTTGCTCCAACGGGATGCCTGGCCCCTGCTAGGCATTGTCCTCCGCAAGCGTTGGTGGCGGGCGCAGGTCCGCCACCCGTGTTTTGGGACTATCGGGCGCGGCGGGCTTCCAGCGCCTCGGCCAGCAGGCACAGAATTTCGAACAGTATCGACGCCCCGTTGAAGGCAGTGATCGAGCCTACGTCGAACGGTGGAGATACCTCCACGAGGTCGCCGCCGACAAAATCGATCCCGCGTAACGCGCGGAGTAGCCGCAGTGCCTGGAGGGCCGTGATACCGCCTGCTTCAGGCGTGCCGGTGCCTGGCGCCTGGCTCGGGTCCAGGCTGTCGATGTCGAACGTCAGATAGGCCGGACCGTCGCCAACGATACGGCGCGCTTCCTCTGCGGCGAAGCGCCAGCCTTTGTCGTCGAATTCCTCCATGGGCAGGACGCGCATGCCGCTGCGCTGGCTGAAGCCCCACATGTCGGGATCGTTGGTGGTGCCGCGAATGCCGATCTGGATGACGCGGTTCGGGTCCAGCAGACCTTCCTCCACCGCGCGGCGGAACGGTGCGCCGTGGTGGAACCGAGATCCCATGTAGTCGTCGCCGGTGTCGCAATGGGCGTCGATGTGGACCATCCCGACCGGGCCGTTCGCCGCCACGGCACGCAGGATGGGCAGGCTTATGGCATGGTCGCCGCCTACCGATAGCGGAACGATGCCGGCTGTCGTCACGGTGCGGTAGAAGGTCTCGATCTCCTTGAGCGCGCCCTGGATTTCGTACGGCTGCTCAATCCAGCAATCGCCGAGGTCCCTTACCCTGGCGCTGGCGAACGGCGCGATTTTGGTGATGGCGTTGATACGGCGAAGCAACGTGGATTGGTCGCGCACCGCGCGCGGGCCATGGCGGGTGCCGGAACGGTTTGTTACGCCCCCGTCGAATGGGACGCCGACGATGCCGATATCGGCGTCGTCGAGCTGTTGGGAGGCCGGTACGCGAAAGAACGTGGCGATGCCGGTGTAGCGCGGATGGGCCTGCGGGTCGTTGAAGTCCTGGTATTTCTCGGGCTGCTTGATCATCCGCCGGGTGCCTTGCGCTGCTGCGGGACATGTTGCCCTGTCACGCCGGCATTTACAGGTGGATTTTGGCCGGGGCGGGGCGACGGGGCGGGGTGGATGCCGGTTCGATGCTGGCAAAGCGGGTCGATTTCTATCGCCGTGGCCGCGGTTTGGGGTTGAACACGTTTTCGCGAGCGGCCGGGCGCCGGGTCCTGCGTGGTGTCTTTTGTGGTGGGCGGGGGTTGCGTTGGGTCGCCAGACTCGCGTCTGGTGCCGGGTGCGAGCGGGCGGATGGTTACGTGATTTTTAACACAGAGAAAAAAACGAGAACCGCTGAGGGCCACAGAGGGTGGCTGAACCGGTAGGGCGCTCGGGTTAGCAACGCTCGGCCGGCCGTGCCCGGGTTCCTGCGGTCATCGCCCTCTGGAACGGCGTATTTGTGGTGTTGGCTGAGACGGAGTTTTACCACGAAGGCACGAAGTTTTCCAATGAAATCGGCAAATTCGGTGCTGGTTGTGCGCATCCTTCGTGGCTTCGTGGTGAAACAGGCGCTTTATCGCACTCCGATGCCGAGCCAACTAAGGTATCACGAAGCCATTTACCCGATTACTCTGGCTGAACTGGGTGTTGAGGTGGCGGGATCGACTGTATTTCGTCATAGTAAAGCGAGGGGCGTGAAAATTACCCCGGTCTTTTTTGACGATCGCTTGTTGACTGAAACAGTGCGGCTTGTTGCGGTGATCGTCACGCGGGTGGGAATTGGCCTCACCAGGGAATTTTTGGTGGATATGATCTGACCAGCGCGCCCTGCCGGCCTGGAGGATTTCCGGTACATTGGACTAACCATTCGAACTTCAGAACATCAGATTAAGATCCACTGGCAGCAATTCTCATTTTTGGTGTTGGCGTCTCGGATCAGTAAAGACATGGATGGTGCGCCTTCGCGCACCATGACGATGCCAAACTGCGCCTTCGCGCAACATCACGAGTGGGGAGGGGCACCATGACGATGCCAGGACGGGTGGCGTGTGCCACTGTCTGTGCGGGTTGGCATAAGAAAGGTCTGCCCTTCCCTTCTCTTGCAATCTTCCGGCATGCTCTAATCCAAACTGGGGAGAGACAGCCATGAACACAATTGTCGCGACAACATCCGGCAGGGTCCAGGGGACGGCCGAGGGCTCGGTTTTTGTGTTTAAGACGATCCCTTATGCCGCCTCTACCGCGGGGGCGAACCGGTTTTTGCCACCCCAGCCATGCCCGGCATGGACCGGGGTGCGCGCTTGTACCGACTTCACGGGACGGGCACCCCAGGCGGGGCTGCGGCCGCCAACCAGGCCGGAACTGGAGAATTTCTCCGGCGCCGCCGATCCGTCGCCCGAAACCGAGGACTGTTTGACCGTCAACGTCTGGACACCCGGATGCGGCGACACCGCGAAACGGCCGGTCATGGTGTGGTTTCATGGCGGCGCGTTCGCTTATGGCAACGCTAATTCGCCGCGCACGCATGGCCACCGGCTGGCCGCGCAAAACGATGTTGTGGTGGTTACCGTCAATCAGCGGCTGAACATTTTCGGGCACCTCGATCTGTCCGGTGTGGGGGGCGAGGCGTTCCGCCTGTCCGGTAACGCCGGCACGCTCGATATGGTCGCGGCGCTGGAATGGGTCCGCGACAATATCGCGGCGTTCGGCGGCGATGCAGGCAACGTCACGATCTTTGGCGAGTCGGGCGGCGGGGCGAAGGTCAGCACGTTGCTGGCGATGCCGCGTGCCAAGGGGTTGTTCCACCGCGCGATCATCCAAAGCGGGGCGGCGGTGCGGTTGCGGACGCGGGAACGCGCACTGGCTCTGACAGAGTGCGTGGTGCGGCACCTGGGGGTCAGCGGCGCGGCCTTGCAGTCCGTTCCGGTTGCGCACCTGCTCGCGGCGGTCGATCCGGCGCAAAAGGCGCTGGGGCCGTCCGCCGCTCCATTGTTCGATCGCTATCCGTTCGGACCGGTGGTCGATGGCGACGTGCTGCCCTCGCAGCCGTTCGATCCGGTGGCATCGGATGTGTGTGCCGACGTGCCGCTGATAATTGGCGACATGAAGACGGAGACGGCAAATTTCCTGGCGGTCGTGGATCGGGTCTGGGATCGGACATTGACCGATGCGGAAATGCGGCAGCGGGTGGATGCCATCGCCGGGGCGCATGGCGGGCGTGTGGCCGAAGTGTATGGGCAGTTATATCCGGATATGAACCCGGCCGAACGGCTGATCGCGATCACCACGGCCAGTAACTTCCGGATACGGTCGCTGGCGCTGGCGCAAAACCGAGCGGGCCTGAAGCGAGGATCGGTGTGGATGTATTCGTTCGAGTGGGAAACGCCTGTGCTGGGCGGCAGGTTAATGGCTCCGCACGCGATGGACGTTCCGTTCGTGTTCAACACACTGGACCTGACCAACGCAACGGGCGGCGATGCGGACGCGCAGGTGTTGGCCGGCACGATGTCGTCCGTCTGGGCGGCGTTCGCACGGAATGGCCGGCCCGATCATGCCGCGATCCCGGCCTGGCCGGTCTATGATGGCGAACACCGTGCCACACTGATGCTGGACAAGGTCTGCCGGATAGAGAACGATCCGCGCGGTGAAGAACGCCGTCTGTGGCAGGATATAACCGGCACGGCATAAAGGAAAAACGAACCATGTACGTCCAAACGGTGACCGGCCCGATCGGGCTGGACCAACTCGGCCGCACCCTGATGCACGAGCATTTGTTCATTGCGTTCGCCGGCTCTGAATTCGATCCGTCCGTGACGTTCGACCGCCCCGGTTTCGTGGCCGAAGCGGTTCGGCGCCTGACCCGGTTGCGGGTTGAGCATGGCGTGCGGACGTTCGTCGATCCCTGTCCGATCGAACTCGGGCGCGATGCCGCGCTGATGAAGGAAATCGCCGAGAAATCCGAGATGCATGTCGTCTGCACCACGGGTTTCTATTTCGAGGAGATGGGACTGCCGATCTACTGGCGGGCGCGGAGCGTGGAGGAGATCGCCGGTCTGTATATCCGCGAGATCACCTATGGGATCGGCAACACCGGGATCAGGGCCGGTGCGATCAAAGTCGCCACGGGCGCACCGGCGATCACCGAACTGGAGCACAAATTCCTGGAAGCGGCCTGCATGGCACAACATGCGACCGGGGTGCCGATCATTACGCATACTCAGGACGGGCATGCCGGTCCCGAACAACAGGCGGCGTTTGCCAAAGGCGGCGTGCCGGCACATCGTTGCCTGATCGGACATTGTTGCGGCAACCCCGATCCTGCTTACCACCAGCGCGTGGCCGATGGCGGGTCGTATATCGGTTTCGACCGCATCGGGTTGTTACGTTTCCAACCAGACGAACTGAGGGCGGATAATTTGGTGCGGTTGGTGAAGGGCGGCCACCGAGCACAAATCATGATGAGTCAGGACCGCCACTGCGGCTGGTACGGCAAATACGCTCGGCAAATCAGCCCGCAAGAACAAACCAAGATGGATGCACTGCGCGCGAAAGGACAATGGCCGCCGCACTACAGCTATCTATTCACGGATTTCGTTCCGATGTTAAAGGAACGCGGCCTTACGGACCAGGAGATATTTTCAATGCTCGACGACAATCCACGACGCTTCTTCGCCGGCGAAGCACTACCCCATGTAAACGGGCATTGAAACGATGGAAGCCGATTACATCGTCGTCGGAGCCGGGTCCGCCGGTTGCGTCGTCGCCGCGCGATTGAGTGAGACGGGTTCGAGCGTCATTCTGCTGGAAGCCGGTCCAAAGGACTCGCTGATCTGGATTCATATTCCGGCCGGCACCTTGAAGCTGCTGTACCATCCGAAGGTCAACTGGAACTACAGTGCCGAGGGCGGCGAAGGCAGCAATGGGCGGCGCATCCATTGGCCGCGCGGCAAGACGCTGGGCGGATCGAGCTCTATCAACGGGATGCTGTATGTGCGCGGCAATCCGGCGGATTTCGATGGCTGGGCGCAGATGGGCTGCCGTGGTTGGAGTTTCGATGACGTCCTGCCCTATTTTCGTAAGTCCGAGGACTACAAACAGGGCGACGATGCAGACTATCGCGGTAAGGACGGGCCACTGAAAGTCGAAGACTACCGCACCATTTTACCTTTGACCCACAAGTTCATCGAGGGCGCGCGGCAGGCCGGCCACACATTCCGGAAGGACCTGAACGGGCGGGAGCAAGAGGGCGTCGGATACTCGCAAATGACGCGCAAAGGGAAGTGGCGCGGCTCGACTGCCCAAACGTTTCTTAAGGAGGCGCAGGGCCGTCCCAATCTGCGCGTGGAAACCGAGGCCCTGGCTACGAAACTGCTGTTCAAAGGCAAACGCTGCACGGGGGTCGCGTTCCGGCAGCGCGGCAAGATCGTGGAGGCGCGTGCGCATAAGGAAGTCATCCTGTGCGGCGGGGCAGTGAATTCTCCGCATCTGTTGCAGGTGTCGGGGGTGGGGCCGGCGAACCATTTGCAGTCGATCGGCGTGCCGGTGGTGCATGATTTGCGTGGCGTCGGTGCCAACCTGCAGGATCATTACGTTGCCCGCGTGTCGCACCGGGTGAAGGATTCGATCTCTATCAACAAGCTGGCCCGGGGTCTGCGGCTGGCGCGGGAGGTGATGCGGTTCGCGTTCGAGGGTCGTGGCGCGTTAACGTTCGGGATAACGACGGCACAGGTGTTTTGCCGGTCATCTCCGGAAAAGGCCAGTCCCGATCTTCAGCTTTTGTTTACTCCGGCGAGTTACGATCCCAGTAAGTTCGGCACGCTGGAACGCCAGGACGGCATGACGGTCGCGGTTTGCCCGGTGCGGCCGGACAGTCGCGGCACGATTATGGCCCGAAGTGCCGATGCGTCCGAGCAACCGGTCATTACGCCGAACTATTTGTCCGATCCGGCCGATATGCGGGTTTTGTCGGCGGGGATTCGCTTTACGCGGGAGATATTTGCTTCGCCCGCCATTGCGCAGCATAGCGTGGTGGAAACACTTCCGGGTCCAGATATTACGACTGACGACGGGTTGCTGGACTATGCGCGCCGCTTTGGCTCAACGATCTATCATCCTGTCGGCACATGCCGGATGGGCGACGGTCCGGCGGCGGTGGTGGACTCTCGATTGCGGGTGCATGGAATTTCCGGCCTGCGGGTGATCGATGCCTCTGTGATGCCGACGTTGACGACCGGCAATACGAATGCCCCGACTATTATGATCGGGGAAAAAGGTGCCGCGATGATTCGGGAAGATAATGGGGAGATGGCGCGGGCGTAAGCTGATCGATGACTACGGATATCCGCACTCCATCGGTTTTCGGCGATTGTCGTGGGCCGGTTGCCGTAAAGAATGCGCGTGGCCTAGTGGTACGATCTTACGGAAAGAGCCGTCATATTTCACCACTCGGCCACGGAGCGCGGCCCGATCGCCGAGGCCGCGCCCGCCAGTCAGGCCGGCGGAAGTCGGTATCCGGGTCTTTTTCTTGCCTGACCAAAGACATGGCCAGTGCGCCTTCGCGCACCATTACCAAGCCAGTGCGCCTTCGCGCACCATTACGGTGATAGGTCAGAATATAAGGCCGTTGGTATAAGTGCTGCAATCGGACCACTGGGTTGCCCGGACCTGCGCCACTCATTCACGAATAAAGTGGTTTGTGACTGTTTATTATCGTGCCCATAGATTCCTTTAATCAAATTCTTCGACGTTTGTTGCACCGGCGGCCTTCAGAATGGCGGCGGCCTCGGACTTTTTTGCGGCCGTGATTGCATGTACGGCCAGGACCAGATACCCACTCGCTGCACGATCGTCACGATCATGCTGCTCGGATTTTCCGGCTGACCTACCGAGAGCGAAGGCGGAACCTCCGGCAGCCCCTCCGGCGGCGACCGCAGCGGCGATGGCAGGTGCCGCAGCCCCCCCTGACGCGACCGTTACGCCGACGGCCGCCAATGCAGCCACCGTCGCAGCCATGCTCGCGCCCAGGGTTCTGGCCTGACGCGAATCTTCCTCGGTGTAAGCCGGCTTCGCACCTGCTTCCGAAGTCGTTTCTCCACGGACAGTTTCTGGGGTTATGAGACTAAGGTCAGCCCGGTCGAAGCCGGAGACGGACAATTTGCCGACCGCATCTTGCATTTGGCCGGCGTCCGCGAACGTCGCCCGCACACCTAGCCACCGAGCGCCGCGGTCAGTCTGATCACTCATTTTTATACCTCAAACTCCGATTGGTGGGGCGACCGTCCAGCGGAGGGCTTGGCCACCTTTGGGTCCGGTCGCCGGCACCTTTTCGCGATCTTCGGCGAAGTTGCCGGATGATGTTCGGCGCCAGCGTTGGACGACTGGCGTTCTCTGTGTCGCTATGGGAACTGCCGTGGCTTGCCGGGCCGGCTTCCACGGCACATTCCCGGTCGTTGGCAAAGCTGCGCTAATCGCCGGCATGGCCGGTGCGTGCGGCCTTCGCGCGGTCTGCGGCAATATTTTCGGGATTTTCCGAACGCCGCCCTTCAGCCATGATATTTCCTTTTCCTGTCAGATATTCGCGGGCGAGCGCCCGTAGCCTCTTTAACGGCTCACTCCGGATCGGGTTGCCTTCAAACCTCGCGTTACTTTCTTTGCGGTTGCATCCGGGATCGTGCCGGTTGTTTACCTAACCTGCAATTTTGGAGCCCCGGTTTTTTGTTTTTACTATGTAATATAAACCGGCGTCGATATTGACTTACCGCTGGACGGATCGCCGGATCACTTCCGGTGGTGACGAGTACTGTGGATCACGCGGACGAAGCGTTCCCCACCGTCAGTTTCTCCCGCGACGGCGGCTTGGCGGAATGGGCGTGCAGATAGTCCTGAGGGTCAACCGCCAAGTACCGAGAAGGTCGATCGGCCTTCTGCTGGAACACCGCGACGGCGGTTAGCAGCCGCTTGTCATCGTCCGACAGGCGCGTCGCCTCCCGCAGATGATCGGTCCAGCTTTCCATCGACCAGACCTCTACCCAGCCTTCCGGATGGGCCACATCCTCGTACACCTGCCAGAACACGGCGCCGGTCCGGCCACGAACGTGGTGCAGTTCATTCATCAGTTTTAGGAATTCGATGCGTTGCAGCGGTTGGACCCGATAATAGGCCATTTCCATGATCCGGCCCCGAGCGTTGCGTAACAGCGGCACGAACTCGGGTGCCGGGGCTTCCGGCAGCGGCGGCGCTTGCGGGACGGCGCCGGCAGGGGCGCGGACAATTGCCTCTATACTGAACCGGCGGACGATCGCCATCAGGATCAGGCCGACGACCGACGCGGTCAGGAACGTGCGCGGAATGCCGATTTGGCCACCGAGCCAACCCCAGCCGAACGATCCTATTGTCAGGGCGCCGTTTTGGGCGAGCTGGTAGATCGACAGGGCGCGTGCGCGCACCCATGGCGGACATACAAGCTGCGCCGATGCCTGGATGGTGGCGAAGGCAGATGTCCACCCTAACCCGAACAGCAACATGCCGAACGAGGCGGGAACCCAATGGGTGGAAACTCCGACAACCGCTATACCGGCAGATGACAGCAACGAGCACAGAATCACCGTGGCGCCGCGCGACAGCTTGCCGCGCACCATCGGCAGCAACATGCCGGAGGTGACTCCGCCGATGCCCATCATCCCCAGAATAACGCCGTACATGCCGGGTCCAAGATCGAGATCCCGGCGCACGAACAACGGCAACAACGCCCAGGGGGCCGACGCCGGGATCGAGTAAGCCGCCGTACGGACCATCGCCGCCTGGACCGCCGATGTGTTGCGCACGAAGCGCATGCCGGCGCGCATGGCCGAGACGAAGTGCTCAGGCGGCAGTCCGGTGAACCGGCGCTCCCGTTTCCAGACAAACAGGGCGCCGATCACCGCGAGGATCGAGGCCGCATACATGGAGAACGCCAAGCTGGAACCGCCTGCCAGGATCAGAAACCCCGCGATCGCCGGGCCGATTGCCCGGGTCAGATTGTAGCCAATGCCGTTGAGGGCGATCGCCTGCACCATGTCCTCGCGCGGGACCAGTTCGGGGACGATGGCGTTCCAGGCCGGGTTGGTCATGGCGGAGCCAATGCCGATGGCAAAGGTGAGTACGAGCAGCCAGCCGGCGGTCATCAGGCCGCACAGGGTCAGGATGGCCAGCAGGCTGGCGGCGGTAATGGTCCAAATCTGAGTGGCGAGCAGGAAGATACGGCGATCGACGATGTCGGCGAGGGCGCCGCCGGGGAGGGCGAGCAGGAACACAGGCATGATGGTTGCCGCCTGGACCGCGGCGACGATCAGTGGTTCGGGGGCCAACGTGGTCATCAGCCAGCCGGCGCCGGTGTTTTGCAGCCATGTGCCCAGCCAGCCGATGACAGTGGCGATCCACAGGCGGCGGAACATGCCGTTGCGCAAAGGCACGAGAGCGGTGGGCAGGCGCATCAGGTGTTCGATCCGGTGTGCAATGGGTCGGGCGTTATGACGCGAATACGCACCGTCGAACCACCCAGCACAGGACTTCCATCGACGCCCCACTCGGCGCGCCGTAACCGGCCGGTGGCCTCGATCGTTCCCGCCGAACGCACGATATCCAGGCTGAAAGGATGGGTTTGGCCATGCATGGTCAAGGCGCCGGCGACCGTTTCGCCTTCGCATGCCCCGTGGAAGGCGATGTCCGGGAAGCGGGCCGCATCCAACATCTCGGGTCCGGTGATCCGGTCGCGCACAGTATCGCTGGGCATGGTTAGACTGGCCGCCTCAATTTCCAGCACGACCTGACATGCGCCGGGGTTCGCCGGATCGTAGCGCAGCCAGCCGTGGAAGCGGGTGAATTTTCCATCGAGCGGCAGCAGTCCAAGACCGTACGACCGCAATTCGACCGCGCTGGCGGGCGGCGAGACGCTGGCCTGACCGGCGCTGGCGGGGGTGGCGGCGCCGAACAAGAGAAGCAGGCTAAACACGAAACGCATGCGGCATCCCCCCTATAACATTCCGTCGTTTGGCACATTCCGTCGTTGGGAAAGGTCCGTCGTCTGGCCTCCGGCCGGAACCTGCTGCATACTCCGTCCGGGATAAATGGAGGATGCGTGCGGTGCCCGTCGAGAAGCAAGCTTACCGTGAGGCGATGGCCCGTTTGGGTGCCGCGGTCAACGTGATCACCACCGATGGACCGGGCGGCAGAGCCGGGTTTACGGCGAGTGCGGTGACCAGTGTGACGGACACGCCACCGACTTTGCTGGTGTGCGCCAACCGGTCGAACGACTCCTATCCCGCGATGCGGCAGAACGGCGTGCTGTGCGTGAACACGCTGACCCCGGCTCAGGAGGGGCTTTCCCCGGTGTTCGCCGGAATGACCCAGCATGCGATGAGCGAGCGGTTCGACGGCCACGCCTGGCACACGCTGCAAACCGGCTCCCCGGCATTGGATGAGGCCGTGGTGGTGTTCGATTGCCGGATCACCCAGGTAATCGAAGTCGGCACGCATGACGTGTTCATCTGCTCGGTAGAGGCGGTTCGCACCGGTAAAGCGCATGAGGGGCTGATTTACTACGGACGCGGCTACCACAAGGTGACGGCGCAATCCTGACCGGCAGTTTTACCGCTGGATTTCACGGGGGGATTGTCCGGTTCGGATTTTCCGTATCGGACGCCGGATTGGCGAAACGGTTCAAGGGTAACGTACTGCGCGGCCTGGATACTGCCGATTGTAAAACGGATTTAGGCCCAACAACAGTGCGCCCCGCCGTTTCCGCGACGGGGCGCATTGTTACCCGGTAAACCGAGACTACATTTGGCTGTATTCGCCCTTTGCGTCCCAGACATACATGACATAACCGCCGCTGGTTACATCGCCCTTCTTATCGAAGCCGATCGGACCCAGCACACTCGGCCACGGCCCACCCGACTTCAGCATCGCGGCAACCTTCTTTGGATCGAGGGAATTGGCCTTCTTAGCCGCCTCGGCCCAAATCTGGATTGTGGCATAGCTGTAAAGAACGTAACCCTCTGGATCGATCTTTTTAGCGGCGAATTCCTTTACCACCGCAGCCGCTGTCGGGTTCTTCCTGGGGTCGGGAGAGAACGTCATCAGCGAACCCGTACCCGCCGAGCCGGCAATGTTCCAGAATTCCTTGGTCACCATCGCATCGCCGCTGACCAACGTGGCGGTCATGCCCTGCTCCTTGGCCTGGCGGATGATTAGGCCGGCCTCGGTATAGTATCCACCAATATAGATGACAGAAACACCAGCCTGCTTCAGACGGCTGACGACGGCGTTGTAGTCTTTCTCGCCTGCTGTATAGGCGTCGAACATCGTCTCTTGCACGCCAGCGGCGTTCAGGGCCTTCTTGGTCTCTACCGCAAGACCTTTACCATAAGCGGAGTTGTCATTCAGGATCGCGATTTTCTGGCCCTTGTAGTGTTTCGCCAGATAGTTACCCGCGACCTCCCCTTGCTGGTCGTCGCGTCCGCAGACGCGGAACGTGCCCCAACCGCCCTCATCGGTGAATTTGGGATTGGTGGAAGCGGGCGAGATCATCAGAATGCCCTCTTCCAGATACACCTTGCTGGCCGGGATAGAACTGCCGGAGCAGTAATGACCTGCTACCAGCACCACTTTCTTCGTCGCCATCTGGTTGGCGACGGACACGGCCTGCTTCGGATCGCAGGCATCGTCCGCGATGTTCAGCACGATTTTCTGGCCCAATATGCCACCGGCCTTGTTCAGGTCCTCGACCGCCTGGATTGCGCCGATCTTCATCTGCTCCCCAGCCGCGGCATTGGAACCGGTCAGCGGGCCGGCCACGCCGATTTGCACGTCAGCGGCCATCGCCGGCAGCGATAACAGGGTGGCCAAAGCGGCTCCCAGTAAGGATTTTTTCAACATTGCACATCCCTGTTGCGATTCGTAACGCGCAACCCTACCCCTCGGCGGCGAAGTGCGCCAGAATCCTCTGAGTTGAAGGGGATCGGGTTATGAAAGCATCGTTGTTCTATCTGCCGAGTATCGGGAGCCGGGCGGATATTGAGTCGGGCATGGCCGGGATGAACCCGGTTTTCTATCAGCGGATGCTCGGGGAATTATCCGAGCAGATCAGGCTGGCGGACGATTTGGGGTATGATTCGGTCAGTTTCACCGAACATCATTTTCATATCGAGGGGTTCGAGGTTTCCAACAATCCGGTGCTGCTGGATCTGTATTTCGCGATGCAGACGAAACGGATAAGAGTGGGCCAGTTGGGTATTGTGCTGCCGGCGTCTAATCCTATCCGTGTTGCCGAGGATATCGCGATGCTGGATCACATGACCGGCGGGCGGGCGAATGCCGGGTTCGCCCGGGGGTATCAGCGGCGCTGGGTGGATATCATGGCGCAGCAGGCACATGGGGTCAGCGGCGCTCTGCCGCATCAGCATGACGCGATCGACGCGGCAAACAGGGCTGCGTTCGAGGAGAATTTTCAGATCATCAAGAAGGCGTGGACGCAGGAGATGCTGACCCATGACGGTCAGTTCTGGAAAGTGCCGGCGGGGGAGACTCCGTGGGTGCTGGATACGACCGAAAAATGGGGCAAGGGTGTTGAGAACGGGATTTTGAAGTCGGTGGGGGTGGTGCCGAAGCCGTTTCAAAAGCCGCATCCTCCGATTTTTCTGCCGTTCGCATCGTCGGAGAATTCGATACGATGGGCGGCTAAAGAGGGCGTGACGGCGATCCTGCCGGCGATGCTGCCGGTTTATGAGAACCATCTGTATGACGTTTATGCCGAGGTTTCGGGGCGGCCGCGCGGGCTTGGGACAGGGTTGTTACGGGACGTTATCATTGCGGACACGGATGAGGAGGCGATGGCGCTGTGGCGGGACTCCGGACAGTTCTCCGGGCGGGCGTGGTTTGAACCGTTCGGGTTCCGGCGCGGGATGCAGAACCCGAAGACGGGGGAATTCCTGACGCCGGAGGAAGCGGTGCGGGAGGGATATATCCTGGCCGGGACGGTCGATACCGTAATCCGGGGAATGGAGGCGAACATGAAGCGGCAGAATGTCGATTGGGTGTTCTGCTATACGTATAACGGGTTGATTCCGCACGGGAAGCTGATGAAGTCGATTGAGCGGTTTTGGACGGAGGTGATGCCGAGGTTTGGGTAGCCCCATTTTATCATGACAATGTCGGGCCGGAATAACATAAAGGCGATTGTCCTGGAGGCCCCATGCTCAGCCGTTCGGTTCGCACGACCAAACTTGATCTTCGCCTGTCTCCCCAGGCGAAGCAGACCCTGAGCGCTGCTGCCCGGGCGTCCCACTGCTCGGTCAGTCAGTTCGTGTTGCAAAGCGCTCTGTCCCGAGCCGAGGAAGTATTGATCGAGCGGCGGCATTTCGAACTGAATGCCGAACAGTGGACCACATTCATGGCAGCACTGGATGCACCACCGCGCGACCTGCCCAGGTTGCGGCAGTCGATGCAGGAAGCATCCGTGTTTGAAGCCACGGATGCTGGATGAGCGATGGCTTTCGGATCGAGAAACTCCGCCGCGACCATCCTGTTGACGGTTTCAGTTGTGGCACAGCCGGAAACGCGTCCAGGGTGGGCAATCCATCGTTGGTCCGTGTGGTCGCCATGGATGTTCCCTTACCGATCAAAAACCAGCCCCAACTATGCCGCACGCGGCGAAAGCCGCGTCACCGAAACTCCAAGCTTCCGACCACGAACCTGAGCCAGATCGTAACTGACCTGCATCCTCAGCCAGATATCCGCCGACCCGCCGAACGCTTTTCCAGTCGCAGCGCCATTTCCGGTGTCACATCGCTCTTGCCGTTCATCACGTTGTAAAGCTGCTGCCGGGTGACACCCAAGCCAGCCGCCCCCGCCGCAACGGACAGGCCGAGATCGTCGATATTGTCCCGGATCAGTTCACCCGGATGCGGTGGGTTCTTCTTCAAACTACCTCATCAGGCGGAATGTGACCGCGCAGGCAGGCCACCAGGCGATCGATCACCGCCATTGCCTGCCGTAATTCGGCCTCCGCCGGCTCGTCCGGTATCTCCGCATCAGGACCCGGATAGCGAAAATCGAATGCCCAAGACGTAAACAAGGTAAGTCGCCTCAAGGAGATCCGTCTCCTGTGGATACCGAGGGCTGGCCAGGATCCCCAGACGCTCAAGATCGTGAGTCTTCGTGAAGGGCACGTCAGCCAGCACAAGTAGTCCCTTGATCAGCTTTTCAGCCGCTTGCTGGCAATGATACGCCGAGGCGGCCAGCGACGGCTCGATGGCATCAAGGCAAAGCCGAGCGGACCCGTAGGTCTTCACTGCCTACCGCCAACCATCGCAACACGACGAGACGACGATCCTGGGCTAACTCGTGATCGTCACCGCTCATAGACGACAATGCCCTCGGTTCGTGCGGCGTAAGGCAGCGTGCCGACGATCCGGCTAAAGCGCCGGTAGGTATCTTCCCGGCACGCAATTACGTCGGCCGGCTGCTTATACGGTCGCCGAGCTTCCATCCCCGCTCGGTACGTCAGCTTCTCGGGTGGCGCGTCGTCATCCAGGACAACCAGCAGATCGATGTCGCTGTCCGGCCCTGCCTCGCGCGACAGACCCAAACACGATGACCCGGCGCGGCTGAAAATAGGCCACGACGGGTTCAAGTAGTTCAGACGGCACAAGCGGTTCAACCATTGCCGACTCCACGACTAAACGCACCATACACGAAAAGGCTGTACCTGACACCACACCAACATCGTTAGGGTCCGCATCACCAAGAACCGCCGTGTCTCGACTATCGGGGCGGAGAGTCCGCTCAGAAGCGCACCCAATCAACCCGCCGGCCGAGGACCCGATCCGGGGTGCTTAACCAACTCAAGCAAGGCACGTCGCGTTTCTTCATCGTGTCCCGGCAACTTCTCGACCCGCGAAGCATTCCGTCCCGCCTGAGCTGCGATTTCGAAAACCTGATCGGCCGACTGAATTTTCTGTTCGCTCTCCAGGATTCGCAGGAAATCCAGCGTGCTCAATTCGACAATCCGATCACGGTCGCGAACCGTCACGCGCTTTAGGACTGTCGTTTCCTCGCACAGCAAGACCCCGCGTTCATTCCCAACCAACCGGTCCGGTTCCTCGATCACTTCCACCGCCGCCCGTTCACCCAGATTGGGTTCGCGAAGATTAGGAATGCTCACGCGCGCCGCGTCGAACAACTGGTATGCCTTTGTGGGTGCGATCTCCACATGGGTTCGATGCGCCTTGACCCAATCAATGATGTCCTGAGCACCCAAACGGGCCGCATCGAACGTTGCTTCGTGCAAAACAGCATCGGGGATAATCAGGCCGGCATCGACGAAGAGCAGATAATCAAGCGACTGAGCAACCGCCAAGGTGATCAGCGGCCCGGTATCGACCACGAAGATCTTAAGGTCACGCGGCATGCTTGGGGAACATCCAGGCCCGCGCCCGTGCGATCTGCTCCTCCCGGCCAGCGACAGGTGCTCGGGGCAGCGGCAGGTTGTGCTCGCTCAACAGGGCCAGGACTTCGCCATAGGTCGCGCCGTTCAACCGTTTGCGCAATTCAAGGGCCGTCATATCGCCACGGGAGTACGCCTCCAGGGCTGCTTTCGCCTTCGCATCCATGCCTACATCCTCCTCCGATCGCCCGGACCAGCGACGGAACACATTAGACCATGATCGTTTAAGGTTGAACCCTCTCCCGTGTCGATCATGGTCTAATTCTATGTTTGATCGCGTGATCGTTTGAGGTGGAAGTAACCTCAAACGATCACACTCTAAGCGCACGCACGCCAAACCATTTCACCCAAAATTTAAATTTCCACCGCCCCTACCGCCGCGCCGCCAGCGCCACCCCTGCCAGCGTCAGCGCCAGCGCCACGATCTGGCGCGGGCCGAACGTCTCGCCCAGCAGCACGCCCGACCCGATCACCCCCACCAGCGGAGACACCAGCACCGTCGTCGCCGCCGTCGAAGCCGGAACCATCCGCAGTGCCCGGAACCACGCCAGATATGCGACCGTCAGCGGAATGGTCGAGATGTACGCGATCGACACCCACCCGCCGGTCGTGACACGGCCCCAGTCCGGGTCCTCGAACAACGCCAGCACCAGCATCAGCGTCATCCCGAGCATGGCCTGCCATGCTACGCTGGTGGTGGGCGGCAGACGGAGCGGCTTTTTCTTGGCCAGCACCGTCCCCAATCCAAACAGCACGGCGGCGGCCAGGCTCAAGCCGGCGGCGGGCAGTTTCTGCCAGGTTGCCTCGGCCGTATCGGCGCCTACCAGCAGCGCGACGCCACCCAGCGCCATTGCCAACGCCAGCACTTTGCGAAGTGTCGGTCGCTCCCCCAACATCGGCCACGCCAGTAACGATGCCCAGACCGGCAAAGTGTAGGTGATTACCACCGCCTCGGATGCCTTCAGCCACACCAGGGACATGGTCGTCAGCACAATGAACAGGCCGTAGTTCAGCATCGAGAACAATAGCAGCCTCGGCCACTGGTCGCGCGGCGGCCACAGTCTTTCGCCGCGCACAAAGGCGACCAGGAACGCGAAGCTGAATCCCAGCACGCCGCATGTCGCCCGCATGGAGAATGGCGGCAGCATGGTCAGCAGGAACTTGGATTGGGGCCATGTCAGCCCCCAGGTGCAGGCGGTGAACAGCACCAGGGCGATGCCCTCGGTGCGTTCCGTCACCAGCCGGCCCGGTTTAACGGACGTAAACACGTACCTGACCGGCACCCAGCGCGGGATCGGTGCGCACGCCCAAATGAATGCGCGTTGCCGGCACCCGGTCGCGCATGATCGCCTTCATGACGCCGGTGGCGCGTTCCTGGCCGGCATCGGGTTCCTCGGTGTTTTTCACCACGGAGATCACGTCGTATTGCACATTGGCATTGCGGTTCTCCGCCGCCCGCACCGCGTAATGCAGCAGTTCGGCGTAATCCGGCGACGGGATCGTGTAGTCGATGATGACCAGCGCCGTGCGCGTATCGATGATAACCGGGGCCGGCGGTGGCGCCGGTTGCGCCTTGGCCTCCGGCGAAGGGGCAAACGTTTTCCGATCGATCAGCGTGCAGCCGGTGAAGCTCAGCAACGCCAAGGCAACGGGTAGAAATCGAGTCACTGGCGATACTCCGGGGCGTCACGATCGAGCTGCCGCTTAATACTGTCCAAATGCAGTTTCGGCGAATCGCGCCCGCCCTCGTGCCGCATTTGCAGCGCGGTGGCTTCGGCGATGTGCGGCGGCACCGGCACGATTGGGCGGCCGGTGGATTGGGCCAGACGCTGCACCTCGCAGGCACGTTCGAGGTAATACAGATCGTCCCAGGCTTTGGCGATGGTTGGCGCCAGGACCAGCACGCCGTGGTGTTTCATGAATACGATGTCGGCGTCACCCACGGCGGAGGCAATGCGGTCGCCCTCCGACTCGTCCAGCGCCAGACCGCGATAGTCGCCGTCCACCACCGTGCGGCCGTAGAATTTCAGCGCGGTCTGGCCGGCCCAGATCAGCGGATCGCCTTCCACCATCGTCAGCGCGGTGGCGTTCGGCATGTGAGTATGGAAGGCGGCTCGGGCACGCGGAATACGGGCGTGCAGACGGGCGTGGATGTAGAAGGCGGTGTCCTCCGGCACGCCGTCGCCCGCCACGACCCGGCGGTTGAAATCGCAGATCAGCAGGCGCGATGCGGTGATTTCCGAAAACGCCCAGCCGTCGGGGTTGACCATGAACAGGTCGTCCCGGCCGGGAACCATGAAGGACAGGTGGTTGCAAACGCCTTCATTCAGCCCCATCCGCGCCGCCGCCCGGAAGCACGCGGCGAGGTCCACGCGGGCCTGCCACACGTCCGGGCTATCGAGATCGGTGTTTCGCATGATCGATGTCATAGGATGCAGGCTTGCAGGAAGCCGCCCAGTGGGCAAGATGCCACGCATGGCACAGACAAACCAACGCATCGACGGCAAACGCCTCTGGGACTCCCTGATGGGATTCGCCGAGATCGGGGCAACCCCAAAAGGCGGCGTGCGCCGCCTGACGCTGACTGATGTGGACAAGCGCGGCCGCGAACGGTTCCGCACCGAATGCGAGGCGATGGGCCTGACTGTCCGGGTGGACGCGATCGGCAACATGTTCGCCCGCCGCGCGGGCCGCGATCCGGCCCGGTTGCCCGTGCTGTTCGGCAGCCATCTGGACAGTCAACCGAGCGGCGGCAAGTTCGATGGCGCGCTGGGGGTGATCGCGGGGATGGAGGTGATGCGCAGCCTCAACGACCTGGGCATTGTCACCGACGCCCCGCTGGAACTGATCAACTGGACGGACGAGGAAGGCAGCCGTTTCGGCCACAGCCTGATGGGATCGGGCGTGTGGGCCGGGGTGTTCGGGTTGGAGAAGGCGTACGGCCTGAAGGACACGGACGGCGTGACAGTCGAAACCGCGCTGGACGAGATCGGTTTCCGCGGGCCGGAACCGGCCGTTCCGTTCGCCGCCGACGCGTATTTCGAACTGCATATCGAGCAGGGGCCGATCCTGGAGCGCGAGGGCAAGCAGATTGGCATCGTTACCGGCGCGCAATCTCAGGTCTGGTACGATGCGGTGACGATCGGCCAGGACAGCCATGCCGGCACTACTCCGCCGTCCACCCGCAAGGACGCGCTGGTTTGCGCCGCCAGGATTATCGACCTCGTGGACCGGATGATGCGGGCGCGGGGGGAGGACGGGCGCGGCACGGTCGGGCAGTTGCTGGTGGCACCCAACAGCCGCAATGTGGTGCCGGGGGAGGTTCGTTTCTCGGTCGAATTCCGGCACCCCAGCGATGCCGAGGTGGCTGTGCTGGATGCAGAGTTTCCCCCCGCCGCGCAGGCCATCGCCGACGCGTGCGGGATTAAGCTGGAACTGACGACGCTGTTCAAGATTCCCGCGCAGCCGTTCGATACGTCGTGCGTCGATCTGGTGCGCCAGGGTGCGGCGAAACTTGGTTACAGCACCCGCGAGATCGTCTCCGGCGCAGGACATGATGCCGTTTATGTCGCTCGGCATATTCCGACGGCGATGATCTTTACGCCGTGCAAGGATGGGCTGTCGCACAACGAAGCCGAAAGCATCGAGCCGGAGGAAGCCGAGGCGGGGTGTCAGGTTTTGTTCGAGGCGGTGGTGGCGCGGGCAAACCGGGGTTTGTGAGGCAGGTGGACGCTGGTGCCTCCGTGAGTTGACGCACCGGATCAGACCGATTTGACGCTATAGGTGGATTTGCGGCCGTGCGGTCCCGGACAACAGCCACTAAGGCGGCAGGTATCGCGCGCCGGGTTGATGGGGCGGCCACGCGCCAAACCAGGACTCATACCGCCCTCCCGGGACGTTCGCGATCGTTCGCAGGCAAGTGCCGCCCCTCCAAACGCGATTTGGCCAAACGCGATCCGGCCATTGCTTCGCGCACAACCGCGCCCATACCCGCTTTACTCAATCCTCTCGACCCCTGGTTCCAGGGTTGCTCGCTCAACCACGTCTCAAAAGCCGCACCATGAGAATTCATCTCATTTTCTGAGACATTCTCCTCAATCCTCTGGTCCACACCAG
>JANXLQ010000175.1 GCA_025355085.1 Rhodopila sp.
GGCATCCGCCGGCCGGACGGAAAAGTCGCAACGCGCAACTACATCGGCATTCTGACGAGCGTGAATTGTTCCGCACACGTCGCCGGCGTGGTGGCGGACATGTTCCGCCGCAATCCGTTTACCGGCGACGATCCGCTGGCGGACTTTCCGAACGTCGATGGTGTCGTCGCGCTGACTCACAAAACCGGCTGCGGCATGACTCAGGACGAGCCTTTGCGCGTTCTGCGCCGGACATTGGCCGGCTACGCCCGGCATCCGAATTTCTCGCATGTGATCGTGCTTGGCCTGGGCTGCGAAGTGAACCAGATCGGCGGGTTGATGGAAGAGCAACGGCTGGCCGGGCGGTTAAAGGCGATGGACATCTAGACGATGGGCGGCAGCCGCAAGACTGTTGCTGCGGGCGTGTCGTTCGTGAAGGAAATACTGGCTGAGTCGAACCGCGTGACCCGCGTGACCGTTCCGGCGTCCGAACTGACGGTGGCGCTGCAATGCGGCGGGTCGGATGGTTATTCCGGCGTATCGGCCAACCCGGCGCTGGGTGCCGCCAGCGACCTGCTGGTGCGGCATGGCGGCACGGTTATTCTGTCGGAAACACCGGAAACATACGGCGCCGAACATTTGCTGACCCGCCGCGCGATCTCTCAGGAAGTCGGGGAGAAGCTGGTCTGGCTGATGCGCTGGTGGGAGGATTACACCCGTCAGGAGGGTGCGGAGATGAACGCCAACCCATCGCCCGGCAACAAGGCCGGCGGGTTGACGACGATCCTGGAAAAGTCGCTGGGGGCGATGGCCAAAGCCGGCAGCACCAACCTTGTGGATGTCGTCCGTTATGCAGAAGAAGTGAAGGCGCGGGGATTCGTGTTCATGGATACTCCGGGCTACGATCCGGTCGCGGCCACCGGTCAGGTCGCGGGCGGCGCCAATCTGGTGTGCTTCACGACCGGCCGAGGCAGCGTGTTCGGCTGCAAGCCCGCGCCGTCAATCAAGCTGGCCACCAACACGCCGATGTTCAAACATATCGAGGACGATATGGACGTGAACTGCGGCACGATCCTGGATGGCGACGAAACCGTGCAACAGGCGGGGCAGCGGATTTTCGAACTGATCCTGCGCGTGGCGTCGGGTGAGCAGACCAAAAGCGAGCAGTTCGACTTCGGGGCCGCCGAGTTCGCGCCGTGGGTGCTTGGGGCGACGATGTAATACCAACGGCCCAATATTTTGACCGTTCGGCCCCTTCTCGTCATGGCAGGCGAAGGTCTGCCATCCACGCCTTTGTCTGAACCAGCATCGCGTTTCGTGGATGGCGGGACTCCGTCCGCTATGACGATGACGGGTCAGAATATAAGGCCGTTGGTATAACAGGGAATTTTCACCATCACTGGAAACAGTGCGACTGGCCTTTGATAGGGGTGGACTCGTTTTCGGGCCACCTCTGCCAACACCGTGCCGCGACAGGTGGCCCGATACCAACTGCGTCCGATAAACCCGGTCGCAGTTCACTCCATCCGCGAGTTGGTATAAGCGCATCGCAACCGTTTCGACCCCCGAGGACTCATGATTCGCCTGGACAACATCAGTAAGCAGCAAGGCACGCGCCTGGTCTTCATCGAAGCCTCGGCGGCGTTGCAGAAGGGCGAGAAAATCGGCCTCGTCGGCCCCAATGGCGCTGGCAAGACCACGCTGTTCCGCATGATCACCGGGCAGGATGAACCCGACATGGGCCAGATCCTGGTCGATCGCGGCGTCAGTATCGGCTTCTTCAGCCAGGACGTGGGGGAAATGGCGGGCCGCAGCGCGGTCGCCGAGGTGATGGACGGTGCCGGCCCGGTCAGCGAGGTGGCCGCCGAACTGGCGTTATTGGAAGCCGCGATGGCGGACCCGGAGCAGGCTGACCGGCTTGATGCCATTATCGAGCGTTTCGGCGACGTGCAGGCTCGGTTTCAGGAACTGGACGGCTATGCGCTGGACGGGCGGGCGCGCGAGGTGCTGGACGGGTTGGGATTTAGCCAGGAGATGATGGACGGCGATGTTGGCGGGTTGTCCGGCGGCTGGAAGATGCGCGTGGCGCTCGGGCGGATATTACTGATGCGGCCTGATGTTATGCTGTTGGACGAACCGAGCAACCATTTGGACATTGAGAGTTTGATTTGGTTGGAGGGGTTTTTGGCGGGGCATGACGGGGCGCTGCTGATGACCTCGCATGATCGGGAATTCATGAACCGCGTCATTAATAAGGTGATCGAGATCGATGGCGGGTGTTTGACGGCGTTCTCGGGCGATTATGATTTTTACGAGCAGCAGCGGGCGCTGAACGAGAAGCAGCAACAGGCGCAGTTTGAGCGGCAGCAGGCGATGCTGGCGAAGGAAATTGCGTTTATTGAACGGTTTAAGGCGCGAGCGTCCCATGCTGCTCAGGTGCAAAGCCGGGTGAAGAAGCTGGACAAGATCGACCGGGTGGAGCCGCCGAAGCGGCGGATTTCGGTGGCGTTCGATTTTGCCCCGGCGCCCAGGTCTGGGGACGACGTGGTGAACCTGCGAGGGGTGCATAAGGGGTATGGCGGGCGGGTGATTTATGAGGGGCTGGACCTGTTGGTGCGACGCCGCGAACGCTGCTGCGTGCTGGGGGTGAACGGCGCGGGGAAATCCACGCTGCTGCGGTTGGTAGCCGGTGCGACGGAGCCGGATGCGGGGTCCGTTACGCTGGGGGGGAGCGTGAAGATGGGCTATTTCGCCCAGCACGCCATGGATTTGCTGGAGGGCGAAAGCTCGGTTTTTGAGACGCTGGAGGGTGCTTTTCCGCGTGCCGGGCAAGGGTCGTTGCGATCTCTGGCGGGGGCGTTCGGGTTCTCCGGCGATGAGGTCGAGAAGCGGTGCCGCGTACTTTCGGGTGGCGAGAAGGCTCGG
>JANXLQ010000221.1 GCA_025355085.1 Rhodopila sp.
GTCGTCGCGACGACAGGGGCATGCCAGAGAAAAATATTCTCCAACGCAAATTTGGGCGGGAGTTTTCGCACAGCCTGGAAGGCCTGCCATCCACGTCTTTGTCTGAACCAGCATCGCGTTTCGTGGATGGCGGGACTTCGCGCGCCATCCACGTCTTTTGGCGTCTCGGACCAGTAAAGGCATGGCTGGTGCGCCTTCGCGTATCATGACGAGGAACATGATCGCGGCCGCGAACGCCAAAAGGAGAACTGCTGCTCCGATCCGTGCCGGCTCACCTTAGGCTCAGAAAATCCCTGTGGGCAAACAATCGATCATTGGACCCCCATTGCCCTGACTAAGTTCGATCTCATCATCATTGCATGGATAAAGCACAAATACCGGCTTGTGCGCCGGTATGTTCATAACGACACGGCCTGATCCGGCATGCTCGGTCAATTTCCCGCCCTGGCTTTACTGTTCGGCCTGATCTTCGGGCTGAACATTATCCCGGCATTCGCACCGCCAACCTGGATGGCTCTCGCTTTCGTCGGGTTCCAATTCCCCGACATAAACCCCGTGCTGCTGGCCCTGATCGGCGCCGTCGCCGCAACGCTGGGCAGGTTATCCCTGGCAAAGCTCTCCCACCTGCTCCTGCGGGAAAAGCTCCTGAGTGAGCGGCACCGGGCGAACATCGATGTCATCAATATCCGCCTTGAAAGACAGACAGCTTTCACCCTCAGCCTCTTCCTGTTTTATGCTTTCAGCCCGTTGCCTTCGAACTTTCTGTTTATCGCGTATGGACTTACCGGGCTTCCGGTCTTGCGTGTCGCACTGCCGTTTTTCATTGGCCGAAGTGTCAGCTATGCCTTTTTCATTATAAGCGGTGCAGCCGCGGGACGGCGCTGGCCCGTCGATTCCCTCGAATCGGCCTTTTATGCGAGCGGGTGGTTCATTGCGACCCAGTTTCTTCTGTTAGGGACGCTCTACGTTTTCGCCCATGTGGACTGGACAGCCCTGTTCGATCGCCACAAGCTCGAATGGCTGCGGAAATGAGGCGTCGCGAACCAAATTGCCCGCGCATGGCCGGCAGCCAATGATCCGCCGCGATTTTACCCGGTTAGCCGGTCTGGTCGTGATTGCCGTGGCCCTGCTTACCTTCGCCGGACTCGCCGTTGAGGTCATGGAAGGTGACACTCTTGGTTTCGACCGATTGATCCTTCTGGCACTGCGCAGCCCATCGGACCCGAACAATCCTATAGGGCCGCGTTGGCTGGGTGAGGTTGCCCGCGACATCACCGGCCTCGGCAGCCTCGTCGTCCTGACCGGTGTGACCCTGGCTGTCGCAGGCTATCTGGCGCTGATCGGCAAGTGGAGCGACGCACTTCTGGTCCTGGCCGCCGTGGGAGGGGGAGCAGCGCTCAGCACCCTGCTTAAGCTCGCGTTTCAACGCCCGCGCCCGGACATCGTACCGCATGCGGTCCAGGTTTATACCGCGAGCTTCCCCAGCGGGCATGCCATGCTGTCAGCGGTGACGTACCTGACCCTCGGTGCTTTGCTGGTGCGGATGCAGGCACGCCGGAGTGTGAAAGCCTACGTTCTGACGTTAGCCATTCTGACGACGCTCCTGGTCGGCGTGAGCAGGATGTATCTGGGGGTGCATTGGCCGACCGACGTGCTGGCGGGATGGTGTATCGGTGCTGCCTGGGCGCTGCTGTGGTGGCTGGTAGCACTCGACCTGCAATGCCAGGGTAAGATTGAAACTGCCATCTCGACAAAAAGCCCAACCTAACCTATCGCCCCGTCGTAATAACCTCGCAATCCTGTCATCATGGCGCAAAGGCGCCGCCCGTCCCCGCATCGTCATGGTGCGCGAAGGCGCCGCCCGTTCCCACATCGTCATAGTGCGCGAAGGCGCACCATCCATGTCTTTGTGTAGGCGAGCAAAAAACGCAGGTGCCGACTGGAGCATGTGCCCGGGTATCCGCATGACGGATTGGCGCGGCCGGAGAGTCGATGTCAACGCAGACTGTCGTAAGACCATTCTCGGCTCGCAGCAAAAACTCCACTCTGCTGGCTCTGCGCCCCGCTCGGCGATCTCTGCGTCGGAATCCGGAGATAAAACGAACACGAACCCCTCGGTAATCCCACCCGCGACGCAAAGCCCCAATACCCCGGCATTGCCGCTTCGCCGCGCTCCCCGTATTGACATCGCCAGCCATAGAACCGCTCGGTCGCAAAGGGTGGGCTGTGATCCACCCCGGCTCCATCCCACGTAGCAAACCAACAGGAGACCGGCTTTGGATCAAATGACCAGCGTGCTGAACCCCGCGAAGTTCCGCGACCCGTTCGTGACTGCGACGGGCGAAACCCGTGCAACCGTCGCGCTGCGGGCGTTGGAGACGTTGTGGTTCAACACCGGCACCCTGTGCAACCTGACCTGCCGCAACTGCTATATCGAATCCTCCCCCCGCAACGACCGTCTCGCCTACCTCACGCTGGCCGAAGTCCAAACCTACCTGGACGAAATCGCCAGCGACCGCCTGCCGACGAAGCTGATCGGCTTCACCGGCGGCGAACCGTTCATGAACCCCGGCATTATCGCGATGCTGGACGCAGTCCTGTCCCGCGGCCTGGATGCCCTGGTGCTGACCAACGCGATGCAGCCGCTGCGCAAACTGCGGCCCGAGATGCTGACCCTGCGCGAACGCTATGGCGACAAACTGACCATCCGCGTCTCGCTGGACCATCACGACCCGGTCATTCATGAGCAGGAACGCGGCCGGCAAAGCTGGGCCCCTGCCCTGGACGGGCTGATCTGGCTGGCGCGCAACGGCTTCAAACTGGATGTCGCCGGCCGGCGCTTCACCGGCGAAACCGAGCAGTCGTTGCGCGATGGGTTCGCCGCTCTGTTCGCAACGCACGCCATTCCGGTGGACGCACACGACCCGGTGCGGCTGATGCTGTTCCCTGAAATGGAACCGGAACGCGATGTGCCTGAAATCACCACCGCCTGTTGGGGCATTCTGCACAAATCGCCCGGCGACGTGATGTGTGCCGGCGCCCGCATGGTGGTGAAGCGCAAGGGCGCCCCGGCCCCGGTTGTGCTGGCCTGCACGCTGCTGGCCTACGATCCGCGTTTTGAAATGGGAACGACCCTGGCCGAGGCATCCGCTCCGGTCTCGCTCAACCATTCGTTCTGCGCCTCGTTCTGCGTTCTCGGCGGCGCATCCTGTAGCCGCTGAGCCAGTTCGGCACTGAACCGTTCGGCGCCCTCCGGGTTCAAATGAGAGAATTCGTCGCCAAAATAGCGATTGGGCCAGGACCCCATAAGATCGCCCGCGACGTGAAAATGCGGATACCGCTGTTCGTAACCGGACAGATAGGCCGTGAACTGCGCGCGCACGGCGGGACGCACCTGCCGTCCGGTCGCCTCGTTCACCGGCATGGCGATGAACAGTGCTTCTATTCCATGCCGGCCCAGCACCGACAGGAGTCGATCGAAGTAATGATCCAGGATTGGCAGCGGGGCGAAGGCCGTCATATGGCCATCGATCGCGACGGCATCCGAACCGGCGGCAGAACCGAAATAGTAATGACCCCTCGCCGATAGCGTTTCGGCCAGAATTTTCTGATTCCCGAACCAGCGAAACACCAGGCCGCCATGTGCCAGACTGGAGAAATACAGTGGCGGAAAATATATATGGTATAGCCAGTCGCGCAGCAGGGTGGGCAAGCCGCTGGCGCGATGTCCGTCATAGACCGACCAATCGCCGGTCTGCCGCGATGCCTGACGCAATAAGGCAATGTCGCCGGCCGAGATCAATCCATAGCGGACGCTTCGGTACCAAAACAAATCAGGCCGGGTGAAATGACCGGGATCGAAAGAAATGATCGCCAGCCGAGGCAACAATGGGCATTCCAGGACTCTGCTGACAGCGGCCAGTGCCTCGATCGCCTCGCCGCCGCCAACTGCGAGATTCGTCACCCGCAGCGGCAACCGGTTCGGCAGGATGTCCGCCGCCGCGCGAGAGTCACCCAAGACGATGACATCGCCGATGTCGCAACGATCGAGCATCGTCAGCTTGGCGCGCCAGGACGGATACTCGGGGTCCATAAACGCCATGGGGATCGCCACGATCCAAAGCCAGACCGAGGCCAAACTCAGGAATGCCGACAGGCAGAGCAGTCGCAAATAGGGCATCAGAACCGGAAATACAAAAATTCGCCGGTGCCGCCGGCGGCCAGAACACCAAGCGTTGCGGCACATCCCATGACAACGGCCCATTGCGGCGCGGACCGCCGGCCAAGCCGATCGCCTGCGATCCATTGCCTGGTCGCGGGGGCAAACCAAACGATCGCATAAAGCGCGATGAGCCAGATTACATCGGCGAACGCATGGATACCGGGTTGGATGACCCCAACACCATGCAACCCAGCCATTCCCGCCAGTACAAATCCAGCCGACTCCACAGAATCCGCCCGGAACAGCACCGCCCCCACGAGAACACACAAATAGGTCAGCGCAATGCATAACCCTGTTGGCGGTAGCGGCCACCGGTTCACACGCCATGCGTGATTGACCAACAGGCAGGCCGTATGCAGCAGCCCGAACAGCAGAAACGGCAGGGTGGCACCGTGCCAGAGGGAAACCAGCATCATCGTTGTCATGACCGGCACCCCGATCATAGTCAGAAATCCGGCGCCCGTGCGCTGCGCGCCGGCATCGATCCCCAGTCCATGACCCTTGCGCCACCGCAAAATCGCCAGCGTCAACGGTGCGTGAACTGTCGTCATCAGGAACCGGGTCAGCGACATGTGCCAGCACTGCCAATACGCGATAACCGACCCTGCCCGGTACGGCTGCTCAAAATTGTCAGGAAAGCGCAGGCCCGCCATCCAGGCCAACCCGATCGCCATGTCGGTATATCCAGAGAAATCGAAGTACAGTTGCAGTGAATAGGACGCCGCTGCCTGCCAGGCCGCAAACACGGTCAATGTCTCGGGATGGGCGAAGCCGGCGGCCACCACGGTCGAAAGCGGGTCCGCCAAAAGGGTCTTCTTCAGCAACCCAATAATGAAAAAGCCACTGCCAACGATCAGGTCGCTCTCGGTCAGGCGCCAGCCCTCGGTGCGGGCAAACTGTGGCAGCATCTCACGCGGATTGAGAATCGGGCCGGCGAGCAAGGTCGGGAAAAACGCCGCGAACAGCGCATAGTCCCGCGCCTTCGGGGGCGGTGTGTCGCCGCCCGCGTGGTGCAGCAGGCAACCTATTTGGGTGAAGGTAAAGAAACTGAGGCCCAACGGCGGAATTACATCCGGCGCCAGATACTTGAACCAGCCCAGGACCCCCAAATTAAGTCCCACCCCCATCACCGCCCACCGGCCAGGGCGCTCGGATTCATACATCGCATGCATCAGCAGGAAATTGCCGCCGGCCGACAGGATCAGCAGCGGCAGGAACATCGGCGCGCCAACGCCATAGAACCCGGCCGAGGCAGCGATCATCCAGGTTTTCACCCACACCGCCCCAAACCGCCCGCACACCGCCATGCCACAGAGAAACAGCGGCAGAAAAACCAGCAGGAACGGAAAGCCGATGAACGACATAAGCGTTAAGCCATGGACAGCGCCTGTTTGGCCGTCACCGCCTGCAACAGATCGCCGATAGTGGTCAGATGGTCGATCTCCGACAATTCGAACTGAAGGTCCAGGCGGCACTCTATCTCAACCACCACCGAGATTAGATTCCAGTCCGGAAGATCGTCGAAACAGGTCGAGACGGCCAACTTCAGATCATTGTCATGCAAGACGTCGCGAATGATCGAGGATATTTCGGATAATGGGGCGGCCACGGACAGCTCCTTCGGATGGATACCTACTGAGCCGACAGTGATACGCGCCAAACCCTACCGAATGATTAACGAGCCATTATTTTTGTCGGGAAATCGACCGAAGACGTAACTGCCCGGGCAGTTACCCGAAGACGAACATCGTACCAAAGCGCCTCCCGCCCCATTCAAAGCAGAGGCGAGAACAGGGCGTACAGCAAGGACTGCCTCACCCCAGCGGAGCCTTACCAGCGGTTTCGGTCCGGATGGTCACGCAGTGCGCCAGATATCTGGCCTCTTCTTCCGCCGTTTGGGTCGCCGGGATGATGTGCTGGCTCCAGCCATGGGCGGCGGCACTATGGCCCGCATCGGCGTTGGCCCGCATCGACGGCACGGGTCTCACTCTCATTGGCACAGAGGGCCAGCCTCGGCCGCGCCAGAAACCGCTAATTGATCGACACGCGCAGCACGTTCTTGCGGCCCGATACACTGATCGCGGTCAACACCGCCATGCGGGGCCTCGACGCGCCAAGCCTGTCGCGTGGCAACGTAAACAAACCCTGGCCGTCCACCGCCACGCTGAACGGATCGCCGTCGCCGTCAAGCTCCACCGACACGGAGTTCAACGGCGCGATATTGTCCAATGCACACCCAATCACCTCATTGGGGCCCTTGTTCGCCATCGTCATCGCCGGGTCCATCATCATCAGAATCGGCCCACGATCCTCCGCCACCCGCCCAAACATCGCCATCGTCCAGGCGCCGACTGACCGGCCTGTCGCCAGACCGTCCACGTTATCGAATTCAAAATGAATACCGCTATACACGCGGCTCGCCGCCGCCTCGTCCGCTGCCGTCTGGAAATTCGCGAAATGACGCGTCACACCGGGCACGCTGGCACTGGAGAATGTGAACGGGCGCGTTCCGAACCAAGCCGTCAGCACTGTCGCCGCCGCTCCGCTAAACGTCGAATGCCCCGAGATGTAACCAGGATGATTCGGCGTCTCCAACAGCGGTGTCCAGCCAGGGATCGGCGGTTCGGCGTCGTCGCCCTCCCGGATCGCCGAAATCGGCCGCCACATCCGATGGGTGTATTTCGCGTCCGCCATCGCAATGCCGGCATCGGCTATCGCAATATTCAGTTCGGCGAATAGTTCCGCCTCCACCGCAATCCCAAGCCTGAGTGGCTCGGCGATATTCGCGGCGATCGCGTTCCAGTGCCCCGCCGGAGCATAAGTGCCAATGGCGTCGCTCCAATAATGCGCGATCTCCGTTTGCTCTGCGGTGCGCGTCGTCGATTGTGCCGCACCGAGCGCCGCCACATCGGCCCGTGCCTGCCTGAATGCGGCCGATTGCAGGGCCGGCGGACCAGCCGGCCGAAACTGACCGGGTCCGGTCAATCCAAACGGCTGCATCGTCGCCCACTCGGGATGCGCCGGCGGTAGAAAAACAGGCGATGTCGGACGCCATTGACCAGCCGTTACGGCGCCGTGGTCTGTATCGCCGACCCTCGCGCGGGGGGTCATCGATCCGTCTTCGTCACGCACCATAACAACCATATCCGCCATCGCCCTGCCGAAAGCGATGGCTCGGGCACGCGCCGGGCCGCCGGGCTCCCGCGCCAGAGCCGCCGCCAGCGTTCGGTCCAACATCGCATGTTGCGACGGAAACAGATGCGTCAGCACGGCATGCGCCGCCGAGGCCACCGCCACATTGACCGATATGTCATGCGGTGCGGGCAAACGCAGCAGGAAGGCCCCGGCCCCATCGATCGACTTGATAGTATCCAGAACCGCGATGCTCTCCAGCGCCAGCGCCCGGGACGCCACGAATGCGTCGGCGCGTGTGGCCTGGATCGCCCGGTTCGTCTGATCGTTCCAGATCAGCACCGGATCTGGTTCTGCCTGATTGGCCCCCACCGCCGGCACGGCCGCCAAATGGGTAAGCGGCGTCACCCCCCGCACCAGCGATCCCCCCACAGCCACGGAATGGAGCAAGGGCAACGACACCAGCGGCGTCACATCGGAGACCTGAGTGCTCTCCAAATTCAGCGACCGCAGCTCCCGCAGGCCGGCAAGCGCACGCACTTCGGCAACCTGCGTGCCACCGAGGTCGAGCGTATGCAGCGCCATCAGACCGGCCAGCGGTTGAATATCGTCCACCGATGTACCGTTGAGGTTGAGGAACCGAAGCCTGGTCATGCCCGCCAGCGGCCGGAGATCGCGGACCCGGGTGCTGCTGAGGTCCAGCGACCTTAACCGGTCCAGCGGCGCGAGCGGCGCCAGATCCTTCACCTTGGTAACCGCAAGAGATAAATCGCTCAGTTCGGTCAGCCGCCCGAGCGGCGTCAGGTCGCTGACCTCCGTTCCCCCGAGATTGAGCGTCCGCAGGCTGGCGATCGATGCCAACGGCCGAAGATCGCCGACACGCAAAAACTGAAGATTGAGTGTCTGCAGGCCAGTCAAACCTTCAAGCGGCGCCAGATCGCGCACCTGCGTGCCGCCGATATCCAGCACCCTGAGACCTGGAAATCCGGCAAGCAATTGGATGTCATGCACCGGGGTGCCGCGCAGAACAATCGACTGAACACCCTTGGCAACCAGTCCCGGAATGGCCGCGCGCAATACCGAGTCGTCGGTTCGGTCCGAGAAAGTCGCGGTTAGCAAACCATCCCTGGCCTCGATCGCGATCTCCTGGCTGATTGGTCCGGCCACGGCCGCCTGAGGGGTTTCCCGGCCATAACTCAGCGTCGATCTGAAAAAAACAAACAAAATCAATAATATGGAGCAACAAATCGCAAGGCGAACAGCAGGAATGACAATCCGTCGCTTCGACGGATCGCAGCCGTTTTTCGCCTTGTGCTCGCTTGCCTCGTCCACCATCCTAAGTTGGGGATAATATCGAGATATACAACTCAATCCGGCGTATCACAGTCAACATACCGCCTGACAGTGGCATCTGGCCAAAGGGCAATATCCAGCGGCTGCGATCACCGCCCTCGTCATGGCGGAATCGGGCAGTCTCGACCCAACCAGAGCGGTACTATTTAGGCGTCGCCTAAGCGTGCCCCGCCGTATCCGACAGCAGCATCGGATCGACCCGCAGCTTGGCAAACGCCCGCCGCCACTTGGTGTCGTGGTCGCCGTCGAACAGCAGCGTCTCGTCCGCCTGCACCGAAAGCCACGCATTTTGTTGGATTTCCTGGTCGAGCTGACCCGGCCCCAAACCCGCATAGCCCAGCGCGAGGACACATTCGCGCGGCCCACCGCCCTCGGCGATGACCTTCAGCACATCCAGGCTGGCGGTCAACGCCATGGTGTTATCGACCTTCAGACTGCCTTCACCGGTCCAGTCGTTCGTGTGCAGGACAAAGCCCCGCCCATTCTCGACCGGTCCGCCGGCACACAGCTTGATCTGACGCACAGGCGGCAACGGCTCAACGCTGAGTTGTTTCAGCAGGTCGTCGAAGGTCGGCTTGACGATCGGGCGGTTCACCACCAACCCCATCGCCCCTTCAGGAGTATGCGCGCACATGTAAATCAGGCTGTGCTGGAAACGTGGGTCCGCCATCGCCGGCATCGCAATCAGCAACTGGCCGGTCAGAAAACCGTCCGTGGAACTGTCATCGGGTGGCGGGGTAACGGTTTTAGGGTGCGAACTGGCCATCGGCGAAATCTGGTCTTAACCCTGGCGCTGTGCAAGCGTCTCCGCACCGGTTGAAGCAAGTTTGTCCGTGACTGCAGCCGTTGCTAGCGTAACCGCCGAAACATCCGGGGAAACCGTGCCATGCCGAATGCGGCCGAGTCGCCACTCGCGACATACATCGCGCACCTGAAGCGGGGAGAATTGGGCTACCAGTTCAGTCCATCCGCCCGGCAGGTCGTCTTCTACCCGCGTGTTATCGCCCCGGGAACCGGCGCCGCCGACCTGGAATGGCGTGTCAGCAAAGGGCTTGGCACCGTCCACGCGACAACCGTGGTGCATCCGCAGCAGGGCGCCAAATACAATGTGTGCCTGATCGATGTGGACGAAGGCTTCCGCCTGATGAGCCGGATAGAAGACATCGAGCCAACCTCCGTCAAGATCGGCATGCGGGTCAGGTTCCGTGTCCACCCGCCGGAGGGCGATGAAGACCCCTACCCCGTGTTCACCCCGGCGGAGGGCGCGTGATGGCCCCCATGCAGGCAACTGTCACACGCGGCAGCGTCGCAATCGCCGGTGCCGCCGAATCCGATCTCGGCGCGGTCGCCGCGCTCATGAGCCCGCTGGACCTGATGGCGCAGGGCATCCACCGCGCATTGATCGATGCCGGTCTGACCCTGGCCGACGTGGACGGCTTGTTCTGCGCGACCACCCAGGCCCGCACGTCGGTCATGTCGCTGGTCGAATACCTCGGGCTGCCGAACGCCTACACCGACAGCACCATCGTCGGCGGCTCCTCGTTCGAGGTCCATGTCGCCCACGCCCATGCGGCATTGGAGGCCGGATTGTGCTCCGTCGCCGTGATAGCCTACGGCAGCACCCAGCGCACCGTCGGCCGCCGCGCCGCCAGCGCCCGGGAGTTCAACCCGTACGAGACGCCGTTCAAGCCGTTTATGCCGGCCACCGCCTACGCAATGGCGGCCAACCGTCACATGCACGAGTATGGAACCACCCGGGAACACATGGCCGCGGTCGCGGTCGCGGCCCGCGAATGGGCGCTGCTGAACCCGCGTGCCTGGGAGAAAAAGCCCCTAACCATCGCCGAAGTCCTCAACGCTCGGCCCATCAGCGATCCGTTCACGGTGCGGGATGTGTGTCTGGTGACCGATGGCGGTGGAGCGATCATCCTGGTCCGAGCCGACCGCGCCCGGTCGATGAAGCAGAAACCGGTGTACGTGCTGGGCAGCGGGCAGTCGATCACACACGCCTCGATCAGTTCGATGCCGGTTCTAACGCATACCGGGGCGATCGAGTCCGGTGCGCAGGCATATCGGGCAGCAGGCATAAAGGCGTCGGATGTAAAGGTGGTAGCGCTGTACGACGCGTTCACCATCAACACGATCCTGTTTCTGGAGGACCTCGGGTTCTGCGCCAAAGGCGAGGGCGGCCCATTCGTGGAAAACGGCCGGATCGCACCGGGAGGCTCGTTGGCGGTCAACACCAACGGCGGCGGGCTGTCGTACTGCCACCCCGGGATGTACGGGCTGTTTCTGCTGATCGAAGCGGTGAGGCAACTGCGCGGCGACTGTGGCCAGCGTCAGGTTGCCGGGGCGGACGTGGCTATTGTGCATGGAAACGGTGGCGTGCTGTCGGCGCAGGCGACGACGATTTTGGGAGGGGCCGCGACGGTTTGAGGATGGCAGACGGCCGATCGATGGCGATTGTGTTCCCAGTCGTCATGGTTTGCGAAGGCGCACCATCCACGTCTTTTGGCGTCTCGGACCAGTAAAGACATGGATAGTGCGCCTTCGCACATGATGACGAGGAAGATGATCGCCACCGCGAACACCAAAATGAGACCCGCTGCTGCGCAGGCCAACCAGCCTGACATCAACGAGTAATGAGATATGAGCCTTAGATTTAGAAAGGCCGCTCTTCGAGGTGCCGAAAACCCGGCTGGGAAAGGGGTTGTAGGCAAAGTGATTTCCAACCTCGGAAACCCCCCAACTTATTGATTTCAGGAGCTTTGGTCGAGTCTGGGAATTGGCTGAAGAAAGCGCGTGATCAGGATCACGTTTGAAGCGGCCCGTGTATTTAACAGTTCGCATTCAAGCTCGCGAGCAGATCCCCGGGCTTTCCAGCAGTGACCAGCTCGCCGCGCCGCGCGGCCCTCATGGCGACAATCGTCTCGGCATTCGGCACCAATGGCTCGAACGGCAGGGCTTTCTCCGCCGCGATCCGCCGAACCATCAGCCAAAACGCATCGGACAAGGTAAGCCCCATCCCCGCCCACAAGGCTTAGCAGGCTTCCGTTCGATCAAGCCGCCTTTGCCAAGGTGAAATCGACATGCACCGCGTCGTAAGGAAAGACGACGCCGTGCGGACTGCGCTGGATGACTCCAGCATTCAGAAGTGCCGTTACATCGCCGTGAACCGCCTTGACATCACGACCGGCGCGCCGCGCGACTTCCCGGATCGACAAGTCGCCCTGTCCGGTCATCGCACGCAGGATGTCCCACCGCTTCTTGGTCAGCGTCTGCCACAGCAGATCCACCGACGCGAACGAAATGAATGCCCCCTGCTCCTCCCCCGCAAATGCCGCTCGGACCCGGTCGTTGATTTGGGTTCGGGAGGCTACGGATAGTGTTACGGTGTTCATGTTGGCTTCCATTCATCCACGTCTTGCCAAAAATCCGCTAAAAGCTGCTCCGGTGTCGTGAAGCGGTAAGATGTTTCAACGGCACCGAGGTGCCTGTGATCGCCTTTTCCGGCTTCGTTATCGTAGCGCAGGACACAGGTGCCGGCGACTACATAGGCCAACGCGTATTTAAGACGGTGGGCCGAACCACGAACGGCCTCCGGCACGTTCCATATCCGCAGCTCGGCGAACCCTTCGACCGTGACCTGATGGCGTTCATCGAGAAGCAATCGAGCTTTCATGTTGGAGAATAATCCAACATGTTTATGAGTGTCAAGGATTTGCCACGCAGCCGGCATGGCATCGGGGTAACACCGAGGTGGCGTTGTCCGAAATGGCCATATTGCGCCGCGTTCCGCGAAAGCCCGATCGAACCAGACGACTCCCAGCGTCGTCCTCCGTGAAACTCCGTGCAAACTCCGTGCAATCCGTGTCCGCTTGATCACTTTAGGCAAGCACATCCCAAACCACCCGGCTACGCCACCATATTTAGGAAATATTTCTTGACTACTCGCACAACCTGGAGTAGAACCCACGCCCATCGCCTCCAAAGCGGGACAGCATGACCGAACACACAGCCGAACCCACCCACGACGCGGCAGACGATCCGCCGCTCTCCCCGTCCGAAATCCTAATGGGCATCGTCGTCACGATCCTCTCCCCGATGTTCCTAATCGCAGGCGATGTGCGAATGGCTCGGTTAGCAGCAACCGAAACGGTGAACGCCTACCGGATACGCAACCAGACCGACTTGATCGCCATCGCCCAGATCATTGCTTTCGGCCTCACGGCGCTGGGTTCCCTCGGCCTGTCGATGGCGGATGACCTTTCGCTCACCATGATCTTGCGCCTGCGCGGCAACGCCAACGCCCTGAACCGTTCAGCGGAACAAAACCGCCGCGCACTCCGGGAAAGTGGCTACGACCCGGCGGTGACCAATGCCGAACCACCGGCCACATCCCAAGAGATGGAAGAGCAGGCAGCACTGGCAGCCGGCGTCCTGGCCGCCCAGACTCTCGCCGCCGCGGCGCAGGCCCGTCTCCGGCAAACATCGCCGGCCGTCGAGCGCAACCCGGCCGCAGTGCCATCCACCACCGATCGACCGCGCCCGGCCCAGCCCCAACCCTCCGTTCCCGCTCCGGCAGCCCAACGTCCACCCACCATGCCGGCAAAAGGGATCGCCCCATGGAACACGGCCTCCCCCCAGCTCGCCTCGTCCCTGACAGGCGAAGACGACTATCGGCGGACGACATGGGCTGCGGCGATGAGCGACGTGGCCGCAGAATGCTCCGCCAACCTCGCAAAACTTCCCCGCGCGGAACGTCGCGCCGAGTCGATACGCATCGCCGCGCTGACCAGCACCGCGAACTTCCTGCTGTCCGGGGAAAATGAGCAGTCGCTCCGGCCGCACATTCGGGGCGGGATACCCCGGCCGCCTCGGGCCTGAACACCCCCGAAGCACGGTTTGCGGCGGACCGGACCAAAGAAAGTCCAGGGTTGCCGCCCTACCCCCCGCCGCCTATAGCGTACTCCAGGGAGCACGCATGGCTGTGACTGCCGAGTTGTCGTCCGATCATCCACAATTAACTCAGCAGGCCGAGATTTTGGCGCGCCCGGCGACATCCGCGCGCCGCATGGCCAATGCCGTCCGGGCACTCGCGATCGATGCGGTCGAGCAGGCAAAATCCGGCCACGCCGGCTTACCCATGGGCATGGCTGACGTCGCCACCGCACTGTGGACGCGGTTTCACAAATTCGACGCGGCCGATTCGCGCTGGCCAGACCGCGACCGGTTCGTGTTGTCGGCCGGTCACGGATCGATGTTGCTCTATGCGCTGATCTACCTGACCGGCCACGACGGCATGTCGATCGACGACATCCGGAATTTCCGCCAGTTGCATTCGCCCGCCGCCGGTCACCCGGAATACGGTGCCCACGCCGCGATCGAAACCACCACCGGCCCGGCTGGGCAAGGGCTCGCGACCGCCGTCGGCATGGCGATCGCCGAACGCAACATGGCGGCACGCTTCGGCAAGTCCCTGGTGGATCACCGCACCTGGGTCATCGCCTCAGACGGCGACATGATGGAGGGCATCGGCCACGAAGCAGCCGCACTCGCCGGCCATCTCAGCCTGTCCAAATTGACGGTTCTGTACGACGGCAATCATGTCTCGATCGACAGCGATACGGCGCTGCCGTCGCCGGAGGATGTGCTGAAGCGCTTTGCCGCCTATGGCTGGGCGGCCAAGCAGGTCGATGGCCATGACCCCGGCCAGATCAACGCCGCGCTGTCGTTCGCCGTGCGCTCCATGAAGCCAACCTTGATTGCCTGCCGCACCATTATCGGGTTCGGTTCGCCTACCATAGCGGGAGCCAACAGCGTTCAAGGCGCCCCTTTAGGCACCAGTGACGCCGATGGCGCGCGGCTGTTGCTGGACTGGGACGAAGATCCGTTCGTCACGCCCGCCGACCTTCTGGAACGCTGGCGCGCCGTCGGCCACCGGGGCGCCGGCGCGCGCCGGTCCTGGCTGAAGCGACTGACACGCCATGCCCAGCGCGGCGAGTTCGAACGCGTGATGGCCGGACGCCTGCCGGATACCTGGCATGAAACGGTCGCGAACCTGCGGCAGGATATCGCCGGCCTCCGGCCGCGCATGGCCAGCAGAGCCGCTGGTCAAATGTGTCTGGAAACGCTGGCGGGCGCCATGCCGGAGTTGCTTGGCGGGTCGGCCGGCCTCACCGGATCGAACCTGCTCCTGGCCCGGGACATGGCGCCGGTCTCCGCCGGGAATTACGGCGGCCGCTACATCCATTACGGCACCCGGGAGCACGCCATGGCGGCGGCCGCCACCGGTATGGCGCTGCACGGCGGTATCATTCCGTATATCGGCACGTTCTTCGTATTCAGCGACTATCTGCGGCCGGCCTTGCGGATGGCGGCGATCATGCGCCAACGGGTCGTGTACATACTCACCCACGACTCCATCGGGCTCGGGGAAGACGGACCAACCCATCAGCCGGTGGAGCATCTGGCCAGCCTGCGCGCCATGCCCAACCTGCATGTCTTTCGCCCGGCCGACACGATGGAAACCGCCGAGTGCTGGGAACTCGCGATCCGCCGCACGGACGGACCCAGCCTGCTGGTGCTGTCGCGGCAGCCATTGCCGGCGCTGCGGACAGACACGGCCGAAAACCGCTGCGCCCGCGGCGGCTACGTGCTGGCCGAGGCCGAGGGTGCCCGTCAGGCCACCATCGTCGCGACCGGATCGGAAGTGGCGATCGCCATGATCGCGCGGGAGAAGCTGGCAGGCGGCAACATCGCCGTGGCCGTCGTGTCCCTGCCGTGTTGGGAGCTGTTCTCGCAGCAGGACGATGCCTATCGCGCCCAGGTGCTGGGTGGGGCGCCCCGCGTCGGGATAGAGGCGGCAGGCGGCTTTGGGTGGGAGCGGTGGTTAGGGCCGGACGGCACCTTCATCGGCATGACAGGTTTCGGCGTATCGGGCAATTATGAGGACCTCTACAGCCACTTCGGCATCACGGCGGAGGCGGCTGTCGCGGCGGTCATGCGCCGTCTTGGGTAAAACGCTCGTTAGATCATGATCGTCTGAGGTTGCCCCCGCTCCGGTGCCCGATGACGGTCTAACCCCATGTTTGATCGCGTGATTCACGTTTGAGGTAACAGCAACCTCCAGCGATCGCGCTCTAATACCATCGGCCCAATGTTTTGACCGTTCGGCCCCTTCTCGTCATGGCAGGCGAAGGCCTGCTATCCACGCCTTTGTCTGAACCAGCATCGCGTTTCGTGGATGGTGACGGGTCAGAACATAAGGCCGTTGGTATAAGCTGGCGATTAAAGGTGCTGGTGACCGTTGATCTATCTCAATGATTGGGGCGATAAGCGGGTGTGAATGACACTGGGCCGGATAAAATAGGCGCTGGTGATATTGGACGTATCGGAAAGGAAGCAGGCCATGGCCGTTAAGGTCGCGATTAATGGATTCGGACGTATCGGGCGCCTCGTGTTGCGCGCCATTGTCGAAAGCGGGCGGGAGGACGTTATACCCGTCGCCATCAACGACCTGGGCAGCGTCGAGGCGAACGCCCATCTGTTCGCGTACGACAGCGTGCATGGCCGTTTTCCGGGCCAGATAGAGGTGTCGGGCGATACCATCACCATCCGTCACAACGGCAAGGTGTACGGCCCGCTGAAGGTCTCGGCCGAACGCGACCCGACCAAGGTCCCGTACCAGGGCGTCGATGTCGCGCTGGAATGCACCGGGATTTTCGCCAGCAAGGCCAAGGCGTCCGCGCTGCTGACCGCCGGCGCCCGCAAGGTGCTGATCTCCGCCCCGGCCGATGAGGTCGATGCGACCATCGTGTACGGCGTGAACCACAAGACGATCACCAAGGATATGACGGTGATCTCCAATGCGTCCTGCACCACCAACTGCCTCGCCCCAATGGCGAAGGTGCTGCATGAGCGGTTCGGCATTCTGCGCGGCTACATGGTGACCATCCACGCCTACACCGGCGATCAGAACACCGTGGATACGCTGCACAAAGACCTGCACCGCGCCCGCGCGGCGGCGGTGTCCGCGATCCCGACCTCTACTGGAGCCGCCAAGGCCGTTGGATTGGTGCTGCCGGAACTGGCGGGCAAGCTGGACGGCACCGCCATCCGCATCCCGACGCCGAACGTGTCGCTGGTGTCGCTGGACGTGAACCTATCGAAGCATGCGACCAAGGCCGAGATCAACGCCGCCATGCAGGATGCGTCGAAGGGCGAGCTGGCCGGGATCATGGACTACAACACGGTGCCGCTGGTCAGCATCGACTTCAACCACAACCCGGCGTCCTGCACCTTCGACGCGACCCAAACAGCGGTCGTGGACGGCGCAATGGCTCGGGTCCTGGGCTGGTATGACAACGAGTGGGGCTTCTCGAACCGCATGTCCGATACGGCGGCGCTGTTCGGTAGTTTGTAGCGTTACGGCCCCGCCGCGGCGGGGCCATAAACGTTACATTTGTGTCTTGGCCGGGTTTAGCCCGGCCACCCACGACTTGCGGAGCCGAACCAGGCAACGTGTGGGTGGCAGGGCTCCTGCTCTCGCTGGAAGGCGGACAGTCAGGGCGGCATCCGCCGCAATCACGACACCGTCCCCCCATGGAATTTCGCAACCGATTGCACCGGCGCGCCAGCGGTGAGGTTGCCTTTGTTTCGGGCTTGGGTTTTCGGCGCAGAGAACGCCGATCACTCCTTTGGCACGTCCGGGTCGTCCGGCATCACTCCATATCAGAGACGCGCAACGCGATCCTATCGGACCAATTTGGATCCAAGCATGAGCGTTTCCACCGCTTGCGCAACGATACGCTCGATGATCTGGGATGCGGTTGGGGTGTCGTCGATCAGATCCACGCCCTCACCGGCCCAGACAACGCGGGTGGCAAAATCGTTTGGATCCGTTGCGAGATAGGCGCTTTCCTGCTCCTTTTGGCCGGCGGCCAATGCCTGTTCCTGACCGTTCCAACGGGCCGAGAACTCGTTTCTTAACGCTCGGCCGGGATAGATCGCCGGCCAGGCGGCGCCACGCACCACATCGAATACCCTTGTCTGCTCGGTTTGATCGCCGCCAGCCGCCACCGTCACAGCCTTCATCGCCTGATCCCACAGTGACTCGTGGGAGGCGGTGAAGCGGGTGCCCATCGACACACCGGCCGCTCCCAATGCGAGCGCCGCGGCCAGGCCTCGCCCATCGGCGATACCGCCGGCGGCGACCACGGGGATCGGGCCGACCGCATCAACCACGGCGGGAACCAGGCCCATGGTGCCGCGCGTCGTTCCTGAATGGCCACCGGCATCGCGGCCCTGGGCGATGATGATATCGGCACCCGCGGCGGCGGCTTGTTTGGCCTGCGCCAGGGTCTGCACCTGACAGATGATCTTGCAGCCGGCGTCTTTGATTCGGCCGGTGAACGGCGCGGGATCGCCGAACGACAGCATCACGGCGGCGGGCCTGGCATCCAGGGCGACGTCCAGCGCGGATGGATTTTGCTCCAGTGCCCACAGGATGAAGCCAATGCCGACGCGGGTGTTGCCGGCCTCTTTCAGCTCCTTGCGGATGGCATCGGTGTTAGCATAGCCCGAACCGATCAGACCGAG
>JANXLQ010000225.1 GCA_025355085.1 Rhodopila sp.
CGAACCTACTCATCCTGAGACTGGAATTGTGACCTTCTCAAGTTTGTGTGCTGTCCCACCCGATCTCGTCACTTGCCAAAATCGCACCAATAAACCCCGCCAGATCACCGCCCCCAAAAAAATGCCCCGCGACACCGGCCCGATCTGCGGCCTGAAGGTCGGTGTCCTTGTCGCCGACCAGAAAGGACCGCTCCTTTACCACCGGCCACTCCGCCATTGCTCGCAGCAACATCCCGGGATTGGGCTTGCGGTCGAAATGGTCCATCGTGAATTCCGCAACGATGCCGTCCGGGTGATAGGGCGACAGGTAGAACCGGTCCACATGCGCCCCCTCAAGCGCCAATCGATCCCGGATCGCGCGATTAAACCGGTGCGCGTCATCAAGCCCATAGTAACCGCGCGCGATACCGGCCTGATTGGTGACGACGAACACGTAATACCCACGATCGTTCAGCAACCGGATCGCCTCTGCCGCGCCTGGAATGAACCGCAGGTCCTCGACCCTGTGGCTGTATCCGTCATCGACGTTGATGACGCCGTCCCGGTCGAGGAACGCTGCCGGCCGAACCCGCAGCCGGGCCAGGCTCCGCCGACCGGTCTCCGGTGCTTCGGAAACCCCGATGTCGAGGAAATACCCCTCGAAACACGCCCCTGCGATATCCCCCCGTTGCACCAGCAAGGGAAACACGTCCCGTTCGATCGAGCACGGCAGATGCCCGATCAGGTCGAGCACCTCTCGCTTCAGAACATAGATACCGCCGCCGATGGTGCCCGGCCCGGAACGGTTGGTGGCCTGCTTCTGGAACTCAATCACCCGCCCATTCGCTTCGGTCACCTGCGCGTAGTGACAGGCGTCGGGCACCCTGCAAAGGGCCAGGGTTGCCAGGGCGCCACTTTGCCGCGCCACTTGTTCCAGCGCCCGCAGGTTGATGTCGAACATAACGTCGCCGTTCATCAGCAGGAACTGCTCGTCCAACACTGCCCGCGCGGCCGTCAGAGCACCGCCGGTACCAAGCGGCGCTGGTTCACACAGCACCCGCACGGCCGCCCCGCCAATTCGTCTTCCATCGTAGGCCTCGGTCACCCGATCTCCCAGATGCCCGGCGAGCAAAACGATATCCTGATAGCCATGCCGCTCCGCCATTTCCAGCAAATGGTCCAGGAACGGCCGGTCGCCGGCGATGGGCTGCATTGGTTGGGGGATATCGCGCGCGACCTCCCCCAGCCGGGTCTTCTTGCCCTCGGCCAGGATGACGGCCTGCCGGATCGGCGCCTCGTTCATGGCGTTCTGTTCCTCGTTTATCGCCAGACCCGGCCGGCTTCCGCCACGGCGAGGAACACATGATACAGCGTGCTGGCCGGCATGAAATCGACCAGCGGCGCACCCTTTGCGTCCACATGATCCACCCAACCGCCCGTGACCGGACGGCCGAGGAACACCTGCATCAACCGGTCGATTATCCGAACGGCCCGCGCTCCGGCATCGAAGTCGCCGGCTTCGAACGCCGCCACTTCGGCCTTGATCGCTTCGGTGTGCGGCCAGCAGCGGCGCGACGCCTTATGCACGCTGCCGTCGTCGAGCAATTCGTCAACCACAAGGCCCTCGGCGTCGAAACCGTGCCGATCGGCGAACGCTTTCAGCACATCGGCCATAGGATCGTAACCGCGCCCGGTTAAGGTTGCGTATCGTCGCAAGAGCCACGACCACTCAAAATGGTGCCCGGGTTCGCATATCCGGCCTTCGATGCCCGGGCGGGGGTTCCAGGACGTGTCGAAATACTCTGCCAAAATGCCGGTTCGCGGCTGAAAGAACCGCTCCGCCATCAGGGCGTGCAGCTCGCCTGCCCGTTGCAGGAAGAAGTCATGCCCGGTCGCGTCGAACCAGGCGAGCATCGCCTCGAACAAATGCATATGCGGGTTCTGATGCCGCCGGCCGGTCTGTGGCGGCAATCCGGTGTAAAATCCGCCGGCCGGCGAGGCGAAATGCTTGTCGAGATCCTGCAACGTCGCCAACGCCGACGCGAGAAACCGTGGTTCGGGTTCCAGCTTGTACGCCCAGGCCAATCCGAACAGCGCGAAGGCGTGGGCGTAGAAATCGCGCTTGCCGTCATGCACTGCTCCATCCGGCCGGATAGAGAACACCCAGCCCGGCGCGCCATCGACACCCTGATAACGGTCGATCAGCCGATGCGCCGCTTTCAGCGCGATCTCGCGTCCCTGCGGCCACCAACCGAGCAGGGCCGCGTGCGAAAAGACATATATTTGGCGCGCCTGTACCATCGCCCGGCGCGGCACCTCGGGCATCGGCACGCCGTCGAAGCCGATGCGTTCGATAAAGCTACCCCGCGCAGGATCGAAGCCAACGTTTCCCCAAAAAGGCAATGCCTCGCCGATCGTCCAGGTGCGAAGACGAGCGACTGCCTGTGTCACCGGCAAATGCGAGGGCGTCCCATCAGGAGTCATGCACCAAGTCCCATCCGGCTCGCTCACCAGCGGCTTGCCGAGGCCGTTCTAGCATTTCCGCGGCCGCCGGTAAGCGTCGAAATGGCGGAATGGTCCCGAATGCAGGCGCCACCGATTGTCCACCGGGCGGGCGTTGCGAGATGCCTGAGCTGTACGCCTGATAGTTTGGCGCTGAAGATCGCGTGGCACCAATGACAACTGTGTCTCGGTTGGCCGCCCGCATCGTTGGGTAACCCGTCCTTGCTGGCGATAGGATCGACGAAGCTATCCCGCGCGCGTGACGAGTGTGCGGCGTTGACATTGACACACGCCGACCGCCTCGGACCGTTATGGGGTGCGAAGGCGCACCCTGCCATCGTTATGGTGTGCAAGGCGCACATCCATGTCTTTAGTTTAGACGAACAAAAGACGCGAATACCGACCGGAGCCTAGACCCCGGTATCGGCAGGGCGGATTGGATGGCGGTACGTCAATGTCAGCGCCGGTTGGTCTATGTATCAAAGGACGGTAGCGATACACACCGTCGCTCATTCTGACAGCAAACAGCGCTCGGGCTATCTTTGACCGTAGAGCGCCACTGCGTTGTTTAGAAAAAAGTCCCGCTTCTTCTGTTCGGGCAGCGCCATCGGCAGAACCTGTGACGGATCGTCGTAGTCCCAATGCGGGTAGTCGGTCGCGAACAGCAGCCGGTCCCAACCAATCCAGTCGATCGCATCCAGCACATGGGCGCGGTTCGCCGGCTCCTCCATCGGCTGTGTCGTCAGCCACACATGATCGTGGATGTATTCAGACGGCAGCCGCTTTAGGTGGGGAGTCTCCGCCTTCAGACGGTTCTGAATCTTGTCCAGCCGCCACGCCAGCGACGGCAACCAGGCGAACCCTGCCTCAATCAAGACCAGCTTCAGCGCCGGTACGCGTTCGAACACGCCCTCGATCACCATGGAGGTCAGGAACGATTGGCTGGACTGAGCGTGTCCGACCATGTCCTCGATATAATAGGACGGCCAACCGCCGCCGCTGACGGGATAGCCGCCAAACCCGAACGCATGCACGCCAACCGGCAGTCCCGCGGCGGCAGCGGCTTCGTACACTTTCCAGTAGCGTTTTTGGCCCGGCGGTTCGCTGGTGCGGCTCAGCATTAGCACCTGCACGAAATGCGGGTCGGTGGCGTAGCGTTCGATTTCCGCCACGGCCGCTTCCGCATCCTCATACGGGACGACGATGGACCCGCGCAGGCGCGGTTCCGGCAGCAGCCATTCATGCAACTGCCATTCGTTCATGGCGTGGCACACCGCCGCGCCGAATGCCCGGTTCTGATAGCTTTGGCCGTTGTCACCGGTGGCGTTCAGGATACCAAGCACGCAGTTATTGGTGTCCAGCAACTGCTGCCGCATGAAGGCCAGCGAACTGCCCGGCCGGCCGCCAGCGGGCCACGCGTCGCGGCGAGCGGCATTTGGCTGTCCTTTCGGATATGCCGGACCGTCCTGATACGCTTGGCGCGGACGGGACCCGAACATCTGCATGTGCTCAATCCACCGCTTCTCCAGATACGGATGGAGGTCTTTGTCGTTGTTGCGCTGCGGATGGATGTCGCAGTCCGCCGTTGTCAGCTTCGATTGATTGACCGCCTGCGGCAGCGGTCTCGTGGTCGTTTGGATGTTCATCGCACCATCTCCGTCAACCGGGCTCCGTCAAGCGAGTTCGGCATTTTACTCAATGTCGGCCGATCGGCGCCGATTGTCCACCTGGATGCACGCCTGCCCGACGAGAAAGCGTCAGTATGCAAACGATTATGAACAGGGCGATCAGCCCGGAGGAGCTGAACCGGCTGAGTGCCAACCCGCCGTCGGGCAGCGGCTTGGTCAGCAGGTCGCCCAGTGTGGCACCCAGTGGGCGGGTCAGGATGAAGGCGGCCCAGAACAGCAGCGTGTGGGATATGGCGGTCAAGAAGTATCCGGCCGCGACAATGGCGATCAGGCCGGCGAACACCAAAGCGCTGCCCTCGTAGCCAAGCCCGGAATCTTTCGCCAGGAAATCGCCGAGTGCGGTGCCGAGGGTGTTCGATGCCAAAATGGTGGCCCAATAGAATGCTTCGGCTTTGGGTGTGGCGATGGCAGTGACGGAGACAGTGCCGACGCTGCGCCACCATGCCAACAGAACCGCCGCCAACAGGACAAACAGGATCAGGGAGCCACCAATGTACCCGATCCCCAGCGATCGATCGGCGAAGTCCGCCATCGTGGTGCCAACCGTCGTGGTTGCCACGATCACTGCCCAATACAGCAACGGATGGTAGCTCCGTGCTCGGATTTGCGGGATTACGGTCACCAGGAAGAACGCGAAAAAGATGCCTGTGCTGACGGCGTACCCCAACTTTAGGGTCATAGACAGCGCATCGCCACCCGTCTCCCCCAAGGTCGTGGCCGCGATTTTGATGATCCAGAAACCGAGCGTGACCGCAGGGATCTTGCTGGCCTCGGTCTTGGATATACCATGCATCGCGCGTTCGCTCCGTTTTCGCCGCATCTTGCGATATGGTTCGGAACGGACGGACAAAGCGAATTTCACGGATTTGTGCTCAGCCTCTGCTACGATGTCGATCCGACGCGATCTGCGAGGCGGGACCGGGGTGGCTGGTAATATGGCCTATGCTGCCGGTGTTTCAGGACAGCCGTGAATACGTCGCCAGTGGGTTGTCGATCATCATCTTCCGCACCAACGAGGGTGACAGGCCGGCGGGCAGCACGTCTTCTCCATCGAACTGCCAGTGTGGATAATCGGTCGAGAACAACAGCAACTCGTCCGAGTCCATATGCTCCATCAGTTTTTGGAACATTTCCTCACTGGGTGGGCCGTCGCAGGGCTGAATTGTCAGCCGCACGTTCGACTTTACGATCTCGGTGGGTGCGCGATCCAACCAAGGGACTTCCATCCGCAATCCGCGCCAGAATTTTGTCAAACGCCAGAGATGCGCCGGCAGCCAGGTAAAGCCGGACTCCAACAGCACCACCTTCAGGTCGGGATATTTGGTGAAAACGCCCTCGCATATCAGCGACGACAGAGCTTGCTGGAAGGCGGCCGCCTGGGCGGCATAATCCTCGGTGTAGTAGGTCGGCCATCCGATCGGAGTCACGGGGTGCCGGTACGCGCTACCGGCGTGGATGCCGATGGCCAGCCCGTGCTTTTCCGCCGCGGCATAGATCGGCCAGTAGTGGCGCTTGCCCAGGGGCATGTCGTTCATCACCAGCAGCAACACCTGGACGAAGCGCTTGTCCGGGGCCACGCGGTTGATTTCATCGACCGCCATTTCGGGGTTTTGCGCCGGCACGACGATGGATGCGCGCAGCCGGGGTTCTTTATCCAGCCACTCCTTTGCCATCCAGTCGTTCACCGCACGGGCGAATCCGGCGCCCATGTCCTCACTGAACAGCAACTGAACACCGTACAGGCAGTTGGCGATCGCGATGCTGGTCTTGAATGGGTTTAGCGCGTGCTGGCGCAGCAATTCCAGATCCGAACCGGGCCTTATGCCCTCTACCCGCCAGTCGGGACGGGCGGTTAGCGGGCTGTTGGCGGGGTAGGCGATGGAGTTCAACTCGTGCATGCCGCGCTGAACGATGATGTCGCGCCAGTGATCGGTCAGGTAGGGATGCAGCGCCTTCAGATTGGGCACCGCCGGATGGATGTCGCAGTCGATACCGCCGGCTATGATCGAACTCATGGTGTTGCTTTCGTCGGACGTGCCGCCGTGGCGGCCAAAGCTTGCGATGATAATTCCACACCGTTGCCTGATCACCAAATGGGCCGCCCTGCCGGTGCCGCCAGTGGAAAAAAATCTATCGCCTGATGCCCGGCCTGATTCTTCCGATGGGGCAGGAATCCGTCCAACCGGCCGGATGCTTTTGTCGGATTATACCGACCGGCGTTGATATTGACGTACCGTCGGCCGCACTCGCATCGTCATGGTGCGCGAAGGCGCACCATCCATAGTCTTTGTTTGGGCGAACAAAAGACGTGGATGCCGGCCTTCGCCGGCATGACGGGTTGGATGGCGGTACGTCAACGTCAACGCCGGTTGGTATTAGATCCACTATCATAACGGTGACTGCGTCACCCATGCCGGCTCGCGCGGATATCGCGGAGGCATTAGCCATAGTCCCGGCTGACCGAACCAGGCCTGCGTCCCTCGGGCTTACCGAACAGGGGCGCGGCCCAGTTCTGCCTGTAGCTCTGGCTAAACGGACATGCTGAGCAATTTCCCGGCGGACCCGGAACCACCGCCCCGATCACTGTCCCCATCATTGTCCCGTGCTGCTTTTACCCCCGCCGGTGGCGTTGGCGGCGGACCCGGCGGGGGCTTCATCGCCATAACTTGGTTCATGCCGCCGCTGATGGCACCAATGGAACTCATGCTGTCGTCTCCATGTAAAAATAGCAGCATTTTGCCGCAGTGTGCCCTCAGGCCCGGGCATATCGTGACCGGAAGACGTTAACAGACCATTAACGACCCGACGTTTTTTTCACTTCGCCGATTCTACCGCCCCATCCTCGATCCCGGCCTTCGCGGCCACCACCGCGAAGCAGGCGTTCTGACAGCATCCCACCAGGATCGACAGATGCGAATGAAACACTCGCAGAGGATGCGCCTCAGACCCTCCTGCCGCAGCGTGCCAACGAAGCAATCATCCTAACTTGCCGTTCCGCTGCCACGACACTACGAAGCACGCAGATGGCCTGATTCTCGGGCTGGGCATTAGAGGGAGGCAAGGAAATGATTGATCACGACGTAAGAGTAAGCCCGTCGAAGGCTGGTCTGAAGCGAGAAGACCAACTCGCCTGGAAGATCGCCGGTGTCGCCGCCGACACAGTCGCGGTGACCGAGGACGTGACGGCAATGATCGTCAACCGCGTCATCGACAATGCATCGGTGGCGATCGCTTCGTCGAACCGCCATGCCATCGTGTCGGCCCGCGACATGGCCTTGGCTCGACCCAACAAGGCCGGCGCATCGGTCTTCGGCATGCCCTCGACCCAGCGCGTCAGCCCGGAATGGGCTGCATGGGCGAACGGCGTTGCCGTGCGTGAACTGGATATGCACGACACGTTCCTCGCCGCCGATTACTCGCATCCCGGCGACAACATTCCCCCCATTCTCGCTGTCGCGCAGACGATGGGAAAATCTGGCCGGGACCTGATTTTCGGTCTGGCCACCGGCTACGAAATCCAGATCGACCTGGTGCGCGCGATTTGCCTGCACGAACACAAGATCGACCACATCGCCCATCTTTGCCCCGCCCAGGCCGCCGGCATCGGCACACTGCTCGGTTTGCAGCAGGACGTCATCTATCAGGCGGTGCAGCAGGCGGTTCACGTCAGCTTTACCACCCGCCAGTCCCGCAAGGGTGAGATCAGTTCCTGGAAGGCATACGCCCCGGCCCACAGCGGGAAGCTGGCGATTGAGGCGGTTGACCGCGTGATGCGCGGTGAGGGTGCCCCCAGCCCGGTTTACGAGGGTGAGGACAGCGTCATCGCGTGGATGCTGAACGGACCGCAGGCGCACTACGTCGTGTCACTGCCGGCGCCCGGCGAAGCCAAGCGCGCCATCATGGACAGCTACACCAAGGAACATTCGGCGGAGTATCAGTCGCAGGCGCTGATCGACCTCGCGTTCCGCATGCGGGATAAAATCTCCGACTTCGACAACATCGACAAGATCGTCATCCACACCAGCCATCACACGCACTACGTGATCGGCACGGGTGCCAACGATCCGCAAAAGATGGACCCGCAGGCGAGCCGGGAAACACTCGATCATTCGATCATGTACATCTTCGCGGTCGCGCTGCAGGATGGGTCCTGGCATCACGTTGACAGTTACGCGCCGCAGCGTGCGGGCCGAGCCGATACTGTGCGGCTGTGGCACAAGATCGAAACGACGGAAGACCCGGAATGGACGCGCCGCTATCGTGCGACCGATCCGAATGAGTTGTCGTTCGGTGGCAGCGTCGAAATCTTCATGCGCGACGGCACCAGGATCGTCGATGAAATGGCCGTTGCGAACGCCCATCCGCTCGGTGCCAAGCCGTTCGGCCGGGACGACTACATCCGGAAGTTCCAGATTTTGACGGACGGTATCATCAGCGCGGCGGAATCGAACCGGTTCCTGGAAGCTGCGCAAGAACTGCCGCATCTTCCGGCCGGGGATCTGCATCGCTTGAACGTCGCGCTGCCCGTGGGCACGCTGCTGGTTGGTAAGCCTGGTATTCTCTAACAAGAAGCCTAGGTCAGTATCTATCCTCGACAGTTGGCCCGGTGTGTCCGGGCCACCCGTCGAGGCAAATGCTGGAAGCGGTGGCCCGGACACGCCGGGCCATGATTGGGACATGAAGCTTGTTATTCAGGGCGGGCCGGCTGCCGCCGGCTGGTGTGGAACTACGAAGGAGGAACGAAAAATGAGCGAGACAACGGCTCTACCAAACCGAGCAAAGAAGGGTGTCGGGCTGTCCGGGGTTACGGCGGGCAATACGGCGTTGTGTACGGTCGGACGTTCCGGCAACGACCTGCACTATCGCGGCTATGATATTCTCGATGTGGCGGACACCTGCGAGTTTGAGGAAATCGCCTATCTGCTGGTGCATGGCACGCTGCCGACCCGCGCCGTTCTGGCCGGATACAAGGCGAAGCTGAAGGCGCTGCGCGGGTTGCCGATGTCGGTAAAGATGGCGCTGGAAGCATTGCCGGCCGCGTCGCATCCGATGGATATCATGCGCACCGGCGTTTCCGCGCTGGGTTGTACGTTGCCCGAAAAGGATGACCAGAACCCTCCCGGCGCACGCGACATCGCGGATCGCTTGATGGCGTGCCAGGGATCGATGCTGCTGTATTGGTATCACTACGCCCACAACGGCAAGCGCATCGATGTGGAAACCGACGACGATTCCATCGGCGGACACTTCCTGCATCTGCTGCACGGCAAGGCCCCGTCGGAGATGGCCGTGCGTGCGATGCACACGTCGCTGATCTTGTACGCAGAGCATGAATTCAATGCTTCGACGTTCACCTGCCGTGTCGTCGCGGGAACGGGCGCGGACATGTATTCGGCGATCGTCGCCGGTATCGGTGCGCTGCGCGGTCCAAAACATGGTGGTGCGAACGAGGTCTCTTTCGAGATCCAGAATCGCTACGACACGCCTGACGAAGCCGAGGCTGATATCCGCAAGCGGGTCGAAGCGAAGCAGGTCGTCATCGGCTTCGGGCACGCAGTCTATACGATCTCCGATCCCCGGAACAAAGTGATCAAGGAAGTCGCACGCCGGCTGTCGGAGCATGCCGGATCGATGAAGATGTTCGACATTGCCGACCGCATCGAATCGACGATGTGGGACGCGAAAAAGATGTTCGCGAACCTCGATTGGTTCAGCGCCATCAGCTACCACATGCTGGGTGTTCCGATGGCAATGTTCACCCCGCTGTTCGTCATCGCACGCACATCGGGATGGGCTGCCCATGTTATGGAACAGCGTGTCGATAACAAGCTGATTCGACCGACCGCCAACTATACGGGACCGGAGAATCTTACGTTCGTGCCTATCGATCGGCGTGGTTGATCTGTTGCTAAAGAGGGCGCGTTACGTCTGAGGCGAAAGCGATCTCAGAGCATTGTTGGAACCGCCGCGACAGCGATGTCGCGGCGGTTTTGTTTTTTCCGTTCGCCCATGAAACGCAACGCGCGAAAAGTTTTTTACCAAATGTCACTCGAAACGGTTGCTTTTTGTTGACATATAGGGGCGGTGCGATGGATAGCGGAATCCGTGCTCGTGTATCGATTCGCAATTTTGATCATAAATTCGATGCGTGGGGACGAACAACAGAAGGACGGTCGATGGACCGCGACTTTGGAAAGCCGAAGACGAGCCAAATAAGTGCCGGGTTGGGGCGTGTTTGCCAGCCGGTTTACCGATGAAACAAATCCGCCGACGTCTGTCCGGCACGCGTCTTCATAGACGGCTTTGTCCAATTCACCAGACCATAAGGACATGTTCAAAAAGGAGTTTTGCAGGTGAGCATTGACATTACGAGCAACGAAACGCCCCGCGCCAAGGTCCCGGGCGCTCTGGCGATGGCAATCAAGGCAGCAACGAAGAAAGCTACGAAGAAGCCCGCTGTCAAGAAGGCCAAGGTTGCCGCCAAGCCGGCAGCCGTAAAGGCCGCGCCCCAAAAAGCCGCCGTGAAGAAGGCTGTTGCTAAGGCGTCTGCTGCCAAGGCGGCACCAAAGAAGCCAGATGCGGCGAAGGTGGTCGCGAAGGTTGCTTCGAAGAAGGCTGCGCCGCAGAAAGCCGCCGTGAAAAAGACTGCTCCGAAGGCATCGGCTTCCAAGGCCGCACCTATAAAGACCGTTGCCAAAAAGATTTTAGCCAAGCATTCCTTGGCTAAGACGGTGGCTCCAAAAAAGGCTTCTGCCAAGAAGACTGCATCCAAGCCTGCCACCAAGGGTGCGCCGAAGAAAGTCGTGGCAAAGAAATTCATGGCAAAGAAGGTTGGGGCGAAGAAGGCTGGGACCAAGGCTCTCGTCGCGGTAAAGGCAGCGACAAAGAAGACGGTGAAGAAAATTGTTGCGAAGAAGCCCGGGCGCAGGATGAAGGTCATCTCATCGGTACCTGCGGTCCAAACGACAACCGGCGCCGCAAGCGATACCTAATACCAATGGCCTTGTATTCTGACCTGTCACCGTCATGGCGGGCGAAGTCCCGCCATCCACGAAACGCGATGCTGGTTCAGACAAAGACGTGGATGGCAGGCCTTCCAGGCTGTGCGAAAACTCCCGCCCAAATTTGCGTTGGAGAATATTTTTCTCTGGCATGCCCCTGTCGTCGCGACGAC
>JANXLQ010000245.1 GCA_025355085.1 Rhodopila sp.
AGAATGCCTACCATCTGCGCCTTTTCTGGGCCGGGACAGCAAGGCGTGGATGACGGGCCTTCGCCCGCCATGACGGAGAGGAGCCCCCGGAGAAAACCATTCTCCGCCAAAAGCGCGGGCGAGAGTTTTCACACAGCCTGCTTCGCCCGCCATGACGGTGACAGGTCAGAATATCAGGCCGTTGGTATTACCCCTCAAGGATGAAGGTGACCTCCATTGTCACGCGATATTCCGCGATCTTTCCGTTTGCACGCTGGCTTTTTCCTCGACCGCATACAGGCCGGTGATCCCGCGGACGGTTTTGCTCGCGCGTGCCAAGCCCTCGTGGATAGCGGCATCGAAGCTGGCCGGTAATGCCGAGGTGATTTTTGTCACGCTTGCAACTGCCATCTTTGTCTCTCTGGATAAAGTGACAAACCACATCGGCTGCCACGCTGCTACTGTGTAACGGTGAAAGCCGGTTACCAGCAGCGATCTTGTGTTTTGCCGGCTTCAGCGTACGAGAAAATTCAAATCCGGCCCTTCCGAGCGATAAAGTCGGGAAAAGCGTCTTCGGCTTTGGCGCCTCGCATTACGTTCGTGGTGTAATCCTTTTCGGCCGCCCACTGCGCTTCCAGACCCTCGCCAAGTTGATGCAACAGCAACGACTTGATCCCGGTCACCGCGCCGTGGTGGTTCGCCGCGATCATCTTCGCCAGCCACATCGTCTTGTCGCGCAGTTCGGCGCGCGGCACCAAATGATTTAATAACCCGATGCGATAGGCTTCGCCGGCTTCCACGACGCGGGCACTGAACAGTAATTCCTTCGCCATCGGCCAGCCCACCTGGTTCGGCAACGTCCAGGTGCTGTTAATTCTTCCGTATGCAGCCGCGAGGAAACGAAACCGCGTGCCCTCGCAGCCCACCCGCATATCGAGCGACGACGACAGTACAGCCGCTCCGCCGTATGCCAGTCCGTTCATCATCCCGATGGTCGGTTTGCGGCAGGCACTGATTTCATAGCCGCGGCGCGGATTGGTCATCGCCTCAAGTTGTTCCGAAGTGTATTTTAGGTCATCGGCACGCTGTTCGTGGATGTCGCCGCCTGCGGAAAAGGCTTTTTCTCCGGCGCCGGTGATGACGATACAGCCGATTCCATCATCGGCATCCAGCAGCTTTACTGCCTCGGCCAGTTCCACCGATAATTTTCGGTTCATGGCGTTCAGGACGTCCGGCCGGTTCAGGGTGACGATGCCAACGCCGTCCTCACGGTCAAGCAAGATGGTTTCGTAGGTCATGGTGTTACCTCCATGTGCCATGGTGGCAGAGCGGGAGGCGCTCGTCGATTCCATCCCCCGTTGCATGCTGGCCGGAAGCCCTTCAAAATACCCGCAACAGGATCAGGAAGTCGTGCACATGTTCGAAACACGCCAGATCGGCCGCACCAGGCTGCACGTCACGGCGATGGGCCTCGGAACGGCGACGATGGGGGGCAGTCGCATCAAGATCACGCAGGCGGAGGGTCAGGCGATCGTTGCCGCCGCCTGGGATGCCGGGCTGCGGTATTTCGATACGGCACCATTCTACGGTGTGGGGCGGCCGAACATCGGGTTGGCGATGAACTGCGGGACAAAGACCGCGATAGCTGGGTGTTGTCCACCAAGGTCGGCCGGTTGTTGCGGCCGAAGACTGACACGGCCCCATCCCCGGACGGACGCCTGTCGCCGATGCCGTTCAAGGTCCTCTATGATTATGGCTACGACGGCATTATGCGCTCGGTGGAGGACAGCTATCAAAGGCTGGGTCTCGCCCGTATCGACATTCTGTATGTTCATGATATCGGAGCCTACCAGCACGGTGAAGAACTGAATACCCAATACCTGACGCAACTGCGGAACAGCGGCTACAAGGCGCTGGAAGAACTCCGCCGCTCGGGAGTGGTCAGCGCCATTGGCATTGGGGTGAATGAATCCAAAGTATTGATCGATGCTTTGGGTTTCGGTGACTGGGACGCGTTTTTGCTGGCAGGCCGTTACACGTTGCTGGAGCAGGGGCCGCTGGACGACCTTATCCCGATGTGCATGGAACGCGGCACGTCGCTGGTGATCGGCGGGCCTCTGAACTCCGGTATTTTGGCAGGCCGCGATACCTGGAACTATGAAACGGCGCCTCCGGACATCGTCGCCCGGGTGCGGAAGCTACAGGCTGTGTGCCAGTCCCACAACGTTCCATTGGCGGCAGCGGCTTTGCAATTCCCGCTGGCGCATCCAGTGGTGGCGGCTGTCATCCCCGGCCCGCGCAACGCAGTGGAGTTTATCGAAAACCTGCCGCTGTTCACGATGAAAATACCGGCAGGACTGTGGTCCGACCTGCGCAACGAAAACCTGCTGCATCCTAACGCGCCGGTGCCGGCATAGAACGATGCCGATCTATCAGACCGATCCCTGGCGCACGCAGTTCTTCGCGAACGATACGTGTCCGGATGACACGATCGTTCCGACCAAGGACTGGGAGGCATGGCCGCTGTACCCGGCCCACCGATGGATCTATGACAAGCTTGCCGTGGCTTTGTCGCAGGGGCTGGATGCCGCGCCGCATGGCGTGATTCCTCCGGGATTTCCGGTGTTTTCCAAGCCGGTGATGAACCTGCGTAGCATGGGCGCCGGTAGCCTGCCCATCCCCGATCTGGAAACCTACCGGGCGTCGATGAACCCCGGTCATTTCTGGTCCACATTGCTGACCGGGGCGCATGTAAGTACCGACGCCGCCATCGTCGATGGCAATGCCGTGTGGTGGCGGCACGCGACCGGCGCCACGGCACCCGGCGGAACCTTCGACCACTGGCACATCCACGCCGAAGCCATGCCGGATATCGAGGAATGGTGCGGCACCTGGGCGCGCACGCATCTGGCAGGCTACACCGGCATGGTCAATTTTGAAACCATCGGCAGCCGGATCATCGAAGCGCATCTGCGGTTCGCCGACCAATGGCCCGATCTTTACGGTCCCGGATGGGTGGCGGCACTGATCCGCCTGTACGCCACCGGCGAATGGGTGTTCGACGACTCCGGGCGCAGCGATGCGTACAGTGTCGTCTTGTTCGGGCCGCATGGGCCGGCGTATCGCCATCCACCCAAGTCGCTGGCCGATCTCGCCCGGTCGGTGGACGGTGTGTCGAGCGTGCAAATTTCGTTTCATGAGGACCGCGATTCGTCACAGCACTCCATGCCGCCCGGCGGGTTCCGGCTCGCGGTGATCAACGCAACGTCGCTGGCGGCTGGCCGGCATGCACGCGATCTGTTGCCGCTGGAGGCGTTCGGCGGGCGTTAACCCTTTCGTCCGCGCGACGTGCGATGGTGCCGGTGCAACCGTCGCACCGGAGCCGGCCATGATCAAATGCTTACTGTTTCTTGCCTTTTTTGTCCCAGTCGCAGCGACAGCGGCGGACCTGAAGGTCGCGACCTGGAATCTGAACTGGTTGACGACGCGTGCGGCGGGTGACCCTTTCCTTCCGTCCGACGTCACGCCGCGGGGCGATGATGATTTCGGCCGTCTCGCGCAATATGCCGTTGAACTCAATGCCGACGTGATCGCGATTCAAGAGGTGGATGGGTCCAGGGCCGCGACCAAGGTCTTTCCGCCTGACCGTTACGCGGTCCACATGACACGGGACCATGTCACGCAACGTGTGGGGATCGCCGTGCGCAAGGGATTGAAATACGACATGAATCCCGATGTGACCGCTTTGGGCGCGAACCATTTGCGCAGCGGCGCCGATATCACGCTGCATCTTCCGGGATCTGATCTGCGCGTGCTGGCCGTGCATCTGAAAACCGGGTGCCGCAATCAACCCCTTGCGAAGGCACATGACAGATCCTGTCTGGCACTGCGTGACCAGGTGCCGATCGTCGCAGCCTGGATCGAGGACCGCGTTAAGGACGGCACGCCGTTTATTGTCCTGGGGGATTTCAATCGCTGGATGGACGGGCGCGATACCGTGCTTGCCGATCTGCGTCGGGCGGCGCCGTTGGCCCGCGCCACGGAAGGCCGCAGTTCCCCGTGCTGGGGCGCGGAGAATTTTATCGACCACATCCTGGCTGGCGGCGCCGCCGCCAACTGGATGCAGGCTGATACGCTAAAAGTCCTGATCTACCGGGAGACGGACAAGACCATGAAAGACCGTCTATCCGACCATTGTCCGGTTTCGATACGGTTCGCGGTCCCGGATTAGGCGTTCGAGCGGACCAGTTTGCCGGGCCGAGCGCCGGTTTCCTGGCCGCGCTCAAAGATTGGCACCCCGGCCACGATCGTTGCCTCGTAGCCATCCACGCGTTGCACCAGACGTTTGCCGCCGGCGGGCAGATCGTGGCGCAACTCCGGATGATGCAGGCGTAATGTGGACAGATCGACGACGTTGACATCGGCTTTCTTACCGACGGCCAGGCGTCCGCGATCATGGAAGCCGAAGAAATCCGCGGTCTCGCTGGTCAGGCGCTTGACTATGAACTCCAGCGGGAAGCGCGGGCCGCGGTGAC
>JANXLQ010000269.1 GCA_025355085.1 Rhodopila sp.
ACCAGCACCAGGCACAGACCCATTAATGCGGTCCACCACATAAAGCCCAGAGTCTGCCTGCCGGTGTGCGGTACTGTCATCCGAAACCCAATCCGCCCGCTGTTTAGACACTGGCGGGTCGATCATTACCGGGTTTCCGGATGATCCGATATAGCGACGATCATGCAGCAGCAGTTCTCATTTTGGTGTTCGCGGCCGCGATCGCGTTTATCGTCCTCTGGAACGATGCACTTGTGGTGCCGGCTGAGAAAAGAAATTTCACCACGAAGGCACGAAGTTTCCAATAAAATTGGCAAATTCGTTGCTGGTTGTTCGCATCCTTCGTGGCTTCGTGGCTTCGTGGTGAAATAGGTGCTTCCTTGTATTTTCATGCCGAGCCGGCCAAAGCACCAAAAATCCATTCACCCGATTGCCCTGCTATTGGTATGCAGGCTGAATTCGAACGTTAAGCGGGCGCTCACCTGATTGCCCCGGGGGGCGCGGTTTGCGTGGATGGCCTGTTCAGCACAAATTAAACTAAACCGCCGAATTCTTTGAAAGCGAAACATGGGCCTGCCGGTTGAATTCTCTCTGATCGCGCGACATTTCAGGCCGTTGGCGGGGCCCGGGGCGTTGGACCTGAGGGACGACGCAGCCCTGCTGACACCTCCGCCCGGGCGGCAGTTGGTCCTGACGGCCGATGCCATGGTGGCCGGGGTCCATTTTCTGCCGGACGATCCGCCCGATCTGATCGGGCGCAAACTGTTGCGCGTCAATCTATCGGATCTCGCGGCCAAGGGGGCTGTGCCGCTTAGTTACCTGATGACCGTGTCCACCCCCAAGGACACCCCGGACGCCTGGTTTGCCGGGTTCGCCGCCGGGTTGGCGCAGGATCAGGCGACGTACGGCGTGACCTTGCTGGGCGGCGATACCACGTCCACACCCGGGCCAATTTCGTTGTCCCTGACCATCATCGGCCATGTGGCGCCGAACACCGCCGTCCATCGGTTCGGGGCGCAGGCGGGCGACGGCATCTGGGTTACCGGCACGATCGGCGATGGCGCACTGGGTCTGGCCGTCGCACTGGGCCGCCTGACCGATCCGACGGGATTCCTGCTCGACCGCTACCGCCTGCCCCAGCCGCGAGTCGGATTGGAACTGGCCGGCATCGCCTCGGCCGGCATGGATGTCTCGGATGGTCTGGTGCAGGACCTCGGACATATATGCCGGGCGAGCGGGCTAACGGCGGAGCTGATGGCCGATGCGGTGCCGCTGTCGGCAGCAGCGCGAACAGCCGGTCCCGACTGGCTGACAACCTGCCTGACCGGGGGGGACGATTACGAGGTGCTGCTGGCGGTTCCCCCGGCCCGAACCGGCGCCCTGCGGCAGGCGGCGGCACGTATCGGGGTCGCCGTCACGCAGGTCGGACACTTCCATTCCGGCCCGCCAGAGGTCATGGTGCGTCGAGCCAGCGGAGAACCTTTTGTTATCACAAAGGGGGGCTGGAGCCACTTTTAGCCGGGCGTCCTAGAAAATGAACAAGAATGTGTGGCTGCTGTTCGCCTGTCAGGCGTTGATGAACGCCGTGATGTCGGGACAAACGGTGATGGCGTCCCTGGTCGGCTACAACCTGTCCGGCACTGCCCTGAACACACTGCCGATCGCAGTCCAGATGGTCTCGGTGATGTGCGCCTCGCTGCTTGCCGGTTACGCGTTTCCCCGCTTCGGCCGGCGCGGCGGGTTTTGGCTGGGATGCGCACTGATGCTGTGCGGCAGCCTGACGTTCGCCATGGGAATCTATACATCGAACTTTGTCCTGTATTGCTTCGGTGCCATCCCGGCCGGGCTGGGCTTCGGCATTTCCCAGCACCTTCGCTTCGCTGCCGCGGAAGTCGCCGACCCGCATGCCAAGGCGCGGGCGATTTCGCTGGTGCTGGCAGGCGGCGTGGTGGCGGCGATCGTCGGGCCGGAAATGGTGAAGCGCACCAACGACCTGATTCCAAATTACATTTTTCTGGCGACCTACCTGTATTTGCCGGTGTTGCCGATCCTCTGCGCGATCCTGCTGAGTTTTGTGCAAGTGCCGCCCGCACAGCAGAAAACCGGCATTCCGGTGCCGTTCCGGGTCATTTTCGCCCGACGTACGTTCGTGACCGCCGTTGTGGCCTCGCTGGTGGGCTATGGCTCGATGAACCTGATCATGGCCTCGACCCCATTGCAGATGATGATGTGCGGATTCGGCGTGGGCGCGAGCGCGGATGTGATCCGAGCGCACTCGCTGGCGATGTTCTCGCCGGGGTTCGTGACGGGGCGGTTGATCCAGAAATTCGGGGTGCATCAGATCATTCTGATCGGCGGCGTGCTGACGCTGGCGTGCGTGGCGGTGAACGTGTTTCAACCGCCGCTGTTCACCACATTCCTGGTCGCACTGGCGCTGCTGGGCGTCGGCTGGAACTTCATGTTTGTCGGCGGCACGACGCTGCTGACGACGGCGTATGCACCGGAGGAGCGGGTGCGGGTGCAGGCGACGCACGACTTCATCGTGTTCGGCAGCGTGGCGATAACCGCCCTGACGTCTGGCGCGGTGCAGGCGACTCAAGGATGGGACGTGCTGAACCTGACCGTGGTGCCCCCCGTCCTGATCGCATTCGGCGTCGTGGGCTGGCACTGGCTCGCTCGGCGTCCGCAGGTGGCCGTGGCCTGATGGACAAGGACGTGAAACAGACGCCGAAACGCATGAAACTGTTGATGATCCTGGCTATCGTCGTGGCCGTGGGATTGTCTGCCAGGACGATCGATCAGTCTCCAACTTTTCAGACCTGTATGCACGAGCGAAAGCACGATGCCGCCTATCGCACGATGTATGAGGGCGGCTTTATCGCCAGCCGCTGGACCCGGCTGTTTTTGCAGGCCGACTGTATAAAAGCGACGCTTTCGCTACCCGGCCGGTAACGCCGCTTCGGGGCGTGCGCGTTCTGACAAAGCCAGTCTTACCCGTGCCATAACGTCCGCCCAATCCCCCCGGCTGGTTTGACGGAACTGGCGCATGGTGGGGTACCATGGCGAGTCGTCCCGATCCCTGAACCAGCGCCAGCAGGAGTCGAAACGGTTCAACATCCACACCGGCTTGCCCAGCGCGCCGGCCAGATGCGCGACGGCGGTATCCACGGCGATCACCAGATCCAAACCGGCGAGCAGGCCCGCCGTGTCCGACCAATCGCCCAACCGGCTTGATACATCGTGCAGCACCGCACCCGGTGGCAGCGTCTGCATCTGTGCGGCACGCGGCCCGAGTTGCAGCGACACGAAATCGCAGCCGGGCACCGACAGCAGCGGCGCCATACCGGCAAGCGACATGGACCGGCGTTTGTCGATCGCTACGGCGTGCGGCCGATCGGTGCGGGATTTGCCGGCCCATACGAGACCGACTTTCAGGCCGGGCAGATTGGCCAGGAAATAGGCCCATTGGGATGAGTCGGCGCGCAGATACGCCACCGGCGCAGGGATGGTCGCCAGCGTGGTTTGGAACGCCAGCGGCAAACTCAACAGCGGGCAGTGGTAGTCGAACGCGGGAAGCGCATCGTCTTCGGTCAGCACCTCGGCCACGCCTTCCAGGGTTGCCACGACTTTGCGGAGCGCTTTTGGCACCACCAGGATGACGCGCCCTCCCGCGGCGGCCACCATGGGGGCGTAGCGGCAGAATTGCAGCGTGTCGCCGAAGCCTTGTTCGGCGTGGAGCAACACTGTCTGCCCGTTCAGGTGCTGACCGGTCCAGCGTGGTTGGGACAACCCGGGTGCGGGACCGCCCATTGCTTCGACCTCCCAGCGGGATTCGTAGGCGTGCCAGCCTTCCGTCAGGCGGCCCATTGTCAGCAGCGCCAGGGCAAGGTTGGCCCGGGCTTCGGGGTTGTGGGGTTGGATTGCCAGGGCCTGGCGACAGGATAGTTCGGCTTCCTCCGGCCGTCCCTGCTCCATCAGCGCCAGCGCGAGGTTGCTTTTCGTCCGGGCCGGGTCGGCACCGAGCACGAGGGCGCGGCGGAACAGGCCTTCGGCTTCTTCGACGTGGTTGAATATCTGGCGGGTCGAACCGAGATTCAGGGTTGCATTCGCGTGATCCGATCTGAAGTGCACGGCCGTGCGGAAGCAATTCTGCGCCTCGGCGATGTGGCCTTGTGCGTAATGGACCATGCCGAGGTTGTTTTGCGCGTCGGCGTTGTCGGGATCGAGGCGCAATGCCTGCCGCTGGCAATCCAACGCTTCATCCGGGCGGCCTTGGGCCAGGACGACGAGGCCCAGGTTCATCCAAGCCTCCTTGAAATCCGGGTCGAGCGCGAGGGCGCGGTGGTAAAAAGGTTCCGCCTCCGTCAGCCGGTTATGGCGATGGAGGTGGAACCCGAGGTTGTGTTCGGTCTGTGCTGCGGCGGTGGTGGTCATACTGCCGCAGGTTGTGGTGACTTAAATCCTAGACAAGACCTCCATGTGGAATTTTTTCATGTCCGCAGCGGATTTCACCGCGTCCCGGCCTTCGAAGTCGAAGTCGATGGCGGTGACGCCGATGTCCCTGACCCTGGCGATGTCGTCGATGGTGTCCGCGACGGTGCCGGTGAACAGTTTCCGGCATCCGTCGGTGGCAGCAGGTGCGGGCATGCCGTGGCGTTTGACGCGATAGACAATGCCCATGGCGGCGGGATCGCGACCGGCGGCTGCGGTCAGGGCGCGCATTTTGGCGATGCCGGCGGTCAGGCGCGGCAGGGTGTCCAGCAGATGCGCGTTGTTGCTGCCGATCGGGTACCAGGCGTCGCCGATGCGGGCGGCGCGGCGCATGGAGGGACCGGATTCTCCTCCGACCCAGATCGGCGGATAAGGTTTTTGGACCGGTTTCGGATCGGTCAACAGGCCGTCGATATGGGTGTATTTGCCGTGGAAGACCGGCTTTTGGTTGGTCCAGATGGTGCGCATGGCGTCCATGTATTCGTCGGTCACGGCGCCGCGTTCGGCGAATGGGGTGGTGCCGACGGCTTCCAGTTCGACCTGTAGCCAGCCGGCGCCGATGCCAACTGTCAGGCGACCACCCGATAGCACATCAATGGTGGCCAGCATTTTGGAGGTCACCACGGCCGGTCGGTGCGGCACAACCATAACCGCCAGCACGAGGCGGATTTTGCTGGTTTTGGCGGCGATCCAGGCGGTGGTTGTCAGTTGTTCCACGCGGTGGCCGGGGTCGGGCGTGTAGAATTCTCCCGTCGTCGAATACGGGTAGCCGGGGGCGGTGGTATCGGGCAGCGCGACGTGGTCGGTTAGGGTTAGGTAGTCGAAGCCCAGCGCCTCGCCGAGTTGGGCGATGTTGGCCATGATGTCCGGGGCCGCCATTGGGCCGCTGACGGGCAGGTTGAAGCCGATTTGCATATTTTCTCCCGCATGGATGCGTTGGGACGGAGCAAGCCGGGGGATTGGGGGCGTGTCAACCTGCGCCCGGGGGCGTTGGTCCTGGTGAGTGTGTCGTTGCGTTGTGGGAAGTCACACAGTCACGCCGGGCGGTATGCCGTTGCCGGGTGGTGGGTGTGCTGGTGGCGGTGTGCCGGTGGTGGTGTACAGGTGGCGGTGTACAGGGGCTGGATGGCGGGTCCACACGCCCGGGTGGTCAGGTGCTTTGCATAACGGAGAAAGCCCGGGATCGGCTTGCGTCCCACCCGATTGCCCTGCGTTACCCCGCCTTGGTGCCAGGCTGCCACCTGCGCCTGCCCGTGCGACAACGGCGCTCTTGCCCTGATCGCGCTCTTGCCGCAGTTTCCCCCTATGCGCATCGCCCTCATTCACGCCATGTCCGCCTCCATCCCGCCGATCGAAGCGGCCTTTCGCCGAATGTGGCCGGAGGTGACGCTGATGCACCTGCTGGACAGTTCGCTCGCAACTGACCTGGCCCGCGACGGGTGCCTGACCCCGGCGATGACGGATCGTTTCCTCGCGCTCGCCCGGTACGCGAAGTCAACCGGGGCAGACGCGATCCTGTTCACCTGCTCCGCCTTCGGTCCGTGCATCGAGGCCTGCGCCCGCGCGCTTACCCCGACCCCGGTGCTGAAACCCAACGAGGCGATGATCGAGGAAGCCATCGCCCTGACCGGTCCGAACGGGCGCATCGGCCTGATGGCGACATTCGCGCCGACCCTGACCTCCATGCCGCCGGAGTTCGATGCGGTGGCGCCGGACGCGACGCTGGTGCAGTGCTTGGCCGAGAGCGCGCTGACGGCTTTGAACGCGGGCGATCTGGCCGGTCATAACGCGGCGGCCGCCATTGCTGCCGGCGTATTGCACGACTGCGATGTGATCGCGCTGGCCCAGTTCAGCCTGTCGCAGGCTGCCGCCGAGATCGCGGCCGCCACGGGCAAGACGGTGCTGACCACGCCGGACAGCGCGGTGCGCAAGCTGCGGCGCCTGCTTCTTCCAGCCCTGACGGCGTAGGCCATGGACCTGCCCGCCTTCCGTTTTTCGATCGCCAACGACACCCCGATAGCGGGGTTGTCGTTGCCGTTGCAGGCGCTGTGGTGGGACGCCAAGGGCGATTGGACCAAGGCGCACGCCTGCGCCCAGGATACCCCGGGGCCGGATGGGGCCGCCGTCCATGCCTACCTGCACCGCAAGGAGCCCGATCCATCCAATGCTCGGTATTGGTACAACCGAGCGGGTCGGACGCCGTTCGGTGGGGGTCTGGAGGAGGAATGGTTGGCGCTGGCGACCGAACTTTTGTCGTCAGGACCGAGATGATCGCGGCATAGCGGGGCCTGCCGGCGGGCCGGGATCTACGGGCAAGCGCGTGATTGACCGTCGTCATGGCGATGCGCACCGAGGTTTTCAGTGTCGATTTCAAACACGGCGATGCGTCCGGTCGCCGACAGTGACGGGTTCGGGCGAGGATATCGCCGGGCTGCGGCATCCCGCACAATAGCGTCGTTATATCAAGGCGCTAGACAGGTTCCACAACGAGTGGTTTCTCTGTGCGGCCCGCATCTTGCCAGCATGATGGACACTCATTCGGCAGGGGTCGAACCACGGTGAAACCGGGGCCGGTGCCTTCGGTCCTCCCATTGCACCAGCCCGCACAGACAGACCAAGAAGAACAGCGTTGCCAGACGGGGTGCCTCCAGCACGTTGTCGAACAGCCCTGAAACCAGGAAGCCGCACACCGAACCGGCGACGGCTGCCCCGGTCACGGCGCCGCGCCATGCAGCTCGGACACCGCCAGCCACCGCCAATCCGGCCAACCCCAGAAATGCCGCGAGACCAGTGGCGCCCGTTTCAAACCACAGCATCAGATACTCGTTGAGCATGCGCCAGGCGATATGGCTGTCGTCGGTGAATATCCAGCGATCCATTCCGCTACTGAAGTCGCCGTTCACCAGCATCGCGTGTCCGGCATCGTTGG